>JAZNUK010000031.1:0-10073 GCA_045592265.1 Candidatus Fimisoma sp. | reverse complement strand
ATCCTAAAGCAGGAAAAGGAAAAGGTATTGATAAACTCAAGGAAACCATAAGTAAAACCTCTGAAACAATGGGTATTCCGGCAGGTTTCTATATGACTAAAGGAGTCGGAGATGCAGAGGCTTTTGCCAGGGTGGCAGTGGCCGAAGCGGAACAACAGGGGGAGGAGATTCGACTTATCGCTTGCGGTGGAGACGGAACCCTCAATGAGGTGGTCAATGGAATAATGGGACACCATTGTGCTTCTGTAGGAGTTATGCCCATTGGAACGGGCAACGATTTTGTGAGAAATTTTCCTTACACAGGTGATTTTCTCAGTGTTGCAGACCAGTTGCGGGGTAAATTGTTTAAAAGCGACGTTATGGAGTATAAAGGAGTTATTGACGGCAAAGAGCAAGTCAGATACTGTGCCAATATGTTTAACATTGGATTTGACTGCAATGTTGCCGATTTGACGGCCCATCTCAAAGAATATCCATTTATAAAGGGTTCTTTTGCATATTTGGCTGCCGTTGCCGGGACTTTCGTGAAGAAAAAAGGCGCCAAGTTACAAGTGGAGATCGACGGCCGAGTTGTTGAAGAGGGAGATGTTCTCCTTACCGCCATTGCCAACGGTGGTTTCTGTGGTGGAGGAGTTAACAGTGCACCTAAGGCATCACTGGAAGACGGTTTGATGGATGTAAATATAGTTTATAATGTGACCAGACGAGATTTTTTGCGACTGTTTCCTCATTATTCTAAGGGGACGCATATGGAGTTGCCGGATATAGAAAAATATCTATGCTTTAAGCAGTGCAAAACAGCTACCATAACACCCCTTGACAAAACTATGCGCCTATGTGCAGACGGAGAAATTTACGATGCAGAGGAGATACATATTAAAATGATTCCTTCAGGAGTAAATTTCCTATTGCCGGTCAAAGATGAAAGCCCAAAAGGGGAAGAAAACAAAAACAGTGAGAAAGAGGTAATTACCTCTGAAAAGTTATAGCATCATTTTGAGAGAGAAAGGAGATAAAAAATGGATGCAAGATATCAAGTAGTAATGAGCCAGGTTATGTTACCTCATCAGGCAAATGTGGCAGGAAATGTTCACGGTGGTGAAATAATGAAGTTCATGGATACGGCAGCAGGTGCGGCAGCCATGAAATATGCAAGATGTAACTGTGTAACCGCCAGAGTGGATGAATTGATTTTCCATCTGCCTATTTTTGTAGGAGCCTTAGTTACCTGTACTGCCACTATCGCATATGTGGGAAACACTTCCATGGATGTATATGTGAGAGTAGACTCGGAAGACATGGAGTCCAGAAACGGTCCTGAGATGGCACTGTGTGCTCACTTTACCATGGTGGCCATGGGCAAGAACGGAAAGTCACAAAAGGTTCCGCCATACACACCTGAAACAGACGATGAAAAAGAACTTTATGAAGATGCCAAGGAGAAAGTTTTGGCCAGAAAAAAGAAAATGATGAAGTAGCCGGTGGTGATGTAGGTGAAAAAAGTATAGTTCAATTTAATGCTTTTATTTAAAAAACAGGACGGAGGGTCAGCAAGATTCCTCCGTTTTATATTTAAAAAATATTAAAGAAGGGTGTCCCGTTACGACAGATTTCTACATTGCCTTTATGTATCATGATAACTACGAGGTGAGCCATGATAATTTACGGTGAGTATCTGTTTATTGAAAATTTCATAGTGGGTTTGTTATTACTGCTGCTGACGGGTAAGCTGATGGGAAACAGGACGATACTGTGGAGGATTTTGGCAGCTTCTATACTGTGTGGACTCAGTGGGTTTCTCGTTTTTACAGCAATACATCCCTTGGTGGACGGTATCACAAGACTGGTTACTTTGTTTACAGTAGTGTATGTAGCTTTTGGGAGAAGCTATTTATTAAAGACTGCAGCGATTTTTATGGTATTAACTTTTTTATCCGGCGGCGCGGTTATGGCGTTACTTCTTTGGCAACAGGAGCCGGCAATTACCCATCAGGGAATTGTCTACATAGATATCATTACTTATTTTAGGCTGCTGTGTTTTGGCACCTTGGCCTTTGGCTTTACATACTGGTTTATAAGGTTTCTCCGAGGAGCGAGGGCTCAACTGTCCATCAAGGGGAAAGTGTGTTTAATCATAGAAGGTACAAATTACTATTTTACGGCGTTTGTAGATTCGGGGAACAGTCTGAGGGAGCCGTCAACGGGCAAACCGGTAGTTCTTCTTGACAAAAAAGGTGCCGACAAATTGCCTTTTCAAGCAAGAGAGGTTCCTGCCAGATATGTGATTATTCCATACAAGACTGTGGGACTAAACCATGGTTTCTTGGAAGGATTGAGAACAGATACCGTGATATTTGAGGAAAAGAAAGTAGATGGAGCCTGTGTAGCCTTTTATGACGGAGAGTTTGATAGGTATGAAGTTCTTCTCAATAGAGATTTTTTAGAAGGGGGATTATTAAAAAATGCATAAGGAGTTTAAATTTTTGCCCGTGATACAGATGACAGGCTTGATTGAGAAACTAAGGAAAATCTTTGGGGGCAAGGTTAAAGCTCTTTTTTATATAGGTGGTAACGACGTTTTGCCGCCTCCATTGGAAAGGGAAGAAGAAAACAGGCTTTTAAACGAATATGCAAATGGAAGCCGGGAGGCAAGGAGTATACTCATTGAGAGAAATCTCAGATTGGTGGTGTATATTGCCAAAAAATTTGAAAACGCGGGGGTGAATGTGGAGGACTTGATTTCCATAGGAACCATAGGCCTTATAAAGGCGGTGAACACCTTTAAAATGGAAAAAAATATCAAGCTTGCAACATATGCTTCCAGATGCATTGAGAACGAAATTCTCATGTATTTGAGAAGGACCGCAAAGTTGAAAAGCGAGGTGAGTTTGGACGAACCTCTCAATGTTGACTGGGATGGTAACGAGCTATTGCTTTCCGATATCCTGGGAACGGAAAATGATTTGGTTTATCACCGCCTTGAAGATGAGGTTAACAGGAAACTTCTCTACGGAGCTATGAAAAAACTTGATCCCAGGGAAAAAGAACTGATGGAAATGCGTTTCGGACTCAAAAGCGGAAGAGAAATGACACAAAAGGAAGTTGCAGACAAACTTGGAATTTCTCAATCATACATATCAAGATTGGAAAAAAGAATTATAACCAGGCTCCAGCGTGAGATAAAGAGACTTGGATAAATTCTTCGTCTTTCACCCCATTTATTGGTACGCATAACTCCATGGGCCATAGTACATAACTAAACTTAAATATTTATAGATAGGATTGGTGTGTAGTATGGCAAACAAAGTGGAAATATGCGGAGTAGATACCTCAAAACTCCCTCTTTATAAAGAGACGGAAATGATGGAAATGTTGCATCAGATTAAAGGGGGAGACCTCTCTATAAGAGATAAATTTATAAAAGGAAATTTACGGCTTGTTTTAAGCGTTATTCAGCGTTTCAGCAATAGAGGCGAAAATCCCGACGATCTTTTTCAGGTGGGCTGTATCGGTCTCATAAAAGCGTTGGATAACTTCGATTTGCGCCACGGAGTAAAATTTTCTACCTATGCTGTTCCCATGATTATAGGGGAAGTTCGTAGATATCTCAGAGACAACAATTCTATTCGTGTTTCCAGATCCCTTAGGGATATGGCATACAGGGCACTTCAAACCAAGGAAATTCTTTCAAGAGAATTGCAAAGAGAACCGTCCATTACTGAAATAGCCAAGGCGATGGAAGTAGGAAGAGAGGAGGTTGTGACTGCGCTGGAAGCCATACAAGAACCTGTATCTCTGTACGAACCGGTATTTCACGATGACGGTGATGCCATCTATGTCATGGATCAGGTATCAGATACGAAAAATACAGACACCAAGTGGATAGAGAACATCTCGCTGTCCGAGGCTATGAACAAATTAAGTCCCAGAGAGAAGCATATTTTGACCATTAGATTTTTTGAAGGAAAAACCCAGATGGAGGTGGCAAGGGAAATAGGAATTTCCCAGGCACAAGTCAGCAGACTTGAAAAGAACGCTCTTTCAACTATGAGAAAAGAATTGGGATGATGATGCAAGTAAATGATATGTATAATATAAAGAATTACCGGTATATCTTTGCCGGTAATTTTTTATAGTAATGAAAGAGAAAATATGGTAAAATTTTGTTCAGTAAAACTCATTCTAATACGGTCGTTGAAAAGAAAAAGAGGACTACATTAATTTTAAATACCAGAACATCTCAAGCTCTAACTCGTGCAGGAATACCAAGAAGTCAATGGAATGCTGTTGATAGAACTGGAGTTGACTTATATGAGGAAATGCTTTCTGGACAATTGTCACGAAATAAGTTAACTTCAGAGGGAATATCAACTGTAAGACAAAGCGGCGGCCAATAATGAAAAGCGAGATTAAATACGAATTACCAATTTTTTCATCCGCCTTAGAAAAGGACCCTATTATAGAAATTAAAAATTTAGATATGAAGATTGAATTAATTGGATCTGATGAAGAAAATAGGATGCGAAAAGTATCGGTCTGTTTTAATACTGTAATATGTAATAAGCATACTGACGCAAATTTTACTCCTGTGTTGTTTGGATCTTATGATAAAATAGTTGAGTTAATAAACTCGGAGTGGCTGGAGGAACTAAGGAATATAAATCAAGAGGAGTTTAATTTTTGGAACCCTAAACATTATGTTCTGTATTTAGATGATATTGGAATGTTTCAATTCATAGCGAAAGGGTTTGAAGTGATAGAAGATGAATAAATTAGAAGCATTGAGCAAAGAAATTTCATATGCACTTCGTCATGCCCCCTGGGAATATGAATTGGAAATGGATGAAGAGGGCTGGGTTCCCATTGAACAGTTGTTAGATGCACTGCATAGGGAGAATGAATGGAAAAATGTAACTCAAGAGGATATACAACAAATGATTGATATGTCAGATAAAAAAAGACATGAAATTATTGGAAGTAAAATTCGAGCATTTTATGGTCATTCAATCCCTATGAAGATTTCTAAAACTCAAAGCAGACCACCAGATGTTTTGTATCATGGAACGGCTAGGAGATTTATGAAATCTATTATGGATAATGGACTATCTCCACAGAGTAGACAATATCTATTGAGTAAGTGTAGTTAAGTGAGAAGCCATTTTAAAAACTCAATGCATTTCGATACAAAAAATAGTTTCTCACCTTTTTTATTGAAAATTTTATGGGTATATGATTAAATATATAGTGCAGTTATAGTTACAAGTCTTGAATTTTTAGGAGGAAAGATGATATACACTAAAGAAGTAGAAAATATGTGTCCTGTAAACAAAGGCGCTTATCACGGTCCTGCTCCAATTCCTCAGGAAGGAAAATGGGTTCAGGTTAAAGAAATTTCAGACATTTCAGGTCTCACCCACGGTGTAGGTTGGTGCGCACCTCAGCAGGGAGCGTGCAAACTTACCCTCAACATTAAAGATGGCATAATAGAGGAAGCTCTTATAGAGACTTTGGGATGTTCCGGCATGACTCACTCAGCGGCAATGGCAGGTGAGATTCTCATAGGAAAGACCCTTCTGGAAGCATTGAACACCGACTTGGTGTGTGATGCTATCAATACAGCAATGAGAGAGTTGTTCCTTCAGATAGTATACGGCAGAAGCCAGTCAGCCTTCTCCGAAGGAGGACTAGCCATTGGAGCCGGACTTGAGGACCTTGGAAAGGGCACAAGAAGTCAGGTTGGAACCATTTATTCTACCAAGGCAAAGGGACCTAGATATTTAGAGCTTGCCGAAGGATATATTGCAGAGGTAGGTCTTGATGAAGAAGACAATATCATAGGATATAAATATGTAAACATCGGCAAGATGATGGATGGAATCAAGGCCGGTATTGATCCGATGGAAGCCATTGAAAAGGCTACCGGTACTTATGGAAGATTTGACGAAGCGGTTAAAAAAATCGACCCGCGTCACGAATAGGAGGAACGGCTATGATTACATTTGAAAATTATGATAGAAAAATTGAGAAGATTCTGGCCGTTCTTGCACAGTACGGAATTAAGGATTTGGAAGAAGCTCATAATATTTGTAAAGATGCGGGATTTGATCCTTATGAGATAGTTAAGGGGATTCAGCCAATCTGCTTTGAGGATGCCTGCTGGGCTTATGTTGCCGGAGCGGCAATTGCTTTAAAAAAGGGCAGCATTAAAGCTGCTGATGCAGCAGAGGCTATTGGAGAAGGATTACAGGCATTTTGTCTTGCCGGTTCCGTAGCTGAAGATAGAAAAGTTGGTTTGGGTCACGGAAATTTGGCGGCCATGCTTCTTAGAGAAGAAACCGACTGTTTTGCATTCCTTGCCGGACACGAATCATTTGCAGCCGCTGAAGGAGCAATCGGAATTGCTAAGTCTGCAAACAAGATTCGCAAAACTCCGCTTCGTGTAATATTAAACGGTTTGGGAAAGGATGCGGCACAGATAATATCCAGAATTAATGGTTTTACGTATGTGCAGACCCAATTTAATTACCAGACAGGTGAAGTTGCCGTTGTAAAGGAAATTCCTTACTCCAAGGGAGAACGTTCCAAGGTTCGTTGCTATGGTGCGGATGATGTTCGCGAAGGTGTAGCAATAATGCACCTTGAAAAGGTGGATGTGTCCATTACGGGAAATTCCACAAATCCTACCAGATTCCAGCATCCTGTAGCCGGCACATACAAAAAGGAATGTATAGAACAGGGCAAGAAATATTTCTCCGTTGCTTCAGGTGGTGGTACCGGAAGAACCCTTCATCCGGATAACATGGCAGCAGGACCTGCTTCTTACGGTATGACAGATACTATGGGAAGAATGCATTCGGATGCTCAGTTTGCAGGATCTTCTTCCGTTCCTGCCCATGTAGCTATGATGGGATTCATCGGTGCAGGTAACAACCCTATGGTGGGTATGACTGTTGCAGTAGCAGTAGCTGTCGAGGAAAGCGCAAAGTAATACGCTTTGAGGTTTGGAAATAAGCCGTTTTAAACGGTAATATTGAAAACCCATACTCAACACATCATTTCAGGCAAAATGCCGGCTATAGTAAGGGAGAAAGTAAATGAACGAAGTATTTGAAGTAATAAACAAATATGGAAAGATGATGACATCTCAGGGGTATCCTGTAGGAGATGCGGCAATGATGGTTATCGAGACGGAGGAGGGTGTGTTTTCCACCAAAGCCGGCGCTGACCTGAGTAATTTGACAGAGGAAGATATCGAAAAAAAGTACATGAAAGAACTACCGGTTCCAAGAAACGATATGAAGGCCCTTGTGTATTCTCAGACTCCTTATCTGACAAGATGCTTGAAGGAGGCAAAGCCCTTCCCTGCAATGATAGACGATATGGCACAGATTATAGGTCCAATGTGCTACATTGTAGATGGCCGAGACAAGAATAAGGCAAAGGGTAAATCCATGAAAAAGGCCATGAAGCACAATTCAGGATGCATGGTTTTGAGAGGTGTAAATTCTAAAGGGGAAGGTGTGGGATATACACTGACAGCAGGACGAAATCTCTACGAAGCCATAGTTGCGATGGCTGTTCTTGAAAAATCTGCCGAAATATATTATCTCACCCAAAAACTAGGTGGTGGATATCCTATCTCCAAGAATGAAGCAAGATTGATGAAAGCTCTGTATAAGGGAAAGTACTCAAAGACAGAAGAAACAGTAAGGACTGCGGAGGTGAGATAATATGGAACAGAGGTTAAGAGAAACCTTGGTTGAATACGGAAGGAAATTGGTAGACTGGGGATTAGTGCAAGGAACTTGGGGCAATGTTTCTGTTCGCCTTGATGAAAATTATATGCTCACAACTCCGTCGGGGATAGATTATACCAGACTTACACCTGAAGATATGGTCAAGGTATCAATATCGAACCTTTCCTATGAAGGAAAAGTGAAGCCCACATCGGAGAAAGGCCTTCACGCAGCCATATACCAAAGTAGACCTGATGTAGGTGCGGTTATTCACACCCATGCTAAGTATTCGTGTGCATTTGCTGCAGCCCACAAGGATATGCCGGTGGTTAACGAGTATCGTAAGTTTTTGGGAGAAAGCATTAAATTGGCTGCGTATGGCAGACCGGGGACAAAGAAACTTGCACAGAACACTGTTGATGCTTTGGGGGATGGAGTAGGAGCAATTATGTCCAATCATGGCATGGTAGCAGTGGGCAAAGACATTGAAAGTGCTTTTGAAATTTGCGAAAAAATCGAAGAAAACGGCAGAATTTACATCTTGACAAGATAAAGAAGCCATGCTATATTACTAGGGTATGAAGTAGAAGTTATCCGCTTCTCACCTATCCGGTCGGTGCACCGGAATGGGTTAATAGAGTTTGATACGCGAGATAGTTTTGCGTGCAGATAGGCGGATACTTCATGTGTCCGCTTTTTTAGCGATTAAATTAGGAGGTGCAAGACCATTAGCAAGGAGAATCTCATCAACGAAGAAATTCGTGACAAGGAAGTAAGAGTTATCGACACAGACGGAACAATGCTTGGCGTTATGCCTACAGAGAAGGCGTTGGATTTAGCCAATGAAAAGAAATTGGATTTAGTTAATATTTCACCTAATGCCAATCCGCCTGTATGTAAGATTCTGGACTACGGTAAATACCGTTACGAGCTTCAGAAGAAAGAAAAAGAAGCCAAGAAAAAACAGAAAACCACTCAGGTGAAGGAAATTAGATTGAGTACCTTTATCGAAGACCATGACATTCAGGTCAAGGCAAAAACTGCTTCCAAGTTCCTGGCAGATGGAGATAAGGTCAAGGTGGGCCTTAGATTCAGAGGAAGAGAGAGAGACTATGCTGCAAAGGGTATGGATGTTATGAATGCTTTTGCAGAGGCAGTTTCTGAAGTAGGAATCATTGAGAAAAAACCGGTTTTCGAAGGCCGCAGTTTGACTATGGTTTTGGGACCGAAGACTGACAAGTAGTTAATAATTTTATGTACATTTGATTTAGGAGGAAGAATCATCATGGCAAAGAATAAGATGAAATCCCATAGAGGAGCATGCAAGAGAATGAAACTTACCGGATCCGGTAAAATTAAGAGAAATAAGGCGTACAAGAGCCACATTCTTACTAAGAAGGCAGCTAAGAGAAAAAGAGGCCTGAGAAAAGCTACTACTTTAAAGAGCGCAGATCTGAAGAGAATGCACAGATCAATGGCAAAATAATCGGAGTTTAGGAGGTAAGAAAACATGGCAAGAGTAAAAAAAGGTGTTAACGCACATAAGAGACATAAGAAAATCCTGAAGCAGGCTAAAGGCTTCTACGGATTAAAGAGCAAAGTATTTAGAGCAGCTAATCCTGCTGTAATGAGATCTTTAAGATCTGCTTACGTTGGAAGAAAGTTAAAGAAGAGACAGTACAGACAGATGTGGATTGCAAGAATCAACGCCGGCGCAAGAATGAACGGAATCAGCTACAGCCAGCTGATGAACGGCCTGAAGAAGTCCGGCATTGAAATCAACAGAAAGATGCTGTCAGAAATGGCTATTTACGATGCAGCTGCATTTGCAACACTTTGCGAGACAGCAAAGAAGGCTGTAAAATAAAGTTTAAAAATTTCAAGGAGCTTTTCACTTTAAAGAAAAGCTCTTTTTGTATAGAGAAAACCCCGCGTTTTACACGGGGATGGTTTTTTGTTGTAGTTAAGTAGTTTATAATTTTAATAGGTGTCGTGGTTAAAATGGGGGTGACACACCGGCGAGCAGGTGATATAATTTTACCAAAATAAACCAAAGGAGGTCATGTTATTATGGCAAACGAAGTAGCTGCTGTTACAGTATGGACGTTTATAAGCGAAGCACCTGTACCAGGTGATGTTACCGGACTTTTAGTTGCGGGAGAAGAAGCTGTCGCTGCTTACAAGACTGTAAGAGATGTTGCAGTTTTTACTAACAAGAGACTTATCGTTAAAGATGCTCAGGGTCTCACCGGAAAGAAAGTTGAAATTTACTCACTTCCTTATTCATCAGTTGTTATGTGGTCTACGGAAAATGCGGGCACAATTGATTTAAACTCA
>JAZNUK010000030.1:0-11611 GCA_045592265.1 Candidatus Fimisoma sp. | reverse complement strand
AAAGGTTATATTCTTCAGGTCTTCTTCCTTCTCAACTATGATTTTTTCAACATCCGGGATGATTATTTCAGCTTTTGCCGCCTGCTCACCGGGAATTTTAAGTTTCTTAAGGAAACTGTTAAATTCCAGCTTTGTATATATGTCTACAAGTTTATCATAGTCAGGCTCCGTAAATTGAAGTTGGGAAAGTTCCACTTCAATGGGAACATTAACATTGATGGTGGCAAGCCTTTTGCTCATCAATGCAAGCTGCGCATTTTCTTCCACCTTTGTTCTCAACTTATCGGAGGTTATTTCTTCCGTATTCTGCAACATGTTTTCTATAGAACCGAATTGCTCAATGAGTTTGATTCCTGTCTTTTCACCTACTCCCGGTATTCCCGGAATGTTGTCGGAACTGTCACCCATAAGCCCTTTCAAATCGATGAACTGAGAAGGTGTCATGTTGTACTTTTCCATCATTTTTTCAGGATCGTATAACTCAAAATCGGTAATACCTTTTTTGGTAATTATGACTTTTGTTCTATCGGTTACAAGCTGAAGGGCATCTTTATCTCCCGTTATGATAAGCGGTTCCAAACCTGCCTCTTCTCCCATTACCGCTACTGTACCGATAATGTCATCTGCTTCAAACCCTTCCATTTCCAGAATCTTGATGTTCATCGCTCTGAGAACATCCTTCATTAGCGGCATCTGCATGACAAGTTCCGGAGGCATTGCTTTTCTGCCTGCCTTATACTCTTGATACTCTAAATGGCGAAATGTCGGGGCTTTAAGGTCAAAGGCAACTGTCAAATATTCCGGCTCATAATCCTTCTCTATTTTGTTGAGCATATTAATAAAACCGTATATACCCTGAGTGTAGATACCTTCCTTTGTTATCATAGGTCTTTGCATGGCATAAAAGGCCCTGTTTATTAAGCTGTTACCGTCTATAATGACAATTTTCCCTTCCATACTTGCCTCTTCTCTTTTAAAAATTTGAATTCTTTGTTCTTATGTTTTTTTATCTTTTATTTGTGCTTTTTTCTATGTTTCTTCTTTTCTTTTTTCTATGTTTCTTCTGTTCTATTTTTCTGTGTTTCTTCTTTTCTTTTTTCTATGTTTCGTCTGTTCTTTGTCTATATATTATTGTGCGATAATCTGGAATGCGTAATACATAGCAATTATAACTCCAACTATGGATTCGCCACCGAGAAGACCTGAAGCTATAATAGTTCCCTTTCCATCCTTTTCAAACTTAGGCACCACTTTATCGCAGACAAATCTTATGGCTCCGCCAAGAGCTGCTGTTGCTGACAGATAGAACGGCAGGTAAACGCCAAGACCTAAAGTGATTACAGGGAAATTGATGCAGTACAATATGGTGGCTGCCACCAATCCTATTATGAAGGCAGGCATGTGGGATATTCCACCTACCATTGCCGCAACTGCAGAAGCTTGAGCCGCAGGGAACATTTCACTGCCAAAGGCTTCCGGTCCATATGCTTTCAGTATTACAAATAGGATTAAAACGGATACTACAGCACCTACTATTCCACCCACAACTTCGGCTATCCACTGTGCTTTAGGGTCGGTATTTAACATGTGTCCTGCTTTAAAATCGTTCATAACGTCGCCAACAAGACCGCATGCAATAGCAACTACAGCTGCAACATAGAAAGCTTCAACTCCGCCTATTCCCGAAACGGCCTTTGCTGCTATGAGTATGATTATTCCGAATATTTCCATCGGGTTAATGCCTGATTGTCCTACGCACTGGGCTGACATAGATGTGGTAAGCCAAGTTCCAAGAATGGTAACAATTGACGCTACAAGGCCCATGTCGGTAATAACAGTGAATACAACTGCTAAAAGAGCCATCACTATGGGAGCCCAACGCATGCTGAGGAAGTTGTCCCCTAAACTGTCTTTTATAAACATGGAGCCGAATATATCTTTGGCTTTCGGTATAATGCCCTTTACAAGAATACCTATACCGGTACCTACCATAAGACCGATTCCCAAAGAGGATTTAATGTTGGCAGCAACTGCCGAATCCCACAATCCCAGTTCAGTTCCGCCTATAAGTATACCAAAATCTCCTATGATAGCTCCAAGGAACCATACTCCCACAACTACAGGTCCGATTATGTAACCTATTGAAATCAACATAGGTGACAGCCATATTCCCATAAAGGAACCATAGACCCCTGCCTTGGCGCTGAGAAGTGTGCTTGCAATCTTCATCTTCCAGTCACGAAGCCATGTAAACACACCTGCCGCAGCCATGGATATGAACAGTAAGCCTACCTTTTTACCACCCTTATCACTAACTTCAAGGGTTTCTGCGGCAGCTTGTCCCATGGCAAAAGGAAGTTCTTTGGTCACAATAAAATACTTTCTGAAAAGAGCGGTAAATATCAAACCAAGTACAACTCCGCCCAGAGTAACTACTATTAATTCAGCCAAACCTACCTGCGCATCGGGATTAAGCATCCATATTCCCGGAATGGTAAAGGCAAGACCTCCCGCTACCATTGCTCCCGCTGACATAGCTGTTTGTGTCACATTGATTTCCTGTAAGTTTGTATTACCGCAAAGCTTGAGTACAAACATGGATACAAGGACTACAAACATTATCGGCCATGGCACTGAACTTAATTTTAATGCTATAAACATGGAACTCATGGTGAGGATAATGCTTCCTAAAGCACCGATTATGAGTCCTCTCAAGGTTAACTGTCTTTCATTCATTTTTCTTTCTCCTCTATCTCATATAAACTACGACTTTTTTATTGAAATCCAGTAAGATGCGGCCACAAAGACCACTCCTCCCAGCAAGTTTCCTATAGTTACAGGCAACATGTTATGTAAAAACATTCCCTGCCAAGTCAGATTTGCCAACATATCTTGGCCAAGTCCCGAAAGTGCAACATAACTTTCGTTATATGATGCTATGATTCCTGCAGGAATAAAATACATGTTTGCAATACAGTGCTCAAAACCGGAAATTACAAAGATCCATATAGGGAAAAATATTGAAAATATCTTGCCTATAGTTGAGTCAGCTCCTGTAGAACACCACACAGCAAGGCACACAAGCCAATTACACAGAAGGCCTGATAACAATGCCTTGGAAAAATCCATATTTACCTTTGCTGCTGCAGTTTTAACAGTCACCGCCCCCAACAACCCTTCTCCTGCATCCAACATATCTATATGAGAAATAACCAATACGATAAATATGCTGCCTATAAAGTTAGCTATGTACACTATGCCCCAATTGCGAAGCATCTGCCCCAGTGTTATCCGCTTCTCATAAACTGCCAGACTTATTAAGGAATTGCCGGTAAAGAGTTCTGCTCCTGCCAAAACAACAAATATCAATCCTCCCGTAAAGATTACTCCGGCAAATGCTTTTCCTACCCCAAAAGTCATGGGATCTGAAACCATGGAATAACTTGCTAAAGTAGATGATGCACCGGCAAAAGAAATGAATGCTCCTGCCAATATTCCCAAAATCAACAGTTTTCTCCAGGAACTTTCTGCCTTAGACACTCCCGTCTCCACCAAAGTCTCCAGAATGTCTGCAGGTTTTAAGTGATTCATATTTTGTTTGTCCTCCTATGTGCTGTAAGTATTGTTACAAATATCGTTGTAAAAATCGTTGTAAGTATTGCCACAAGCATCGCTGCAAATGTTGTTCTCTGTATTCATTATAAAACAAAAACCAACAGCATTGAACTGTTGGAGTTAAGCCCCAGGGTACCGTCAAGGAGATAATTGATGCCCTATCTCATGATAGGTGGGTATTCTGTTTCTGGCTTCTGTCTTCCCCTGATTTGTTGGGGCCTGACATAATGCTTTGAAAACTCCGGATTCCCAATGCAAAACTGTAGGTTCAATTATGATTCCTTAACGAATAACCCAGGAATATTTTCATTATAAGTAAGAAGTCATCAAATTATTCCCTTATTACTCATAAAGGTCAATGGAACAATTTGTATATACTTTCTGCACGTCATCATTGTCCTCAAGAACTTCTATCATCTTGGCAAGTTTCTTGATATCTTCAGCATTTGTTGGTGTAGACTCCATGGAAGGAACCATTTCCACATCCGATTCAACAAATTCATATCCTGCATCTGTAAGAGCCTGATGAACATCCGGATGAACTGCAGGGTCAGTAAAAATTTCAAAGCTGTCTTCGTTTACAACCATGTCGTCTGCTCCTGCCTCCAATGCTGCTTCAAGAAGTGTATCCTCGTCAATATCATCGGTTTTTTCGATGATGATAACGCCCTTCCTGGAGAACATATAAGAAACACATCCCGGTGAACCTAAGTTTCCACCATACTTATCAAAAGTGGATCTTACCGAAGAAGTGGTTCTGTTGTTGTTGTCTGTTAACGCTTCCACAATTACAGCAACTCCCGATACTCCGTATCCTTCGAATCTGAGTTCCTCATAGGTTTCTCCTGCCAGCTCACCTGTACCTTTCTTGATGGCTCTGGTGATATTATCATTTGGCATGGAAATAGCTTTTGCTTTTTCTATTGCCAATCTCAATGCTGCATTATACTCAGGATCTCCACCGTCTTTTGCTGCTACTGTGATGATTCTTGCATATTTTGTAAACATTGCGGCTCTTTTCGAGTCCTGTGCCGCTTTACGTCCGGCTATTGTACCGTGTCTTCCCATGGAGACACCTCCTAACTAAAATCTTTTTTACCTAGACATTATACCATTACAGCCACTTTTATTTCAAGTCCTATATATAAATGAATTACACAAATCCGCTCGAATCTAATGTAAAAAATGGTAATGTATATTCACAATATTTAAGCATGGAATTTTCATCCATTATTTGCTTAATGCTCCACATTCTTATGGGCTGCCGCCATCATCAGCTTGATTCTGTTAAGCTGGTTGGTATCGCTGGCTCCGGGGTCATAGTCAATTGCAACTATATTTGCCTTAGGATACCGTTCTCTCAAAGCCTTTAACATGCCCTTTCCGGTAACATGATTAGGTAAGCAGGCGAAAGGTTGCAGGCAAGCAATATTTGTCGCCCCATCCTTTATCAATTCTATCATTTCTCCTGTAAGCAGCCAGCCTTCACCACACTGATTTCCTATAGACGCGATTTGAGATGCCTCTTTGGCAGTATGCTCAATACGTGATGGTTCATTGAAACGTTTACTTTCTCGCAAAGCCTTTCTCAATGGTTTCCTAAACCATTCTATCAAAGCAATGGCTGCCTGATTCACCTTATACTGTTTGTAGGATCCTGACAATTCTTCATAGTTAAACTTCTTGCTGTACATTCCGTAAAGGAAAAAGTCCACAAGATCCAGCACAACGGCTTCCCCGCCTTCTTTCTCAATTATATCCACTATATTGTTATTGGCATCAGGATGGTATTTTACCAAAATTTCTCCTACAACACCAACCCTAGGTTTCTTTACATCCTTCAGAGGTAAATTATCATATTCTTCAACTATTTCTTTAACTAATCTCTTATATGTGGAGATTCTTCCGTCCTTACAATTTTGGAAAATGGCTTCCTCGTACTTTTTCATTATTGCTTCCGCAGAACCCGGTTCCACTTCATAAGGTCTCGTAGCATAAAGAATCCTCTGGAACAAATCTCCATACATGGCTGCAATTAAAAGACGTTTACCCATGGGGACATCTATTTTGAACCCGGGATTTGCTTCAAGTCCCACCATGTTAAATGAAACTACAGGAATCTGTTCCATTCCTAAATCCTTCAATGCCTTTCTCAAAAGGGCTATATAGTTACTAGCCCTACAGCCTCCTCCCGTCTGCGACATTACAAGAGCAGTTTTGTCAAGGTCATATTCACCAGACTTGAGAACACTGATCATCTTTCCAAGGGTCACCAAAGTAGGATAGCAAGCATCGTTATTAACATACTTAAGTCCTTCATCAATTGCATGTTTATCAACGGTAGGAATCACTACTGCGTTATATCCGCTTTCCCTGAGTGCCACTTCAAGATATTGAAAATGTATAGGCGACATCTGAGGAACCAAAAGAGTATAATCCTTGCGCATTTCCTTGGTAAAAAGTTTTCTTTCATAAGGTTTGCCGTCATGTTTTGCCTTAATATTGTTTTTGTCTCTTTCCTCCATTGCGGCCTTTAAGGACCTTATACGGATTCTGGCAGCTCCCAGATTTGTCCCTTCATCTATTTTCAGCAACGTATAAAGTTTGTTGTGACCTTCCAGTATCTCCTCTACCTGGTCAGTGGTAACAGCATCTACGCCGCAGCCGAAGGAGTTTAGCTGAATCAGCTCCACATCATCTCTGGTGCCGGCAAAGTCTGCTGCTTTGTAAAGTCTTGAATGATAGGTCCACTGGTCCAATACTCTTATAGGTCTTGGCAATTTGGCAAGGTGACATACCGAGTCCTCCGTAAGAACTGCCATTCCGAAGGAGTTTATCATCTTGTTGAGACCGTGATTAATTTCCTTGTCCAGATGATAAGGTCTGCCGGAAAGTATTATGGCTTTTTTCCCGTGTTCTTTAATGTATTCCAGGGCTTTTTCCCCTTCTTTTTCAACATCCCTCTTAAATTTTATTTCCTCTGCCCTAGCTGCTTCTATGGCATCCTTGATTTCTCTCGGTGAAATTCCCCTGTCCGAAAGCATCTCCGTCATTTTAACGGTAAGCCTTCTGTCATCATCATAAGGCAAAAACGGGTGAGTAAAAGTTACACCGTACTGACTGAAGATTTGGTTCATGTTGTTTGCTATAACCTCCGGATATGTTGCAACAACAGGACAGTTATAGTGATTTTGGGCCGTTGGATCTTCATTTTGCTCATAGTTTATACAAGGATAAAAAATCCACTTTTCTCCCTGTTCAATCAAGGCTTTAATGTGTCCGTGAACCAGTTTTGCCGGATAACAGGCTGTATCTGAGGAAATGGTATCTATCCCCTTTTCATAGAGTTCCTTGTTGGAATCAGGAGAAAGAACCACTTTAAATCCCAGTTTCGTGAAGAAGGTGAACCAGAAAGGATAGTTTTCGTACATATTGAGAACTCTTGGTATTGCAACATGTCCCCTTTTGGCATCTTCTTCTCGCAGCGGTTTATAGCTAAACAATCTTCTCAGCTTATACTCATAAAGATCAGGTATATGATTGTGAACATTTAATTTTCCGGCTCCCTTTTCACATCTGTTGCCGGTATAGTATCTCTTGCCGTCGTTAAACTTTGTGATGGTCAACATACATTTATTTTCACAGCCTTGACACCTTACATTGGTAGTTCCTGCTGTAAATTCTTCTATGTCCTCCGGCTTTGCCAATGTGGAGATATGACCTTCTTCCCAGCTGCTAAGAGAATTTAAGGCGCACCCGTATGCTCCCATAATTCCGGCAATATCCGGTCTTACCACTTCTCTGCCAAGAACCTTCTCAATGGCTCTCAGAACCGATTCATTATAAAATGTTCCCCCTTGTACAACGATTTTCTCTCCTGCATCTTCAGGATTACGCAGTTTAATAACTTTGTACAATGCGTTTTTAATAACTGAATATGAAAGGCCGGCAGCTATATCACTTATGTCCGCACCTTCCTTTTGAGCCTGTTTAACCATGGAATTCATAAATACGGTACATCTGGTTCCAAGGTCTACAGGATTCTTGGAATTGATTCCGATCTTAGCAAAGTCTTCAACAGGCATGTTTACGGATTTTGCATAGGTTTCTATGAAAGAACCGCACCCTGAAGAACAAGCTTCGTTGAGCATTATGTTATATATAGCGTGGTCCTTTATCTTCATGCACTTCATATCCTGACCACCTATATCCAGGATAAAATCAACCCCCGGTAGAAATTGTTCCGCCGCCTTGTAATGTGCCATGGTTTCTATAATTCCCATGTCGGCCTTAAATCCCGCCTGAATTAAGCCTTCTCCGTATCCTGTAACGGTGGCGTTGCCTATGTATGCTCCATCAGGAATCAGGGAATACAACTCTTTTAACATTTCCCGAGTGGTTTCCAGTGGATTTCCCTCATTGCCCTTATAGAAACTATAAAGCAGATTCCTCTCCTTATCTATAAGAGCAGCCTTGGTTGTTGTGGATCCCGCATCTATACCGAGGAACAAGGGACCTGCTGCTTCCCTTATATTTTTCCTTGAAATTTTAGCCAGGCTGTGTCTTTCCTTAAATTCTCTGTACTCTCTTTCATCCTTAAACAACGGCTCTATTCTCTTAGTTCCTGCCGTAACCGCTGTGTCAACATTCCTAATTTTTTCAACCAAACCTTTCAGACTGACGGTTTGGCATTTATCTGCCATAAATGCTGCCCCCATGGCAACAAAATACTTGGAATTATCCGGGAATATTACCTGCTCCTCTTTTAATTCCAATGTTTCTATAAAGCGATTTCTCAGTTCAGACATATAAGTCAGAGGACCGCCTAAAAATGCCACATTTCCTTTAATCTGCCTTCCACAGGCAAGACCGCCTATAGTCTGGTTTACCACCGCCTGAAAAATGGATGCGGCCAGATTCTCTATGGGAGCGCCCTCATTGATTAAAGGCTGTATGTCTGTCTTTGCAAAGACTCCGCAACGGGCCGCTATAGGGTATATTACCATGTGATCCTTGGCTGCTTCGTTGAGGCCCTCTCCGTCTGTATTGAGAAGTATTGCCATTTGGTCAATAAATGCCCCCGTACCCCCTGCACAGGTTCCGTTCATTCTCTGCTCTACCGTATTTCCGAAATATGTAATCTTAGCATCTTCACCGCCAAGTTCAATAGCAACATCAGTTTGAGGAATCAATTTCTCCACTGCCAGGGAACAGGTAATCACTTCCTGTTCAAACCTGGCCCCTATCTGTTCTGAAAGGGCAAGTCCTCCCGAACCGGTAATGACACACTTTACATCTATGTCTCCTACCTCTTTTATAAGATCTTCCAAAAGTTCTTTAACCTTATCGAAAACCCCTGACATATGGCGCTCATATCTCTGATATAGTATTGTATCTTCTTGATTCATCAGCACCACTTTAACGGTGGTTGAACCTACATCAATGCCTAATCTCATGTTTTTACCTCACGCAAAATATATACAAAAATATTTTACCATTACACCCCTGCCTTATTGTGCTAATATTTTGTTAACGTTTATATCTATAAATGCCAATCAAAAAGGAGAATAAACTCGTAATAAAACTCATTTCTTCTCCTAATTTCCTGAATATACTCTGCTATATAATTCTATTTATTTTTCTTCTTCGCCCGGTGCGAAAGTGCCGGTTTCCACTTCGTTTTGTGTCTGATAAGCCAAGGTCTTCATTTCTTCCCGATTTGTTGCTAAAACATGATTAATCTGTGTGAAGGTGTTCTCCAGACTGGTATACATCTCACCAAAGTACTTCATGTTAAGCTCATCCATCTTGCCCTGCATATCGTAAAGCATTTTGTCAACGTAATCGTAAGTTTTCATACGCATAACTCTGGCGTGAGTTTCTGCATCCTGCTTAATTTCCGCTGCAAGTTTGGTTGCTCTGATAGTAATATCATCAGTTTCCACAAGATAGTCAGCCTGCTTCTTAGCCTCTCTTATGATTCTTTCGTACTCCGTCTTGGCTTCTGCCAATATCCTGTCACGTTCATCTCTTATCCATTTTGCCTGCTGTACATCGTCAGGCAGGGCAAGCCTTATTTCACGGACAATCTGAAAGATTTCTTCCGCGTCAACCATGATCTTACTGGTCAAAGGAACTCCTGTTGCCTCATCAACCATATCCTCCAATTCTTCCAATAATTCAAGAACTTTCATTGTATTATCCATTACTTACACGCTCTCCCTTTCATTTTTTCCAATACGCAAGGTGGTACCAGCATATCACCTCTGCCGCCTAAAGTAATAACCTGCTTGGCCATAGTTGAACTGATAAACTCGTATTTGGAGTCAGACATTAAAAATACGGTCTCAGTCTTATCGTTATATAAGTGTTGATGCAGTTGTGCCATTTCCTGTTCGCTGTCAAAGTCTGCCACACTTCTCAGCCCTCTCACAACCACATTAAATCCGTTGTTATTGACGAAATCTGCAAGAAGTCCGTCACACATATCCACCGAAACATTGGGAATATGCGCCACCGCTTCTTTTATCATCTCCATGCGCTCTTCAAAAGTAAACATGGTCTTTTTTTCTAAATTTACTACAACCCCTACAACAACATGGTCAAAAATATTAGCTGCTCTTTCTATTATATCCAAATGTCCCAAAGTCAGTGGATCGAAAGAACCTGCATAAAGTGCTTTGGTTTTCATAATTGCCTCCAAATTTTCTACCCTATATTTTATCATAGTAAAAGAATGTAGGCAACCATATGACTGAAATATTATTCTTCATATATGGTCAAAATAATGTTACCGTATTTACGTTCTTTAGTTTTGTGAAAGCCGCATACTTCCTCAGGCAACGTTAGATCGGACCGATGTTCTGCCACTATTATGCCTTCTTCCGCCAACAAATCAAATTCACGTATCTTTTCAAAACATGTTTGATAGTAACCGGCCTCATATGGGGGATCAAGAAGAAAAACATCTACTTTCTCATTGATTCGTTCCAGCACATTTACATAGTCTCCTCCGTAAACCACGGCTCTATCCTCGGCTTTGCAATACTTTATGTTTCTTTTGATAATGGATATGCTTGCCCTGGAATTATCGCCAAAATAGCATTTTGCCGCACCTCTGGACAATGCTTCCAGTCCAAGGTTTCCCGTGCCGGAAAAAATGTCTGCAAAAACGCTGTCATATACATAGGGAGCGATAATGCTGAAAAGTGCTTCTTTTACCTTGTCTGTTGTGGGCCGTATATTATAGTTTTCCGGAGATTCAAGTCTCCTGCCTTTAAAGTCACCTGCTATTATTCTCATAGGTTTTCTCCCGGATTAAATTTTATGATGATTAACTCTGTATAGTTTTTACTAACATTTCAAAAGTCTCGCTCACATAACAAAGAGTTTCATAAGCTCCTTCTCCGTATCTTGGACAAAAGCCTTTGTCTCGCAAACTAGCCATAAAAGCTCGCAAAGTTCTTTTGTACCCAAGATACCGGTCGAACTTCACTTTGAAACTCTAATTGTCATGTTCAAGGCCTTTTTCAGTGTTAGTAAAAACTATACACTTATTATTTATTTAATCTTTCCTGAAAATTAAGCCACGGTCCATTGAGCAAGACAGCAATGATTTCAAGGCGAAATGAGCAAGGAGTTTGACTTGTGAGAAAGCTTTGCGAGCCGATAGAGAGACAAAGTTTCTCACTCAAACTCCGAGAATGAGTCTTAGAAATCATCTGTTTTGCGAACCGGGACAGGGGATTAATTTTCAGAAAGATTATATTTAAACTATAAACTTACAATAGTTATATTACCCCATATATGCCTTAAAATCAAACATTTAAATTTCCAAATGGATTCCTTATTAACCATTTATTGCATCACATAATAATTTCCCCCGGTGTCAAACTATGAATGTAATAGGAGGTGAACAAAATGTCATTACAAGATAAGATGAACATTAATGCAAAACCTGCATTAAACAGCTTAAAGACAGAAGTTGCAAACGAAC
>JAZNUK010000029.1:0-7726 GCA_045592265.1 Candidatus Fimisoma sp. | reverse complement strand
GTCCATGCACCTGTTCCCGGAAGTGGAATTGCCACAAGTATCAGAAGTCCCCAGAACTCATACTTAAGAACCTGATCCTTTTTCTTGTCTGCCTTTTCTTCCATCTTAGCTACAATTCCGGCAAGCCACTGACTTTTTCCCTGCATCCACTTGAAAATCTTACGTATAAAAATTATTATAAATGGTACAGGAACCAGATTCCCCAATATAGCAGCTATGCAAGCAGGAACAGCGTCAAGACCGGCTATAGCCGCTGCAGGAATAGCGCCTCTCAATTCAATAACAGGAACCATGGATATAAGAAAGGTCATCAACAAATTGCCTATATTAGTGCCCCATAATGAAAACATATTTTACTTCCTCATTTCTTCTGTTTGTTTATTCCTTACCAACGCTTGCGCCGCTGCAAGCCTTGCTATAGGAACCCTGTAAGGAGAGCAGGACACATAGTTAAGTCCTATACGGCTGCAAAATTCTATGGTCTTTGGATCTCCGCCGTGCTCGCCACATATTCCCAGTTTAATCTTAGGTCTTACCTGTTTGCCTAAGGTAACCGCCATACTCATCAGTTTGCCCACGCCCTTGGTATCTATAGTTTGGAAAGGGTCTTTTTCAAATATCCCCTTGTCCACATATTCTTCTATTAGTTTACCCGTATCATCACGAGACAAACCAAAAGTCATCTGAGTCAAATCGTTGGTTCCAAAGGAGAAAAATTCGGCTTCCCTTGCAATCTCATCTGCCGTCAAAGCAGCTCTTGGAGTTTCAATCATGGTGCCCACAATGTAGTCCATATCTACAGCTGCTTCTTCTATGCACTTGTCCGCCGCCTCTACCACTATGGTTTTTACCCATTTTAATTCATCTTCAGAGGTTGTAAGAGGTATCATAATCTCAGGAATTATTTCCACATTTTTTTCTTTCATAACCTCTATTGCAGCACCTATTATGGCCTCAGTCTGCATAACAACAATCTCAGGACTTGTAACAGCCACTCTGCATCCTCTATGGCCCAACATCGGATTCTGTTCCTGAAGCTCCGACACTTTAGACGCAACCTTTTCATAAGGAACCTTCATAATGTCTGCCACTTCTCTTATTTCTTCCTCGGCATGGGGCAGAAATTCATGGAGAGGTGGATCCAGTAGCCTTATGGTTACCGGCATATCACCCATTACTTTAAAGATTTCTTTAAAGTCCCCCTGCTGGTAAGGCCTTATTGCCTCCAATGCTCTAATCTTTTCCTCTTCGCTGTCCGCAAGGATCATCCTCCTGATAGCAGGAATCCGCTCTTCATCAAAAAACATGTGCTCCGTTCTGCAAAGACCGATACCTTCCGCACCAAAGTCGATTGCCTGCTGTGCATCTCTTGGATTATCAGCATTGGCTCTTACCTTCATGGTTCTTATCTCATCAGCCCATTCCATTATACGAGCAAAATCCAAAGAAATCTCAGTGGCTACAGTGTCTATTTTCTCTCCATATACTTTGCCCGTAGTTCCATCTATGGAAATAAATTCACCTTGAGCGTACTTTCTCTCTCCCACAGTCATAACCTTTTCTTCTTCACTCACATGAATTTGTGAACATCCCGCCACGCAACATTTTCCCATTCCTCTGGCGACTACGGCTGCATGAGATGTCATTCCACCTCTTGCAGTAAGTATTCCTTCTGCAACTACCATGCCCGCCAAATCCTCAGGTGAGGTTTCCTCTCTTACCAAAAGAACTTTTTCACCGCCGGAAAAAGCCTTTTCTGCTTCCTCCGCAGTAAAATAAATTCTTCCGCAAGCAGCTCCCGGAGATGCAGGAAGGCCGGTAGCTATAACAGTTGCTTTATCTATCTGTTCACTATGAAAACTAGGGTGTAAAAGTTGGTCTATCTGTTCCGGCTCTATTCTTGTAATTGCCGTCTCTCTGTCTATCAAACCCTCTTCCACCATATCCACTGCAATCTTTACAGCCGCTTGGGCAGTTCTCTTTCCACTCCTTGTCTGCAACATGTAGAGTTTGTTGTTTTCAATGGTAAACTCCATATCCTGCACATCTTTATAATGTTTTTCAAGGAGCTGTGAAATTCTGAAAAAAGTATTGTAGGCATCGGGGAAAATCTCTTTCATCTTACTTATGTTGAGAGGGGTCCTTACTCCCGCAACTACATCTTCCCCCTGGGCATTAACCAAAAATTCTCCAAATAACTCTTTAGTGCCATCCGCCGGGTTCCTTGTAAAAGCCACACCGGTTCCCGATGTATCTCCCAGATTTCCGAACACCATGGACTGAACATTGACAGCAGTCCCCAGATTATGAGAAATTCCGTTAAGTTTTCTGTACAATATGGCTCTGTCATTATTCCATGACCTAAAAACAGCCTTTACTGCATCTATCAGCTGAGCCTCAGGTTCTTGGGGAAAGGTTTTTCCGGTAAAGTTTTCTACTATGTCTTTGTATTTAGAAATTATAACTTCCAAATCTTCTGCCGTCAGTTCCACATCATAACGGAACCCTTTCAGAGCCTTTTGTCTATCAAATACCTTGTCAAATTCTTCCTTAGGAATTTGAAGAACCACGTCTGAGAACATCTGAATAAATCGGCGATAGCTATCCATAGCAAATCTTCTGTTTCCTGTAAGGTTTGCCAATCCCTCTACACTTTTATCGTTTAATCCCAGATTAAGAATGGTATCCATCATTCCGGGCATTGATATTACAGAACCTGAACGCACAGAAACCAACAGGGGGTTTTCGCTGCTTCCAAAGCCCTTCCCTGTTACATCCTCAAGTTCTCTTATTTTCTCGTAAATTCCATCGACTATATCTTGACCGATGGTCTCATTTTCCTTGTAATACCTGTTACAAGCTCCCGTCGTAATTGTAAACCCAAAAGGAACGGGCAAACCTATCTGAGTCATCTCCGCCAGGTTTGCCCCTTTCCCTCCAAGCAAACTTCTCATTTCCTTTGAACCTTCGTTAAAGGAATAAATGAATTTTTCGCTCATTATTCTCCGTTTCCGTCATTAAAATGACAATCTCTCTTCAATGTAAGTGCGAACTTCCGATACCGGAATTCTTACCTGTTCCATGGTGTCTCTGTCACGAACGGTTACGCAACCGTCTGTCTCAGTGTCAAAGTCTACACAGATGCAGAAAGGAGTACCTATTTCATCTTCCCTTCTGTATCTCTTTCCTATTGAACCGGCTGTATCGTAATCCACCATAAAATACTTTGAAAGTTCTTCATAAATCGGTTCAGCCACAGGTGAAAGTTTCTTTGCAAGAGGCAATACTGCCGCTTTAAACGGTGCCAACGCCGGATGCAACTTGAGAACTACTCTCACATCTTCTTTGCCGTTTCCGTCAATTAAAACCTCTTCATTGTATGCGTCAATGAGGAATGCAAGAGCCACTCTGTCTGCACCCAGAGACGGTTCAATTACATAAGGAATGTATTTTTCACCTGTTTCAGAGTCAACATAGCTTAAATCTTGATTTGAAGTGTTGATATGCTGAGTAAGGTCAAAATCCGTTCTGTCGGCAATGCCCCAAAGCTCACCCCATCCAAATGGGAAGAGATATTCAATATCCGTGGTTGCGTTGCTGTAATGGGACAATTCTTCCTGTTCATGGTCACGGGTTCTGATGTTTTCCATGGTCATGTTAAGGCTCTTAAGGAAGTTTACGCAATACTCTTTCCAATAAGCAAACCATTCCAGATCTGTTCCCGGCTTGCAGAAAAATTCCAGTTCCATCTGCTCAAACTCTCTGGTTCTAAAAGTAAAGTTGCCCGGAGTTATTTCATTTCTAAATGACTTTCCTATTTGAGCAATTCCAAACGGAACTTTCTTTCTTGCAGACCTTTGAACATTTCTGAAATTTACAAATATACCTTGAGCTGTTTCAGGTCTCAAATAAATTTCAGCTTTAGAATCTTCTGTAACTCCCTGGAATGTCTTAAACATAAGATTAAATTGACGAATTCCGGTAAAATCGGATTTTCCACATTCAGGACAAGCAATCTTATTTTCAGCTATATACTCTTCCATCTTTTCGTTGGGCCAACCGTCTACCACTACGCCTTCAATATTGTTTTCCTTCATGTAATCTTCAATAATCTTATCAGCTCTGAATCTGGCTTTACATCCTTTACAATCGATGAGCGGGTCTGAAAATCCGCCAACATGTCCTGAAGCCACCCATGTTTTAGGATTCATGAGAATGGCTGCATCAAGGCCCACATTATACTTGGACTCCTGAACAAATTTTCTCCACCAGGCCTTTTTTACATTGTTCTTAAATTCCACACCTAAAGGACCATAGTCCCATGTGTTGGCAAGTCCTCCGTAAATTTCCGAACCCGGAAATATGAATCCTCTGTTTTTAGCTAAAGCTACAATTTTCTCCATGGTAACATCTTTTTTCATCTTTGAACAAACTCCTACTTTTTTCTATATTTTAATGCTTTTTATTCTTCAGTTTTTTCTTCTATCTTTTCTTCTGCTTTATCCAGCACTTCTTCTGCTTTTGCTTCTACCTTATCAGCAAATTTTTCTAGCTTCTCTTCCGCTACGTCAAAAACTTCTTCCACGTTTTCCCAAACGTCATCCTTTTTCTCTCTGATTTCATTCCATTTTTCAACGGCAACACTTTTAACTGTGTTGTATGCATCGATGCCCTTTTCTTTAAGTTCCTGCATAACTTCAGGTGCTTTTTCCTTAACATCATTTGCTACGGCAGATCCTTTAGCTACAACTTCATCAACTACCACAGACCCTTTTTCCTTAACATCGCTTGCCAAGTTTTCAGCTTTTTCTGTTACATCAATAACGGTACCATCGTCTTTAGTTAATTCAATTTTGCACTTAAAGCCAAAGGCGGCAATTGATGCTGCAATTACGCCCCATGGTGCCACTAAAGTGCCTACCAGTCCTACGTTTAAAGGAATATTTACTATGGTTTCTTCATCTTTCTTTACGGAAATCTTAGTAACATTTCCTTTCTTAACCAGTTCTTTAATCTTTTCAATTGTCTCGTCGGCAAATTCGCCTATCTTGCTACCCGACTTAATGTTTATAGTTTCCTCGATAGCTATAATGGCATCTACAACGCTTCCCTCTGCCGCTTCCAGCGCTTCCTTTGCCTCTTTGTATGATACACCGGTTCTGTCCTTGACTAATTCAATCTTTTCTAATGTAATTTCCATATTCATACCTCCATATTTAAATTTGGAAAAAGCTTTCACTTTTCAGTTCCTTTATATCCAAATGATAGGATATGTATTCTCGCAAAATCTCCTGTAAAACCTTTTCCTTGGCTTCCTCCAAGGCGATTTTTTCAAAGGCTTCCATGGGCTGTTTTTGAAAATACTTTAATATATCTATTATACCAATATCTTCTCTATAAATCAATGGTCGTTGACATTCATTGAGCTTTTCCCTGCCGCAGCTGGGACATATAACACCGCCCTCTTCTATACTGAAAAGAACTTTGTTTTGCCCCTCTTTTATCACCGTACCTCCACAGCACGCACACTCTCCCAATTGGGGCATGGCTCCCAGATAATCCATCATCTTAACAATATATGCCGTCACCAACGTACCGTGCTTTTTTTCACGCTTTTCCATGGCTTCCAGAAAATCTGCCAACAAGTTAAAAATTTTGGGTTGTGGCAAATCTTCAGGAAGAACCTTGTCAGTCAGCTCCAACACATAAGATGCCGCCATATATTTGTCCAGATTTTCTCCTATGGAATAATAACTTTTGACTACCTGACCGTTATTAAGGTTGTAGTTTTCTCTGTTTTTAAAAAGCTGGTATCTTCCATAACTAAAAGCTTTTATTGCAAGAGCTGTCTTATTCTTTCCCCCTTCGTTGAGGCTTGTCCCAACGCTTATTTTTCCGTAATTCTTGGAAAAAAGGGAAATCATCCGCCTGCCCCCCAGTGCTTTTACCTGCCTGAGGACAATTCCTTCCGTTTCTGTTATCATATCTGACTTTTAATCCTTATATCCGAAATTAGAAAGTGCGAAGTCTGAGTCTCTCCAGTTTTCCTTCACCTTAACCCAAAGTTCCAGAAAAACTTTACATCCCAGAAGGGCCTCTATCTCAATTCGTGCACTTTTTCCTATTCCCTTTAATTTTTTTCCTTGTTTACCTATAATAATCCCCTTGTGAGATTTTCTTTCGCAATAGATTACAGCCCCGATTCTAGTAAGGTTTTCTTCTTCTTTATAGCTTTCTATTTCTATTGCAACTCCGTGAGGAACCTCATCGCTAAGATACAAAAGAAGTTTTTCCCTTATTATTTCGCTGACGATGAATCTTTCCGGATGGTCTGTAACCATGTCTTCAGGAAAATACATTGGTCCCTCTTCAAGGTGCTTTTCCAGTCCTTTTACCAAGTTCTCAACATTCTTGCCTTCCAAAGCAGATGTGCCGTAGATTTCCTCAAAAACTTCCATTTGAGCATAATCCTCATATATTTTTTGAAAAGCCTCCGGTTCCATCCGGTCAATCTTGTTTATAACCAAAATCTTAGGCGTGGCAACATCCCTAAGCATTTGAAGAATGTATTTATCTCCCGGCCCCTTATCTATGCTGCTATCTACCAGAAAAAGAATAACATCCACTTCCTTAAAGGTATTTACAGCGGACTCGGTCATATAGTTTCCAAGCTTGCTGTGAGGTTTATGAATTCCCGGCGTGTCGATGAAAACCATCTGTACGCCTTCATCTCCTGCCTCATCATCAATTCTTGTATATATACCTCTTATGGTGTTTCTGGTTGTCTGAGGTTTGTCTGTGGTTATTGCCACCTTCTCCCCAAGGATTGCATTCATTAAAGTAGATTTACCCACATTGGGTCTGCCAATTATTCCTATAAATCCTGTTTTCATAGGCGAAATCCCTCCGGCAGCATTTCCTTCAATGTATATGATTGAAGTGAATCACCATCTTTGCCTGTTATAATCCTAAAATCATCTTGGCAAAATTCCTGCATAAACTGTCTGCAAATGCCACATGGCCACGCCTCTCCTCCATTTGCAACTACCGCAATAGCCTCAAAGTCCCTTTCACCTTCGGAAATTGCCTTCACAAAGGCTGTTCTCTCTGCACATATGGTTCCTCCGTAGGAAGAGTTCTCCACATTGACTCCCGTGTAAACTTTCCCTTCCTTAGTCAAAAGGGCGGCCCCTACTTGAAATTTTGAAAATGGTGCATAAGCCATCGGAATTGCTGCTAACGCTTTTTCATAAAGTTCCTTATTTGTCATCATTCTCTCTCCAAATCTATATGCCTCATGGCTTCTTCTTCCTTTTCCCTCATGAGGGATTTTTCATCCTCTTCCATATGGTCATACCCTAAAAGGTGATGCAGACTATGGACAAAGAGATAAACAAATTCCCTCTCATAAGAATGTCCAAATTCATCTGCCTGTTCTTTTACTTTATCGGTACATATAACCACATCTCCAAGACACAACTCTCCCACAGCCGGCATGTCTTCCACTCTTTCGTACTGTGGAAATGAAAGAACGTCTGTCACCTTGTCCACATTCCGGTATTCTTTGTTAAGTTCCTGTATTTCCTCTCTCTCCACAAGGGTAAGGCTGACTTCTGCTCTCTGCTCATCTACACCTTCCCGGCTAAAAATAAACTCTGCTGCCGTCCTTAGTTTTCCTATCAAACTCTCTTCAAGACGTTGGTCCTCTTCAATATATATTTTCATG
>JAZNUK010000028.1:0-4158 GCA_045592265.1 Candidatus Fimisoma sp. | reverse complement strand
GCAACCAAGGGGGAACTTCCGGGGGAGATAATACTACCGGAGGAAACACTACAGGAAATTCGGGGAATACATCGGCCAATATAAATTAAGATTAAGTACAATATGTTATAGAAAAGTTTCAGACAAATGCCTGCAGTCTATTGAGAGTGCGGGCATTTATAGTAATTGTATACACAAGGCCACAAAAACAACCGAAATATTTGTAAAAAATAACAAAACTTTCTCGTTATCATTTGCAATTAGTTGTACGTTGTGATAAAGTATAAAAAGATGGATGAAAGTGGGTGGGAAATCATAATATATGGGAATCTCATATATTACTATAACGCAGAAAGCTCCCGTCTATGCCAATTTGACCGTTTATTTCCAACGGTTGAGGGGTATCTATAATAAAAGTCGTTATAAATAATATGATATATATAAACAGATAAGCAGAGGAGAAATAAGTATGAACAACAGTAAAAAGAGTTTGTGGAGAAAGATGCTGGTAATAGTGCTTATTACGACACTTTTATTTACGAGTGGAAACATGCCGTTTATGGCCAGCGCTTTTGCAACAGGGGAAGGAGATAATGGTGATTTAATCGCTGAGGTAATTTCCGTAAGCATGGTGCCTTACGGTAAAAACTCAGGAGAGAAAGAGACCTTTCCTATTGGTACCGAAGGTACATTCCTATTGGATGTACAGGTTTCCGATTCCAATAACAATACTCCCATAAAAACCAGGATAAAACTTCCTGCGGAAGCCATTCCGTATATTTTGGATTTTGCTGAAGATACGGTGGCAGATGATGCGGGTTACAAACAATATCATCATGTCAATTATCCTGCCATAAAGCTCATTGTTCCGGATTCGGGAGAACCTTATCTGAGTTTTTCCTTCAGACCGGGTTCCGGTGTATCAGGGGCAACTATTTCATTTAAGATGCCTAATGGTACCGGAAAGCCTATGACTATTGCAGTAAATGAAAGCGACATAGAAGTAGAGGGATTTGCGGCCGGCGATGAAAGGGTAAATAAAAAATGGGGAACCATTGAATTTACCGGTTCTTTTGATTGGGGTAATGTAAGTAAGAGTGCCAATGCAGATTCATTGGGAGTTTCCTCTGCAGATCTTCCAAGAGATATAGTATACACGGTAGAGAATATAAACAGAACGTATTCGGTGGAAGAAGGTTCTGTGTTTACTAAAAATATAGAAATGAAAGATACATTGACATTGCCGAGCTTTGTCACTTTTGACGTAGGCGATGATCAAGAAGTAGCACTTCAGGTGGAAACATCACAAGATACGGTGGATTCTAACCTGAAGATTTTCCAATTGTATTACGGAACCGGCGCAGGCAGAGTACATATAGGAACAATACATCAGGATGGCGGCGCTGACAATGTGGTTGTCGATGTTGAATCTGCTGTGATAAAAAAGGTAGAAGGTGCAGACGGAAAGACAAGACATGTTCTGTCTTTCAATTACAACCAACGCACCAATTTAGAAGAAACACCGTCTTTGTATGATGACGAAATGGTTCGCCCAAGGTATACTTTCACTTTAGACAGAACGGCGGTAACTGTAGATCTTGACAAAGTTACCGGTGATGAAAAGATTACCAACAAGGTATTCTTTAACGCAACGGGCTGGAATGATGAAAAGATAACACCGTCAGAGGCCACAACTGAGGTTACCCTTACCAAGCCGAAGGGAGAACTTCGTGTGGAGAAATCTGCCGCCAAGAGTTACGACGGGGATAACAACATGATTATTGACTACACCATCACCGTAACCAATATGGGCAACGTGGCTCTCAGCAATGTGAGAATTACCGACACGCTGAATCAGAACCTTATTCTGTTGGAGTCAGACGGGGCTACTGTTTCCGGCAATACCCTTACATGGACAATTCCGTCCATAGGTGTAGGCGCTGACCCTGTTACAAAGAACATAAGGGTTAAGGTAGATCCTGATAAAGTTGCTTCAGGTGTTATTAAGCCTACAGACACTTTGCTAAATGTAGTAACCGCTATAGCTGACAATGCAGACAGTAAACGTGCAGAGGTCCTCACTGCGTATCTGTCCCCTGTACCTGATATAACCATTGATAAAAAGGCTCGCGGTGAAGATGGCAAAATCGTCGGCACAAGCGAATCACAGAAGGTAGTAGAAGGGGACATGGTCACCTATACAATAACCATAACCAATGGCGGAGCAAAGGCGGAAGCCATTAAATTCAGAGACCAGTTGGAGCCTTATATTGAGGATGCTACCATAAGCGGATATGTGATGAAAGGCAGCAATAAGCAAAACATTACAGGTTTTACAAAAACCCAATCTGCGGATGGAACTCTCTTTGAATTAAACACAACTTTGGATAGCGGTGCAGCTGCATACATAACAATAACAGGAAGAGTAAAAGATGGCTGCTACGATCAATTAAGCAATCTTCTTAAGATAATACACAACACGGCCTATGTGGAATTTGCCAACGATGGTGTTGCTGAGGCAAATGCTGATTTTGCCGTGAAGAAAAGAACCCCTGATTTCACTATCAAAAAGGAAAAGGAGACTAATTCCGACGGAAGTGTAAAGGTGGAGAAGGTCGGTGGAACTGAGGGTAAAGAGATTTACAAGTATGGGTTCACCCTTCGCTTAAAAAATGTAGGCGATGATTACCTAAATGGAGACGGTGGATATGTAAAGGATACTATGAGTGGCGGACTTCAACCACTGGCAGCCATCAGCGGAACCAAGGGAACTATACCGGGCAAGCTCTATTTTGGAAATGAAGAACCGGTAGATGTGACGGGAACGTGGACAAAGACCGGAGAAAGCAATTATGAGATAATATGGTCTTTCCCTAAGGCAAATCCTGCAGATCCTTCATCCGGAGACAGAGAAATAGAAACTGCAAAGGGATTTTACATTGAATATGATGGCTTTATAGATATGGATAATTTCCCTGAAGGAGCTTTGCGGCTTGCCAATGTTACCAATGTGGCTTCCACATGGAAGAATGTCCACTCAGGGACCATAACCATTCCAATGAAGCCTATAATATCCATAGATAAAAAGATAACCAAGATAAATGGTGTAACTTTAGACACTCCTATTGATGGTCACTACGATGTGGAAGCTAAGGATAAGGTAACATATACCCTTACCGTTAAGAATACGGGGGCTATGGGGTGCGACATACTTATTGAAGATGTACTGCCGGGAATAAAGACCGGTTCATCTTTCAAATGGGAGGACAATGTAGTTTATAAATTCTACAGAAACGGAGTGGAAGATACTTCTGTTACCCATTCTGCTGACAGCACCGACCAAAAATATGTGTGGGGCAAAATCGGAGACTACATATACATAGAAGCAGGGGAAGTCATTACCATTGAGATGACTCTTAGATTTGGAAGCAGCGTGACAGAGTATGAATCTGCCTTCGATGCTACTTCAACAACGGAAAACAAATTCCATGTAGTATTCACAGACAACAGATTGGAAAGCGACGGCAATGGTAAGACGGAGTGGGAGGACAAGGTAACTCATGGATTCTTCCACGCTGAAGCAGGCATAACCAAAACCATAGAAAAGAATAAAACATATTTTGGTGGGGAAGACGTAGTCTTTCACCTAGATGGATTTGGAACCGATCATCCTTTAGACGATTTTATTCTGATAGATCAATTGCCATCAAAGAAGGTGGGGGCAAACAATACCCCTGACTATGTTACTTTTAAAGAGCTATATACAGGTAAGTATACGGCAGAGCTGGTTGATAATGACAACCAGCCAAGGAGCACATATTCCATAGCCTTTGAAGCAGAAGACGGAAGCCGTAAAACCGTAAACGATGTTTCAAAGGACGGACAGACCATAACCTATGATTCTTTAGGTTTCCCTGCCGGCACCAAGATTGCTCGTATATACTGGCAATTCGGCAATGTTAACAGCCTGAAGATAGAGACAAACCCAACTGTGACAACCACAGTGTTAGGCGACTCCTTCGCTACCTCTGTAGAGAATATAGGCGGAGTGTCATGGAATAACGGAACCAAAACCAAGAGCGACTCTGCAATCTTTACAGTGGCCCCGGCAGACCTTTTGAGCAAGACTTCTGATAAGGTGGGAGATGATTCCGCTGCTGTAGAGGGCTTTAAGAAAGT
>JAZNUK010000027.1:0-10836 GCA_045592265.1 Candidatus Fimisoma sp. | reverse complement strand
CCAGTGGAAAACCAAAGTTAACCTGGACAGCGGTAGAAGGTGCAGAAAAGTATGAAATCTACAGATCAACTAGCAAAAACGGCACATACACAAAGATGTATACACAGAAGAGTACCACATATACAAATACGTCGGCAGTTGCGGGAAAAACATATTACTACAAGGTAAAAGCTATCTATCCAAATAACAGCTATGCTAATTCAGCTTTGAGTAATGCGTCTTCATCAATAACATGTGACTTGGAGACTCCAAAGATAATAGAAACAACATTATCGGCAGCAGGAAAACCTAAGATTACTTGGGCAACAGTAGAAGGTGCTGACAAATATGAGATTTACAGAGCCACTGCAAAAGATGGCACATATACGAAAATGTATACACAGAAGAGTACCACGTATACTAACACATCAGCAGTTGCAGGGAAAACATATTATTACAAAATAAAAGCCATAGATGCGGATAACAGTTATGCAAATTCATGGTTTAGCCAGGTAGTTTGCATTTCAACTAATTAAGCATTTCGGTTGCTTGTAAGTTACCGTAGTTGGTGGAAATACTATTGGAAAGGAATTTATCGTGGAGATAATAAATGTGCAGAAAAAAAGCAAGGTGCTTTTTACAGGAATCCTTGAAAACGTTAGTAATTATTCAGAAGAGAATCTGACAAAAGTATTTAACAATACCAGACCTTTGTTCCAAGGTATAGGTTGCAGAATATGCAGTATGAAGGAAGATATTAATTATAGACTTAAAGAAATATTGCATAATGCGGGATTTGATTTGATATTTACAAGGGAAGACAGTGAAAGCATAATAAACAGGCGCATAGGCAATGTTGAAATAGGGATATTTTATATTCATGCCCCTAATATAGAAGATGTTATTCTGCGCGAGCAAGAATTTCAAAATAAGATAAAAGTTGCCAGAGACGGCGGTGCGGAGAAAGTTTTACTGTATGTTCTCTTTGAACAAGGTATGGGACATTTGCCAAGCAATGACGCAAAACAGATGGTTAATATTTTGGCAAACTTAGATGTTGATGTAATTGTGGCAACTAACGGAAAGAGCGTACAACCATATTCGGAGATAATGAAACCTGATGGAAAGAAAATACCGGTATTTTTCTCTATAGGGGCATTTTTAACCGATTCAGAAGTAAAGAGAAACAGAACTAGTATTATTGTGACTGTAGACTTGGGGACAAGCAACCCTGAAGTAAGATACTTGCCGTGTTATGTTTCTAAAAGATACAATAATGTAAAGAACTTGATTTTACCTGTTAATAATAAAAGATATCCATCAGGAAAAACCAATCAGTTGCTTAAAGAGGTTAGGAATGTAATAAAGGCTATTGTAGGGTCTAAGGTCGGTTTATCAGAAGATTTTAACATAACCGATGGTCGTATAATTACAGAAAGCTATAAATATCCAGGTGATTATATTAAGTCTGGTGCATCTCCGGACGATATCTTCTCAGGAAGGCTATTTTTGGAAAAGCAAAGTGATATCCAGAAAAAAATACTTGATGCATATAGAACAACTGATGAATTTAAATGGGCATATGGCAATTATGTAATCGAAAACAACCCTTATAGCGAGGGTGTTGAATATGCCATGAATTTGATTAGACAATTCAAAAATGATGAGAAACCTACCCTTGATAAATATAGAGACTTGTATATAGATATGTTATATATGAGAAATGTTTTCGGATTCTATTTTGTAGAATATTTTAGATATGACTTTGAGAATAAGAACATGGGAGAGAGAATGACTTTCCTGCAGGATAGAGCATTGCCTTATTATTTTGATACTTTAAATAGGGACAGAGAGGCATTTAAAATCTTAAAAAATAAATATAAAGCATACCTGAGATTGAAGGAATTTTATGGCAGAGATATAATTTCCGTTGAATCACAAGAGGATTTTGAAATTTTTAGTTCTTTTGTAGACAAGCATAACCGATTTATAGTTAAGCCGGAAGCTGCACTGCAAGGAAAAGGAATTCATGTAGCTACTCTTGATGACTATAAAAGCAAAGAGGATATGTATGAAGAACTGATGAAACTAAAGCCGATTGTATGTGAAGAGCTAATAGTACAGGATCAGTCCATGGCAGTTTTTCATGAGGGGTCTGTTAACTGCATCAGGGTATTTACCTATTGCAATGGGGTGGATGCTAAGATGATAGTAGCCATTTTAAAAACAGGTTCAGGAGGCTCTGTAGTGGATAATGGTGCAGGGGGAGGCTTGGCTGCTGCCATTGATATAGAAACAGGGACTGTTTTTACTGACGGATATAATAGGCATGGAGAGAATTTTTTACCAGTGCATCCTGATTCGGGAATAACATTTAAAGGATTTAAAATTCCAAAATGGGAAGAACTTAAAGAATTTTCATGCAATGCGGCCAAGGCAATGCCTACAATGCCGTTAATCGCTTGGGATATAGCATTGTCTACTGATGGTTGGAAAATCGTAGAAGGCAATGGGCACGGAGCAATATTCTTATATCAAACGATTACGAAGCAAGGAATTTTAAATAGATTTTTAGAAGAATGTGAATTTGACCGTTATAGTAATAACTGATTGCCAATTTAAAGGATTCCAAGTACCTCGCTGGGAAGAGGCAATTGCTACGGCAAAAGAGGCAGCAATGGTTCTTACAAAAGCATAGAATGGCATAAATATAAAAAATAGTGTCTGCAGAGGTATAATAGAGTATACGTGAATTTAAGGACAATTCTTGAAGGGAGTAATTATTATGAAAAATCTTACTAGATTATTTTTTATAACGCTAATGGCTACGTGCATTTTATCATGTGCAACTGTGGCTTTTGCAACGGAAGAAGTTGCGCTGGAAGATGTTGTGATTGAAAAAGTAGAAATTTCATTTTCCGAACCTACGGTCGGTGAAGTGGCAAAACTTCCTGAACTTTCCCTTGATGCAAATTATATTGTTAATACTGATAACTCATGGTGGTATATGCATGAAAAAGGCGGTGCAATGACTGAAGGTGAAAAGTTCATGCTTGGTGCAGCTTATGAGTTAGTATTAGATATAGTTCCCAAAGATGGCTACTGTTTCACTGAGGAGACCTTGTTAATTGTAAATGGTGCACCTGTTGCTCCTTCACATATATCTGAAACCAACATAAGTCATTTTTCTTCAGTATATTATTTGCGTTATCCGGTGAAAAGAACTGATGTGTTTTTTGAGGAGCCTACTGTTGGTGAAACGGTTACTGTACCTACTGTTCCAGAAGATGCGGAATATTGGCTGGACTTAGATAATACATACTGGAAAGATGAATTGACAGGTGAAAAGCTTAGTGTGGGTGATACTTTTGAAGAAGATAGGGTATACAAGCTTTATATTTGCTTAAAGCCTAATCTTGAAAATATTTTTTCTCAAGAAGTTAAGCTATATGTAAACGACACCCTTGTTGTAGCCGATAGTGTTGATGAAAGATGCATAACTTATTCATCTTTAACCTTCGGGGAAATATCTGATGATAATATTGACGCAGATTTGTCTGATAAGAATAGTGCTTCGGGTACTGAAACACAGAGTGAAAAAACTCCACCGGTTACCGATGACAATATGAACCTTTTATTATTTAGCTTTATGCTGATATCTTCTTTAACAGGTATTGTTGTTTTCCATCGTAGAGAAGAATTATAAATATAAAAAATAGCGCCGCCCGGTCTAAGGTGACTAGGCGGCGTTGTATTTCTAAACTAAACATACTCTGCCTTACTCCTCCGGCTGCATATGGACTGCCAAGCCTCCGGCAAAGTTATCTCTGGTCTTGGTGGTTACTCCGAGAGGAATCAATGCAGTGTTGCCATTCTTTTGACTGATGACGGAGCAGAGCGTATACTCGGGTATGTTTTTTACATCTAGAGAAGTTTTCTTGTATGCATCATAGGAAGAAGTGAAGTTCTCTGCCAGAAGTTTTCCCTTATCGTTTACCTCAAACACAGGATAAGAAATACTCTCTGTAAAACTTACGCCTGTAAGAGCACTGATGGTTCTATAGGCTTCCCCAATTTCCATCATGAGGTCGGTGCTGTGAGTAGCGGCAGAAGCCTCAATTCTTATAGCCCTGTCAGCTATGGAAATATATCCTATATTGGTCATGGACGCTACGTCACCATTGTCATCCTTGTAATGTACACCATTGAGGGCAGTGTACAGAAGGCTTACAATGCTTTCAGTATCTTCGTTAGATATTACGGCTGAAGGTACATCCGTAACCTGATAAGTATACTGTGCTTCCGGATATTTATTTTGATACTTGTCATAGAACTTTTCTATGGCGCTGTCCAGTCTTCCCTGTAGCTTAGCTGTAGCATCATCGTTGACAACTATGGTCATTGTAGCTGAATCCGGTGTCGAATCGGCGGAGGTTCCCCCTGTAAAGGATACCAGTTCAAAAACTATAGAATTGGATTTGAAATTGGCAAGGAGATTACCCAGCATTTTTATTGCGTTAGGCATGGTAACGGATTTGCTAGTTACTTTCTGAGAAGGAATCCCGGAAATGGTGATGGTATATGCTTTGTTGTAAGCAGGCGAGGTTTCGCTGTAGCCTTTTGAAAGCACATAATGGCTGAAGCCTCCCGTAGATTCGGCTATTCTGGAACCTACCACATTTCCCAGGTAAAAGACCTCTGCGTCATCGGTAAAGTAATCTGCCGAAAGTCCTTCCGCCCCTGTCTTGCTACCGTTTTCCTCAGAAACAAAGATGATTTTGAAAGCACCGTGAGGTGTGTCTGTTTTGGCAACGGTAAGAGCACATACAATGCTGTTTACATAGCTAGGCATAGTTGAATAGTCGTATCCACAGAGTATTACATACGGTGGCAACCCATCTACACCTTCAACATCTTCCGTTGCAGGGACAGAATATATTACATTATTGTAATCATCCTTTTCTACGTGGATGCCCTTGTTTTCCGCCCAGTTAACCAGGTATTTGGTCACGGCAGCCTGATCAGTCATGGATTGAAGGGAGTCAGACAAATCCGTTTCGTATGCGGCAACTCTTGTATCTATTGACTCTTGTAAGGTTGGAGTCTTGTCTTCCTTTATAAAAAGAAAATATATGCCTACAACCATCGCTATGATGACAACAAGAGCAACACAACCGGTTATGATAAGTCTTTTTTTATCTTTTGCAAAGAATCCAACAAAGCTCTTAGTGAAGTTTGTAAAAAAGTTTTTCTTGTTTTCCTTCATAATATACCATCCGTTCAGTTTATATTAAAAGTGTTTTTTTCTGTCCAAAAAAGTAATATAATAAACAATAGATATATGATAACACATTTTTGTCTTTTGTGTTACATCTTCACAAAATTTTTACAAAAGGGTTGAATAAAATCATCTGGAAATTTTGTAATAATATCTTAAATAAGAGCAAAACAAAGTTAAAATGCCGATAAAAAATACATCAAAGTAAGAAAGGAAAGAAATGATGATTGGAGAACAAGTATATTTGAGAAAAAGCACCTTTGAGGATTGCAGCACTTTTGCCCAATGGGAGACCACACCTGCGGTAACAAAGTTTTTTACCATTGATGATGACAGGGATTATGAAGAAGTGACAAGAGAATTTCTTCAGAGAGAAGGAGACGACACCAAGGCACAGTTTACCATCTGTCTTACAGAAACCGATGAATTGGTGGGACGTATCTATGTGAGCAATATAGATACCCATTATGATTCTCTTGATATTACAAGAATATACATAGCAAGTCCTGATATGAGAGGGAAGGGACTGGGAGAAGAAGCCCTCCGCCTTGCATTGAAATGGGCCTTTGAAGAAATGGGATGCCAAAGAGTCACATTAGACCATTTCTCTGACAATGTCATTGCTGCCGCCCTCTATAAGAAAATAGGTTTTGTGCCGGAGGGAACAATGAGAGACGCAGGAAAGAAAAACGGTGAGTATGTTGATCTGTGCCTTATGTCAATATTGAGAGATGAGTATTTTAATTTGTAACATTTTATATATTGACAATTAGTATAAATAGTGTTAAATTCTTAATGCACATACTATATATTGTGTTTTTAGAATGTAACATGGAAGAGGTAAGAAAAGTGGAAAGCATAAAGAAGATTATAAAAAGAGACGGCCGAATGGTTGACTACGATGTGGATAAAATAGCCGATGCAATCTTTAAGGCAGCCAAGGTTTTAGGCGGTAAAGATGATGAGATGGCAATGTATCTTGCCAGACAGACCGAACTATATCTGTTGCAGGTGTGTCACAATCAAGTGCCTACTGTAGAACAAATTCAGGATGCGGTAGAAAAAATTCTCATCGAGAACGGACATGCCCGTACTGCCAAGGAGTACATACTTTACAGAGCAGAACGTACCAAGGTTCGTGACATGAACACGAAGCTCATGAGAATTTACGAAGACCTTACATTCAAAGAAGCGAAGGAAAATGAAATAAAGAGAGAAAACGCCAATATCGACGGCAATACTGCTATGGGAACCATGCTTAAGTACGGTTCAGAAGGGGCAAAAGAGTTTTACAAAATGTATGTAATCGACCCTAAGCACAGCAAGGCCCACGAGAACGGCGATATACATATTCACGATATGGACTTCTACACTCTTACTATGACATGCTGCCAGATAGATTTACTTAAACTTCTTTCCGGAGGATTTTCCACAGGTCACGGTCATTTGAGAGAACCAAATGATATTGAAAGCTACGCGGCTCTGGCATGTATAGCAATTCAGTCAAACCAAAATGACCAGCACGGCGGACAGTCTGTGCCTAATTTTGACTACGGAATGGCACCGGGAGTTAAGAAAACTTATAAGAAGCTGTACCTTTCAAACTTGGGCAAGATGCTTGACTTCCTTGAAGGAGTGGAAGACGGTACCGAAAGGATGAAAGCATTAGGCAAGAAGATAGAAGAAGAACACGGTGTTTATCCGTGTATGTCATGGGACAACAACTATAAGGAAATTGAACTGGAAGAGCTTAAGAAAATAGTTTCAGAAGAAAATGCCAAGAAGATGCAGGAGAGAGCTACCAAGTTTGCTGACAAGGAAATCAGAAGAAAGACTTATCAGGCTATGGAAGCTTTTATACACAACTTGAACACAATGCATTCAAGGGCGGGAGCACAGGTGCCTTTCAGCTCCATCAACTACGGAACTGATACCAGTCCTGAAGGCAGACTGGTTATGGAATCGGTGATGCTTGCCACAGAAGCAGGTCTTGGCAACGGTGAGACTCCTATTTTCCCTATTCAGATATTCAAGGTTAAGGAGGGCGTAAGCTATAATGAAGAAGATCCAAATTACGATCTCTTCAAGCTGGCATGCAGAGTATCTGCCAAGAGACTCTTCCCTAACTTCTCCTTCCTCGATGCTCCGTTCAATAAGCAGTATCTGGTTGAAGGAGACCCTAACACTGAGTGTGCTTACATGGGTTGCAGAACAAGAGTAATAGGAAATGCCCACGATCCTAACCGAGAAATCGTTACAGGTAGGGGAAACCTGAGCTTTACTTCCATAAATCTTCCTAGACTTGCCATCAAGGCAAAGGGAGACTTAGATATGTTCTTTGAAGGTCTTGACCATATGATAGATTTGGCATGCGACCAACTTTACCAGAGATTCAAGATACAATCTCAAAAGAAAGTAAGAAACTTCCCATTCCTCATGGGACAGGGAATTTGGATGGATTCCGACAAGCTGGGTCCGGAAGACACCATAGAAGAAGTCATAAAACACGGAACACTGACAGTTGGTTTTATCGGCCTTGCCGAATGTCTGAAGGCACTTATCGGTTACCATCACGGAGAAAGCAAGGAAGCCCAGATTCTCGGGCAGGAAATCATCGGTTACATGAGAAAGAGAATGGATGAGAGAGCAAGAGCATCCGGTCTCAACTGGTCCCTTATAGCGACTCCGGCAGAAGGTTTGTCAGGAAGATTTGTAAGAATAGACAGAGCAAAGTATGGAGTAATTCCGGGTGTCACCGACAGAGAGTATTACACCAACAGTTTCCATGTACCCGTTTACTACGACATAAATGCTTTCGATAAGATCAGAATCGAAGCACCTTATCACGAACTTACCAACGGCGGGCACATTTCATATATTGAGCTTGACGGTGATCCTCTGAAAAATCTGGATGCCTTTGAAAAGGTGGTAAGATTTATGAAAGAGTCGGGTATAGGTTATGGCTCCATTAACCATCCTGTAGACAGAGACCCTTGTTGCGGTTATACAGGAATAATTGATAACGAATGTCCTCTTTGCCACAGAAAGGAAGAAGACGGAGATGTGGGCTTTGAGAGAATCCGCAGAATTACGGGATATCTGGTAGGAACTATGGACCACTGGAACAATGCCAAATCTGCAGAGGAAAGAGACAGGGTTAAACATGATGTTACATCAGGACTTGAAAAACTTTAATACAATAAGACTGGCAGGGGTTGTCCGCGAATCAATCGTAGATGGCCCCGGCCTTCGCTTTACCGTATTTTGTCAGGGATGTCCTCACGGATGCCCCGGATGTCACAATCCTGCCACCCATCAATTTCAGGGAGGATATGATTGTGAAATATCAAAAATTGTGGATGCGGTGGATGCAAATCCTCTTCTCGACGGAGTTACTTTCAGCGGAGGGGAGCCTTTTTGCCAGCCGGAAGCTTTCGATAATCTGGCAACAGAGCTTAAAAAAAGGAACCTCAACATTGTGGCCTATACCGGATACACTTACGAAGAATTGACAGCTATGAAAAGCGAGGCGGTAAATAGCTTACTGGAAAAAGTAGACCTCCTTATAGACGGAAAATATGTGGAAAAAGAAAGAGACCTGACCTTGCTCTTTCGAGGCAGCAGGAATCAAAGGGTCATAGACATGAACAAAACCCGCGAGACAGGTATAATGACGTTGTCGGAAAAATACCTATGAAATTGACTGCCAAAACCGGAGAAAATATAGTTTAATTAAAAATTATCCATGAAAATATGGGTGATATGGCCGAGAAAGAGAAAAAAATATAGGTACGCAGAAAAAAGTGCTTGAATAAGCCGTTTCTGTGTGATATAATGTCAAATGTTCGAGTGCGGACAAAAGATTGAAGAATATGCAAAGCATGCTTAATATACTAAGAGGAGGTGCGGTAGATGTCAAGAAAGTGCGAAATTTGTGGTAAGGGTCAGGTATCAGGAAACGCTGTATCCCACTCCAACAGACACACAAGAAGAAAATGGAATGCAAATATCCAGACTGTAAGAATCGCTGAAGAAAATGGCACAGTAAGAAAAGCTAACGTGTGCACAAAATGTATTAAATCAAATAAAGTGAACCGTGCCATCTAATTAAGAATTCAGCTTGAGACTCACAAAAGTGGGTCTTTTTTATTGAAAAATGCGGAGGTATAAATACGTCCCTTTGTTTAATTGGAAGAGCTACTGCGGGGCGACAAACCAAGGAATATCCGGCGGTGACAGTGTAAAAACCACGAAAATGACAATGAATATTAAGAAGATAAAGAATCCATACACACCGGACAAGGGTATTCGTTTTGAATGCCCTTTAACCATTCTATAGTTAAAGAAATAGGCAAGAGCAGCGGCGATGAAAAAGAGGGAAATGTTATACCAGCCCACATTCATGCCCGTAATACCCACAAAGGTGTAGTAGGCCACCGTAATAAAGGACATGGCAATAACAGCAGAAAGAGCCGAGAACCAAGTCAGATTATGGAGGATTATTTTTTTACACCGCAAGTATACAAGCTGAATAATTAAGAAGAATAAAATAGGAAAGAAGATGATTTTCAAGTGTTCCCATGGGCTTTCGTTGATGGGAGAGAAAAGAGATACAATGGTACTTCTCCCGGTCCATTCATATAGGTAGTGGAGTATGACTCCGGAAGCTGATGTAAAAAGAAAACCGTAGAACATTTGACGCTTTGTGGATATAACTTTTGATTTAGCTATATACATATTGGAAAACCTGCTTTCTGTAACATTATTTACATTGTATTTTATGTCAAAATGGTATATCATATACTATTAGAAAAACAAATGGGAGGAATTAAAGTGCGTAAATTTAATTATCTGTGTTCTTTCATAGTTGTCCTTTCAGTTTCACTTTTTATAGTAACCCTAGGTCAGAATATTGTCATGAGAACATCGGGAACGTACTTGTATCACTTCAATGAGACAAGAGTTGTAAGTGAGATTTATACTGAATATACCAATTCCCAGATGGCAGATGAAATATCGGGATTCATCAATTCTTGGAGACCGGAAGAATTCCAAATATATGAAGATACGGGATATGATTTAGAAGGCATTTTTGATAAAAAGGACAGTCAGAATATGATGGCCTTAAAGCATTTTATGGACATGAGTTTTGTGGTATGTGTTGTTTGCCTCATAATATCAGCTTCAATATACAGTTATTTTTTAAAGAATGATCGCAAGTTGGTTTTGAGAAACAGGCTGAAGTTTACAGCCCTTATTACCTTAGCCCTTGTGGGAGGAGAAGCTTTTGTTCTGTATACCGATGTGGGTTTCAAATGGTTTAAAGCATTTGTTGGCCTTGATACCTTGGCAAAAGATTCAGCGCTCAATATCATTATGGGAAACGGTTTTGTTCCTTTGACAGCTACCTTTTTAATAGTATACTCTTTAATCGCATTGGCGGTGGTGTCATATATTACTTGGGTATTTACTAAGCCACCGAGAATTTTTTACTAGGGGGACAAATATGGTTTTAGTACATTTAGCGACAGGCTTTGAAGAAATTGAGGCATTGACCGTAGTTGACCTGCTGAGAAGGG
>JAZNUK010000026.1:0-7887 GCA_045592265.1 Candidatus Fimisoma sp. | reverse complement strand
ACTCTGACATCTTCCCAAAAGATGCCTTTGAATTTGACAGTAGCAATATTGCACCGCAAGTGACAACCGACTTAAACGAAGATAAACTGGATGAAGACAAGTTGGAGGAAGAAAATGGTAAAGGATATAGAGTCATCAAAGTTCTGCTAACGCTGGCTGCTATTGTTGTCATTCTTGAACTAGGTATAATTGGCATAAAGTTCTTTGCTCCTGCAAGTCCTCTTTCCGTGGCAGTAGATGGAATCATTTTAGATATTAAAGAAGTTTTCACAAAGGAGAAAGAGGTTACACAGGCAGTGGATCAAGATTATATGGATGTGTATGCAAAGAACTATGGTGGAAAAGCTTCGCAGATTGGAACGGTTCAATATAATCCGGATCTTAAATTTGAAATGTTAAAAACCTTTGCATTCGAGGATGTTTCCCGTGGTGTTACATATAATTCTCCGGGAGTTAATGATGAAAGCAAGGTTTTATCAGGGCTCATGGTAGGGGCAGTGGTTGATTATTATGCTCAATGGGAGCAACGCAACCAAGGCAATTTTTTCGAAGGCGTAGGAACCTTGGAAATCGGGGAAATCCGAAAAACTGATACAGGATATTATGCGCTTAATAAAATAATATATATAGCCGAAGGCGGCGGTGCCTTCCAAGTTTATGAAACCGTATATTTGGCCTCTGACGGAAAAACAGTGACCATTGTGGATGTAAAGGAGGAAATCTTATAATGGACAAAGCTAATCAAAAAGTTTCAATGTTCTTACTTACAATAATACTGATAGTCGTATTGTTTGTGGCGCTAATCGGATTCATTGCAGACTTCATGTGGTTTAAAGAAATGGGGTATTTATCCGTATTCTTCAAGCAGATTACCACTCAACTTACTGTGGGAATACCTACATTTATAGTTATAACTGTCTTGGTGTATATGTATCTATCCTTGCTGAAGAAAGGCTACTTTTCTAAAATAGCTTCTTCAGAGGAAGTGGATATGAAAAAATTGAAAAGACTTACTTTGGTGTTGGCGGCAGGATTTGGGCTGTTTGCCACGGTAATGACCGTTTGGCAACTATGGTTTGAAATCCTTGAATTTTCAAATAGTACAACTTTTGACTTGACAGATCCTCTTTTTAATTTAGACATATCATTCTATATTTTCAAGCTGGATTTTCTGTCGGCCTTAAATGAAATCCTTATCGGGGTTATTATAGGTTTTATCGTTTTGACCCTATTGTACTATATAGTTCTTATGACAATGAGAACTCCCGATGTGTTTAAAGAAGAAGTTCCGCCTACTGCAGAACCTGTAGACGGAGATGCTGATGAAAGATATACCGGAAGCAATGATTTCGGTAACAAGAAAAACGGCGGAAGCAGCGATATCTTTGGCAAATTCGCTGAGGCTATCAGCGGCAAAAAATTTGAACCGCGCCAGCATAAGGCAAAGAAGCAGTTTGATGACAATAACTTTAAGCAGCTTTTGAAGATTGCCTCAGGCAAGATTGCTTTGTTGGGATTTATCTTCTTCCTGATGCTGGGAATCGACTTTTTCCTTCAACAGTTTGACTTGCTTCATGTTCATACCGGCGCTGTTTATGGGGCCGGATTCACAGACGTAACCATAACCCTTTGGAAGCTGAGAATATTATGCATATTGTCCGTGATTGCAGCTGTGATGTTCATCTTCTGCATGAAGAAGAAAAGCTACAAGAAGTTGTTAACAGTTCCTGTTATCATGATAGCTGTAGGGCTTGTGGGAACAGGTGCGGAAATGCTGGTTCAAAACTTTATTGTTTCACCGGACGAACTGAGCAAGGAAGAACCATACCTGCAGAGAAATATTGAATATACTCAGCATGCTTATCAGCTTGAAGATGTTTCAACCAAGGCCTTTGAGGCAGATAATACTTTGTCGGCAGGGGACATAAATCAGAATACGGAAACCGTTAACAACATCCGTATCAACGACTTCGATCCTGCGAAGCAGTTCTACAACCAGACTCAGAGTATACGTCAGTATTATACTTTCAATGACGTGGACAATGACAGATATATGGTAGATGGTAAATACACTCAGACTTATTTGGCTACAAGAGAAATCGACGAGACTAAGCTGGGTGACTCATGGCTCAATCGCCATCTTAAATACACTCACGGCTACGGAGTAACCATTTCAAGAGTAGACCAGGTAACCGCCAGTGGACAGCCGGACGTACTGGTAGGAAACATCCCGCCTGAATCGTCGGTAGAAGGCTTGGAAATCACAAGACCTGAGATTTACTTTGGTGAACTTTCCAATGAATATATAATAGTCGGAACTGATGAAAAAGAATTTGACTATCCTTCCGGAGATTCAAACCAGTATACACAATATGAAGGTACAGCCGGAATAAAGATGAATCTGTTTAACAGGCTCGTATTTGCCATAAACGAAGGTAGCGTGAAGCTTTTGGTTTCATCAAATATTGACAGCAATTCCAAGATTATCATTCATAGAAATGTAATAGACAGAATTCGCACCATCATGCCGTATCTCAGCTACGAAAATGACCCATACATGGTAACCGTAGACGGAAAACTTTATTGGATGATGGATGCCTATACCACCAGCAAGAATTATCCTTATTCACAACCTTACAATGAAGATGGTGTCAATTACATCAGGAATTCCATCAAGGTTGTTGTGGATGCTTATAATGGTGATGTAAACTTCTATGTAGTAGATGAAGAAGACCCTATAGCGGCCACTTATGCAAAGATTTATCCTCAACTGTTCAAGAAGTTTGACGAAATGCCGGAAGGGCTCAAATCCCATATTCGTTACCCTAACTATCTGTTCCAAATACAGGCGGGAATATATGCAAGGTATCACATGGAAGATATTTCAGTGTTCTACCTGAACGAAGACCAGTGGGATATAGCCAATGAAATATACGGAACGGAAACTGTACCGATGACTCCTAATTATTACATCGCTAAATTACCGGGTGAAGAATCGGCAGAATTCTTCAACTCCATTCCGTACACACCTGTTACAAAGAAAAATATGACTGCACTGTTTGTTGCAAGAAATGACGGAGAGCATTACGGAGAGCTGGTATTGTATCAGTTCCCTAAGAGCAGAACCATATACGGACCGGAGCAGATAGAGGCACAAATAGACCAGAACACAGAGATTTCCAAGGAATTCTCCCTGTGGAATTCATCGGGAACCAAGTACAGAAGAGGAAATATGTTTATAATTCCTATCAACACTTCCATTTTGTATGTTGAGCCTGTGTATTTGGAAGCAACAAACTCAAGTATTCCTGAGGTTAAGAGAATAATCGTGGCTTACGGGGATCGCATTGCCTACGAAGAAACTCTGGCAGAGTGTCTGGTAACCCTTTTTGGCGAGCAGGCAGAAGAAGGTGTAAACACATCCGAGGGAACCGGCACCGGAGACGAAGGCAGCAACAGCACGGCAGGTCTTACAACCGACCAACTCATTGATAAGGCAGTGGCAGCTTATAACAATGCTCAATCTGCAATGCAATCAGGTGATTGGGCGGCGTACGGCAAGTATCAGGATGAGCTTGCAAGTCTGCTCAATCAACTTGCAGCGTAGAGATTATATTAGAATCAATAAAAATAATAAAAATGACAGTTAAGAGCAAGAAGGAGGAAAAATATGCTGGATTTCGATTTTGAGCGTATGTTGTTCAAAATACCCCCTGCAAAGCACGACAACGCAGAAATTGCTCAGATTTTGAAGGAACATCCTGAGGTGCAGTTCATTTCTTATGTAGGCTTGGATATAGCCGGGAATGATACTGACGAAAGGATACCTGTAAAACTATTCATAGACGACATGGAAGATATGTTGGAACACGGGGTCCAGACTGACGGTTCCAGTGTACACCTTCCTAAAATAGCGGAGCTCAACAATGCCAAGGTGGATATGATTCCAGACAAAAGTGTTAATTGGTATGTTGATTATAACTTCGACAATATTTCACAAAAAACAGGACTACCGGTAGGCACATTGCGCATACCGGCATTCCTGATACATAATGAGAAGACGGAAGTAGGTGCTAGGGTAATTCTCAGGGATTCTATCAAGAAGTTTAAAGAAGAAATGATGAAACTCCTTGCCGAAAACCCTTATGTATTTGAGTACATAGAAGGAGCAGAAAGCGTAGAGGACATAGATGAAATTCTTATAACAAGCGCTACTGAATTGGAATTCTGGGTAAGGACTCCGGAAGACAAAGCGGATAAAGAACAGCTTTCCACATCCCAAGAACTCAAAGAGCAGTATTGGAAAAGAACTTATGGCCCGGTGAGAACCGCTTTGGAAAAATCACTGCAGATACTTGACTGTTACGGTCTCAATATGGAAATGGGACACAAGGAAGTAGGTGGTGTAAAATCAAGAATCACACGGACCGGAGACCATGACCATATTATGGAGCAGCTTGAAATAGACTGGAAATATTCCGATGCAATGCAAGCGGCAGACAACGAAAAACAGGTTAAGTATGTGGTAAGAGATGTATTTAACCAGTTCGGATTGTCCACAACCTTTATGGCTAAGCCGGTGGAAGGCGTTGCCGGAAGCGGTGAGCATACTCACCTTGGAGTTTCAGCCAGGACTAAAAACGGCAAGGTTATAAACTTATTCGCCGCAGCCAATCCAAAAGAAGACTTCCTTAATCCTATTGGATTTGGAGGCCTTATGGGAATTCTTAAAAACTACGAAGCCATCAATCCTTTTGTCAGTCCGACAGTTGATGCTCTCAATAGATTGAAGCCGGGATATGAGGCTCCTGTCTGCATAGTAACTTCACTTGGACACAGTGCCCATGAACCGTCAAGAAACAGAACTATTCTTATAGGACTGGTGAGGGATGAGAGAAATCCTTTGGCGACAAGATTTGAACTTCGTTCACCAAATCCTAAGTCCAACACATACTTGATTTTAGCAAGTAGCTATATGGCAATGCTTGACGGAATTAAAAATGCCCTTGAAGCTAAAAAGACACCTAAGGATTTGGAAAAATCCATTTCTAAGTCTCTGGGTGAAGAAGATTTCTATCTGGAAAAGGATAGAGAATACAGAAGCGAAAAAGATGTATTTGAAGATTTTACAGAAGAAGAACGAAACGAGCGTTTTGGACATGCGCCTGCTACCGTTTGGCAGAACCTGCAAGGATTTGATCTGTATCCGGAAAAGGTCGAAGCTATTTCCGGCGAGGGAGTAATAACCCCTATATCCATTGAGTCCTATACGGAGTATGCGTTGATGCAGTGGAAAACAGAGCTTCACAACCGTATAATTCCTGAATATATGACAAACATTAGAGAATGTGTCAAACTCCATGGGGAAGATGCTACCGACTATGACTTGTACAACTGGGAAAAAGTCAACTCACTTAGACATTCAATTGCAAAGGACAGCATGTCGGAGAAGTCCCTTTTGGCAAGGGTTGCAGAAGCACTGGATGAGGGGAACTATCAGACCGCATCAGACCTGCAACTTGAGTTACAGGAAAAAATGTCACAACTTAGACTATTGTATAGTAAATACAGAAAGAATTTATTCTAAAAACCGTTTATAACCGTAGAAAAGAGGAAACAAATGTTAGATATTAAGAGAATAAGAGAAGACTATCAAGGTGTAAAGGCCGCCGTTGAAAGAAGATGCAAAGGAGATTTCGGTCTCAGCAAAGTTCCTGAGCTTGATGCAAAGAGAAGAGAACTCTTAGCGGAAGTGGAGCAGATGAAGAATCGACAGAACACTGTTTCTAAAGAAATTCCTAAGTTGAAAAAGGCTGGAGAAGATACAACTGCCATCATGGCAGAGATGAAGACTTTGTCAGCAGAAATAAAAGAACTTGATACCAAGGTTGCAGAAGTGGAAAAGGAACTGAGAGACGTTCTTCTCGGAGTTCCAAATACACCTTGCGATGAAGTACAGATTGGTGAAGATGACTCTGATAATGTTGAACTGAGAAAGTTCATGGAGCCTAGAACTTTTGACTTCGAGCCAAAAGCTCATTGGGATGTAGGTGCAGACCTTGATATTTTGGACTTCGACAGAGCAGCGAAAATTTCAGGGGCAAGATTCACGGTGTATAAAGGTCTTGGAGCAAGACTTGAGAGAGCTGTTATAAATTTCATGCTTGATTTACATACGGTAGATCAAGATTATGTTGAAATTCTGCCACCTTTTATGGTAAACAGAGCAGCCATGACAGGTACAGGACAGCTTCCGAAGTTTGAGGAAGACATGTTCTATGTACCTCAGAAAGATTTCTTCCTTATTCCTACGGCAGAGGTGCCTGTAACAAATCTGAGGGCGCAGGAAATCATGTCTGAAACCGAATTACCGGTGTATTACACTGCCTACACACCTTGTTTCCGTGCCGAAGCCGGTTCAGCGGGAAGAGATACAAGGGGGCTCATCAGACAACATCAGTTTAACAAAGTTGAGCTAGTTAAGTTTGTTAAGCCGGAAGGCTCCTATGACGAACTGGAATCACTTACAGCAGATGCGGAAGAAGTATTGAAACGTTTAGAGATTCCTTACAGAGTAGTAAGATTAAGCTCCGGAGATTTAGGATTCTCCTCAGCAATGACCTACGACATTGAAGTGTGGATGCCAAGCTACGGCAGATACGTAGAAATTTCTTCCTGTAGTAATTTTGAAGATTATCAGGCACGCAGAGCCAACATTCGTTATAGAAATGAAGAGACCGGAAAAGCTGAATTTGTTCACACCCTCAATGGTTCCGGACTTGCTGTAGGAAGAACCGTGGCAGCCATCCTTGAAAACTATCAGCAACCGGATGGAAGCGTGGTAATTCCTGAAGCGCTGAGAAAGTACATGGGCGTTGATGTAATAAAATAAGTAAAATAAAGCTGTTTTGCAAAACTGATATGCACCCCCTCTACTGGACGAACCAGTACAGGGGGCACATATCGATATTCTTATTGCAGACAGCTTTTGCTTTACTTATGAAGTACTTTTTGAAAGTGGCAATAGTTGCAGTTAGGAAGAAACAGCGGATACATATTTGGTGATATAACGTTCAAAATGTATCTTTGATAAGCAACTCTGCGAGGGAGCGAGGTTTAATGAAAAAAGAAACAACAGAAAAAATTTTAGTTCAAGCAATACAAAAGAATATATCTTTGCTTTTAGCGGGCATGATTTTGATATTGGTTTCTATAGCCGCATGTATGCATGACATATCAGGATATAGGATAGATATCTTTACCACTCTGATTAAGCTGCCCTTAGTATACTTGCCCGCAAGTATGTTGATAATTCTCACAGACTATTTTATATTAAAGCAAGCTACTAAAAAAGAAGATGAGAAAGTTTTTTTGGAGAAAGCATTTAGAACGAAAAACAGAATTATATGGATAGCTGTTTTTGCTTGCTTTGTTTTGATGGTTGTAACTTTTTAATCTACAAATTTATGATAGCCAATCTTGAAAGGCGCACCTTAGGCCAGCTTTCAACATGCCTAAGGTGCTCTTTGCATAAAGAAAATCCCGCGTTGGACGTGGAGATAGCTTTTGGAGCTCTATATCAACTGTTGCTATCTGTGTTTTGTTGTGATTTGATCCCCTGTTTTATTTGCGTTACTTTGGACTGAACTGTATCCCGAAATTCTTGTCTTCATGCTTCGAGCCGCAGGAATTCTCGGTTAAGGCTCTTTTCTCCAGGTCTTTAGAGAATTTTTCTCTGTGAAGGCCGACGAAAATGGTTTTGCCGAGAAAAATAGTCGTGAACTGTACCCCAAAAAGTAGACATAAAAATCACAAATTCGAGACCAATATAATGCGTAACCCACAATTGTGGACGGTCAACTCTCGAAATATGAGGACCAAAAATAC
>JAZNUK010000025.1:0-10792 GCA_045592265.1 Candidatus Fimisoma sp. | reverse complement strand
CCTTCGGGGTTAGATATACAACCCTTTCCAATTCAGGATTTTTGTGTGCTTTAACAGTAGTTATTGTTCCCATCATAGAATTGCTCTTTTTAAAGAAAAAACCTGATAAAAAGCTTACTCTTGTGGTGCTCATGTGCTTTGTGGGAATTGCCCTTATGACGTTGAAAGACGATTTTTCCATAAATTTTGCCAATCTGAAAGGGGATTTGCTCTGCATGATGTGCGCCTTATTCTACGCATTTAACCTTTTAATCACCGAAAAAGCGGTAAGCAGAGAAAAGGTAGACGCATATCAACTGGGTGTGTTTTCATTAGGAGTAACAGGTGTGTTCAACTTGGCCATGGCATTTATAGCGGAGACACCGGTTCTGCCACAAACCCCTTCTGTTTGGGGGGCGGTGCTATTCCTTTCCGTGTTCTGTACCGGTGTGGCTTTTGTGATTCAACCTATCGCGCAGAAATATACTACAGCAGCCCACGTAGGCGTTATATTTGCTTTAGAACCGGTATTTGCGGCTATAGTGGCTTTCATGTTTGCCGGCGAAGTTCTTACGGCTAAGGCATATTTGGGTGCCTTCCTCATGTTTGCAAGTACCATAATCATGGAAATAGACTTTGAGGCCATAAAGAAAAAGAAGTCGTAGAAAAATAAAGATTCTGATAAACATGCTGATAAGGAACCGACGCAAAAACGGAAAGACAATAAAAGAGAATAGAAAAAGAATAAAAATCACCCCCTGCGGCATAAAGTGTTTCAGGAGGTGATTTTTTTGAAAATTCAATGGAAAGAACTGATTCTTTGTATTGTTATTCCTTTGGCGGTAGGAGGAATCTCAGCATTGTTGACGCAGCAGAGTATGGAAGTCTTTGCAACAGTGGTAAAGCCGCCTCTTTCACCGCCGGCATGGTTATTTCCGGTGGTATGGACTATATTGTATGTGTTGATGGGAATCGCTTCATACTTGGTACTACAGTCATCAAAGCCATATAGAATAAGAACCGCACTGACATTTTATGCGATACAGCTCTTTTTCAATTTTTGGTGGTCGATTATTTTCTTTAACATCGAGGCCTACCTGCTGGCCTTTGTATGGATTCTGTTGCTATGGTTTTTTATTCTAATTACTATGCTTATGTTTTACAAGATTACAAAACCTGCCGGATATCTTATGGCTCCCTATATTGTGTGGGTTACCTTTGCAGCATACCTTAATCTGGGCATATATCTGCTTAACTAATTTTGTCCGGAAATAAGTTCTCTGGCGGTCATCAGAGTAGTTTCCGTTATGGAAACACCTCCCAGAAGACGGGCGATTTCATGAACTTTTTCTTCTTCCGACAAAGCTTCTACCTTGGTGAAGGTTCCATTTTCATCGGATTCCTTGCAAATTCTGTAGTTGTGTTTGCCGCAGGCAGCGATCTGCGGTAAGTGGGTAATACATATTATTTGTCTGTCTGAAGCTATTTCTTGTAGTTTTTTGCCCACTATGCTAGCTGTGATTCCGCTAATTCCGTTATCTATCTCGTCAAAAATGAGAGTTGGAATGTTGTCGTAAGAACTGATTATGTTTTTGAATGCCAACATTATTCTGGACATTTCACCTCCGGAAACTATCTTGTATAATGGTTTCAGAGGTTCCCCTTTGTTGGTGGTAATAAGTATTTCTACCTTATCGGCTCCAAGGACTGTCGGTTCAGGGAGCGCTTCTATACTTATCTTTACTGATGAGTCTTTAAAGTTGAGATCGTGAAGCTCTTTTTCAATGGCAGCTTCCAGTTGGGCTGCCTTTTCTTTTCTTGCCTCCGTAAGAAGGGAACATTTATCTGCAAGGAGAGTTTTTGCGTCTCTCAGCCTAATCATCAGTTTTTTCTTTTCATCGTCAAAATTCTCAGCTACTGCCAGATGGCCTTGAAGGGTTTCACCATATGCCAGAATTTCTTCAATGGTGGAACCGTATTTTTTCTTTAATCCTTCTATCAAGTCCGCTCTTAAAATTGCTTCGTCCAGTTCAGCGGGAGAAAAGATTACAGAATCCTTGAATTGGCGCATCTGTGATGAAATTTCCTGAAGTCTGTAATAAACATCGTTTAATTCTTCTGCCAGCGCAGCCAAGTCTTCTGAGTAAGCAGAGATGGCTTCCAGCGATTTGAGACTGAAGTTGATGCCGTCCATAACTGAAGGGGATTCTTCGCAGATTGTACCGTAAGCACGACTCATGTTTTCAAAAATCTTTTCACTGTTTTGCAGAAGAGAGATTTTTTCCTGTAATTCCTTGTCTTCTCCGACCACAAGTGAAGCTTTCGCTATTTCTGCCGCTTCAAACTTGTAAAAGTCCAGCTTTCTTGCATTTTCCTTTTCTGAAGACAGAAGATGAGCCAAAGCCTTTTTTGCTTCTGTATATTCGCTAAAGGCAAAAGAAACGTCTTGGAGAAGGGTGAGTGTTAGATCCTGCTTGTATCCATCCAGAAGTGTAATATGATAGTCAGGATTCAAAAGAGATTGATTATCATATTGGCCGTGTATATCCGCAAGCTTTGAGGCAAGGCGATTAACCTGTGCCAGTGTGACTATTTCACCGTTGATTTTACATAAGTTTTTGCCATTGGAAGAAAGTTCCCGTGTAATTACATAATCTTCATCATCCAAAGAACCGACAAGCTGAATGATAGCTTTGTCGGTTCCGGTTCTTATATATGACCCGTCAGCACGGCTTCCGAGAGCCAGACTGACGGCTTCAATGACAATGGATTTGCCTGAACCCGTTTCGCCGGTAACAATGTTTAGCCCCGGGTGAAAGTCGATCTCCGTAGATTCAATTATGGCAAAGTTTTTTATACTTATGTGATTAATCATTTTTTGCCCTCGTATTAAGAAGTCCCCTGAACTGACCTATTATGCCCGCTACATTATCTTCAGAATCAGCCAAAAGGAAGATAGTGTTGTCACCGGCTATACTACCGATAACTCCGGGGATATTACAATTATCAATTGCTTCCGCCGCTGCAGCAGCGCATCCGGAAAGTGTCTTAACAACAATGATATTTCCTGACGAGTCAAAAGAAACGATGGTTTCCTTGAATATTCTGGAAAAACGTTCAGAAGCCGGGGCATCCTTGTGACTGCTAACTGCATATTTGTATTTTCCGGAAGCGGTAAGAACCTTTACCAATTGCAATTCTTTTATGTCTCTGGAAACTGTGGCCTGAGTAACGATAAAACCGTCTTCTCTCAGCAAGTTAGCCAAGTTTTCTTGGGTGTCGATTTCTCGGCTGTTAATAAGTTCGATTATTTTGTTTTGTCTGGAATAACGCATACACAATCTCCTTTTAGTTCTAGTTTTATAAAAATTTAACAAAATAATTTTAACACAAGGCTTGATTCTTTGCAAGTAGACAAACAAATGTTTGTGTGCTATAATTTTCGCAGCAAGATAGGAGAAAATGTTTAAAAATGCGAATTTTAGGAGTAGACCCGGGATATGCGATTCTGGGATATGGGGTAATTGATGTGGTGGGTAACAAGTTTTCTGTGGTAGGGTATGGTGCCATAACTACGAATCCACCTATGGAAATGCCTGCGCGTCTTGAATGCCTTTTTGACGGGTTGACAGAGATAATAGATAAATATAAGCCTGATGAAGCAGCGATAGAGGAGCTGTTTTTTAACAGCAACGCGAAAACAGCCATCCTGGTAGGAGAAGCAAGAGGGGTTGCAGTATTGGCCTGCTCCAAAGGAAACCTACAGATAAGTGAATATACGCCCTTGCAAATAAAACAGGCCCTGGTAGGTTACGGAAGAGCCGATAAGACGCAAGTTCAATACATGGTTAAGACCATGCTCAATCTTAAGACTGTGCCTAAGCCCGATGATACGGCAGATGCTCTGGCTGCAGCCATATGTCATGCCCATTCTGCAAACAAAAGAGATATTCTAAAGGGTAAGTAAAGACGCGATAAAATGCGGTTAATAATAGTGAAATAATAAACGAGATAATAAGTGAAATAACAAGTGAGAGGCAGATAAGATGATAAGATATGTAAAAGGAACATACGCTATGAATGTTAACGGCGGCATAGTGGTGGAAACCCAATCGGGTTTGGGGCTTGAAATCTCTGTTCCCGTCAACTCCGCCATCTACAGAAATAATCAAGGAGATATGGTTACAGTCTATACTTCTATGATAGTTAAGGAAGACGACATAAGTTTGTATGGGTTTCATAACACAGAAAGCTTAGAACTCTTTGAAAAACTTATAACCGTCAGCGGCGTTGGAGCCAAGGGGGCTATGGCAATTGTGGGAACATTGTCCGTAGAAGAACTTAAGCGGGCCATAGCTTTTGAAGATGCCAAGGAAATAAGCAGAGCCAACGGTATAGGCAAGAAGACTGCTGAAAGGATTATTCTTGAGCTAAAGGATAAGATTGGACATTATGATGTGGACAATGCAAGTGTAAGAGATATTTCTCCGGAGATTTCGGGTGTTTCTACTGACACCAGAAGCGAAGCTGTAAATGCTCTCATTGCCCTCGGGTACACCAAGGCGGAGGCTTGCGGTGCAGTAGCTGCCGTAAACGAGGACTGCATGTCTGCAGAGGAATATATAAAAAAGGCCTTGAAGAATTTATTTTAAAAAGAGTTATTTAGTAAAGATTAATAGTCTAATAGGACAATAGGATAATAGGATAGTAGGATAGTTATGGATAATGAAAGAATTACATCTGCAAATATAAGTCCGGGAGAATTGAATCAGGAGACCGGCCTCAGACCTCAGACTTTGAGCGACTACATAGGACAGAAGAATGCCAAGGATAACCTAAAAATATTTATTGAAGCTGCTAAGCTGCGAGGAGAGCCGCTGGACCACGTTTTGTTCTATGGACCGCCGGGACTTGGCAAAACCACGCTGGCGGGAATCATTGCCAACGAACTGGGAGTAGATATAAAAATTACTTCCGGTCCTGCCATAGACAGAGCAGGGGACTTGGCAGCTATTTTGACTAATTTGAACGAGAATGATGTGTTGTTTATAGATGAAATCCACAGGCTTAACCGATCTGTAGAAGAAGTTTTGTATTCTGCCATGGAGGATTTTGCTCTCGATATAATCATAGGAAAAGGACCATCTGCTCGTTCTATCAGACTTGATTTGTCAAAATTTACTTTGATAGGGGCAACCACAAGGGCCGGAAGTTTGTCGGCACCACTGAGAGATAGATTCGGTGTTTTAAGCAAGTTTGAAATGTATACGGTAGAAGAACTTTCTGAAATAATAAAGCGCTCTGCCGGTATTTTGAACATTAAGGCCGATGAAGATTCCGTGAGAGAGATGGCAAAGAGGTCCAGAGGTACACCCCGTATTGCCAACAGAATTTTGAAGAGAATAAGGGACTTTTCCCAGGTTAAGGGTAAAGGCGTAATAGATTTGGAAATAACCAGAGAGGGATTGTCTTCTTTGGAAATAGATGACATGGGACTGGAAAGACTTGACAGAGAAATTCTTACTGCCATAATTGATCGTTTTGGTGGAGGTCCTGTTGGAATCGATACCATTGCCGCATCAATAGGAGAGGAAAGAGTAACCATTGAAGAAGCCTACGAGCCATATTTACTACAGATAGGGTTCTTGAGCAGAACTCCAAAGGGAAGAATGGTGACTTCTTTAGCATATAAACATTTGGGACTAACACCTCCTGATGAAAAGATTTTCTTAGAGGGAGAACAGATATGCATATAGATGATTTTAATTATCAGCTACCTCAAGAACTCATTGCCCAGCGTCCCATGGAGATGAGGGATCAATGCCGTCTAATGGTTCTTGACAGAGCGGAGAAGACTATTGAGCACAAGAAATTTTGTGACATTGTTGATTACCTGAAAAAGGGAGATTGCCTCGTTATGAACGATTCCAAAGTAATTCCTGCCAGAATATTCGGAACCAAGGAAGAAACCGGTGCCAAGGTGGAATTCCTGCTGATAAAGAGACTTCATGGTGATGTGTGGGAAACAATGGTTCGTCCCGGGAAAAGGTTGAAAGTGGGAGATGTGGTTTCCTTTGCAGACGATGGTAGTTTTAAGGCGGTTATTAAGGATTATGGTGAGGATGGAACCAGACATGCTGAGTTTGTATATGACGGTGTTTTCATGGAAAAACTTGAAGAGATAGGTCAGATGCCGTTACCTCCATACATTGAAAGACCGGAGGATGAAGAGGACAAAGACATGTATCAGACCGTATATGCCAGAGAGGAAGGGTCGGTAGCGGCGCCTACGGCAGGTTTGCATTTCACTCCTGATCTTATTGAAAAGGTAAGGGAAAAAGGGGTGAAAATTGCCTATGTTACCCTCCACGTGGGAATAGGAACCTTCAGACCGGTAAAGGTGGAGAATATTGAGGACCACCACATGCATTTTGAAGAGTATTCTATAAGTGAGGAAAGCGAGAAGATTATAAATGAGACCATCAAGGCAGGGGGACGAATTGTTTCGGTGGGAACCACATCCACAAGAACGCTGGAAAGTTCCGCCACCTTTGCTGAAGAGCTCGGCAAATATCTCATTAGGGCAGAAAGCTCGAGCACCGGAATATTTATATATCCGGGGTACGATTTTAAGGTGGTAGACAGCCTTGTTACCAACTTTCATCTGCCGAAATCCACCTTGCTTATGTTAATTTCTGCCCTGTACGACAGAGAAGAAATTTTGAAAGCATACAAAGAAGCGGTGAAGGAAGAATACCGATTCTTTAGCTATGGAGATGCCATGCTGATTATATGATTTATATTTGGAGTCAGACCCTTAAGTTTGACTTCTCTTTTTTTGTATTGGGGGAATATTCTATTGAAATTAAGCTTGTAAAGGTGTACAATGGTATTATCTATATTACTGTGAAAAAGGAGATAATCGTGAACTACAGAGAATACTTAAAAACTTCAAATATGGCTAAAGTTACCTTGGGATTATTAGCAGTTATTTTGGCTCTGTCAATATATCTGGTAAGCCAGGTTCTAAAATATTTGGGAACCACCTCGGCGATAATGGGACTGGTCGGCGCCATAGTTCTTGCCGCACTTATATGGCTGTGCCATCGCAAAAAACCTGTAGCAGCTCTTGTTATAGAAATAGTACTGATTGTGGGTTTGGTTGTTGCAATGGTATTTATAGGCAAGGTTAACTCCATCGTAGATGAGGTAAGTGAAACTGTTGAGTATGAAATAGTGCAGATAGTGGCTCCCGTAGACAGTAGCATCGAGGCAACAGACAACTTTGAGGGATATGTTCTCGGATATGTTAACAGTGACGATGGCGCCTATGAGAAATCCAGCGAGATTTTAGTGGAAAATCAAAAGGAAGTTTTAAGAAGCAGACCGTATGAATCAACTGAACAGCTTTATGGTGATTTAATGGCATACAGCACAGAGTTGATGGTATTGACCAGCACAACCAGAAGCGACCTTTCCGTTATAGACGAAGAATATGAGGACAAGCTAAAGGTTATTTTTGAGGCTAAGTACGAAGTGGAAGCTGCAAAGGCTAAAGCTGTTGATATTTCCAAAGAGCCTTTTGTGCTTTACCTTTGCGGTGCGGACCTGTCTTCGGGTGAAGATATTTCTTCTACGGGAAGAGGGGATGTAAATATTTTATTAACTGTAAACCCTAATACAGAGCAAGTGTATTTGCAGGTTGTTCCAAGAGACACCTTTGTTTATATCCCGTGCAGAGGCGGAAGCAGCAAACTTTCCTACAGCGGTTGGTGGGGAGGAGTACAGTCTTCCATAGACAGTATAGAGGACAAGTTTGATATAGACATTAACTATTATGCCAAAATTAATTTTAACGGACTTATAGATCTGGTGGATGCGCTGGGAGGTGTTACCGTCTACAGTCATTATACATACAGTTATCAAGGCTACAGTTTCGTGGAAGGATATAATGAAATTGATGGACAGAAGGCATTGAGATTTGCGAGAGCCAGAAAGATGCTTCCTCAAAATGAACTTTCAAGAGGTCAACATCAAATGGAACTGATAAAGGGTATTTTCAAGAAGTTTGCCCAGAACCCTACTTACGAAAATTCCATGGCGGTGTTGGATTCGTTGTCAAGTAATTTTGTAACAAACTTGCCGGAGGAAGATTACTATGATGCATTTAAACTGGTGGTTAAGTTGCTTCCTCAACTTCAGGAAATGGAGAACCACTCCATACAGGGAACATACCAGTGGCACTACGACGAAGTGAGAGATGGATATTACCAGTATTATTACTACCCTGCAGAGGGAGAAATAGAGAGAGTAAGAAACAATATCAATGCAGTGCTTGAAGGTAACACTCTTGAATAAACAGAAGATATAAAAACTAATTGAAAGGTGATTCACTTGTGAATACATTAAGAGAAATTATTGCAGATCATATTAAATACAGGAAACAGATTTTCAGTCTGGCCAAATCGGACATTGTGAAGACATATAGAAATACGGCACTGGGGTGGTCATGGGCAATCATAAGACCCAGTATTATGATTGGTATATACTATTTTGCATTTTCTGTAGGTCTTAGAGTTGGCGTTAGCGTGGAAGGATATCCATATTTTCTATGGATAATATCCGGAATAATACCTTGGTTTTATGTAAGAGATGTTTTTGTAAACGGAGCTTACTCCATACGGAAATATCGCTATTTGGTCACAAAAGTTAAGTTCCCTGTATCAACGATCCCTACATTTGTAAATTTATCGGATTTCATCATTAATATGGCACTAACAATTGTGGTGATGATATTGTTCATTGCCTTTGGAAAATACCCGGATGTATATTGGTTGCAGCTACCTTTGTATACGGCTATGATGTTTGTCTTCTTCATTTCATGGTCCTTATTTGCATCAGTTTTGGCTACTATAAGCAGCGATTTCTTGCAACTTGTGAAAGCTATGGTTACTGCGTTGTTCTGGCTATCAGGAGTTATGTATAATGTTGGGAACATTACCAGTCCCGTTTTTAGGAAAGTGCTGCTGCTCAATCCAATAACCGTGATCATAAATGGGTATAGGAATTCATTTATTTATAAAGAATGGTTCTGGGAAAACCTGGGAGAGATACGCAACTTTGCAGTGGCCTACATTATTATCACAATTTTGGCAATATGGGCATATAAAAAACTGATAAAAGATATACCTGATGTGTTGTAAAGGAAAATTGACGTATGACAGATGATAAAAATATTGTGATACAACTAAAAAATGTAAGCAAGTCGTATAAGTTGTATAGCAGCAGTAAAGAGCGACTAAAATCCGTATTTAATAAGAATGTAAAGTTTTCAACGAAACATGCTGTTAATAATATTTCGTTTACCGTTAAAGAAGGTGAAGCTGTTGCTTTATTTGGAAGAAACGGGGCGGGAAAATCTACCTTACTGAAAATGATTACAGGGGTTACTTATCCGGAACGGGGAAAAATAAGAGTGATGGGTAGAGTAAGTGCTTTGTTGGAATTAACTGCAGGCTTTGATGGAGAGCTCAGTGGCAGAGAGAACATCTATTTCCGGGGTGAGATTCTGGGTATAGATAGAAAAGAGATAGAGACAATGGAAGAGGAAATTGTAAAATTTGCTGAACTGGGTGAGTATGTTGATCAGCCTGTTAGGACTTATTCCAGCGGAATGAAGGCCAGGTTGGGATTTGCCATAAACGCAAATATACGTCCTGATATACTCATCGTGGACGAAGCTCTCAGTGTTGGAGACGTTGCTTTTAGGAAAAAATGTAAAACTAAAATTAATGAAATAATTAAAAACGGAGCTACTTTTATTTTTGTAACTCATTCATTAGTGGAGGCCAAAGCATTTTGTGATAGAGGAATGGTGCTAAAAAAAGGACGTATTGTCTTCGATGGAGACATTGAAGCTGCCGCCGCATATTACGAGAATATGATTAAAAAGTAAAACCGGAGAGTCAAGATGAAGATATTATTGAATCTTTACAGATTAACACTAAACTTCATATATTTCTTTCTCAAACTTTTGCCGACGGAAAACAGAATATGTTTTTTCAGCCGTCAGTCCAATGTGTTGACCACTGATTTTAGAATGATAATCGATGAAATCAATTCGAGAGGTACTGAAGTTGAGATAAAGGTTATTTGCAACCTCTTTAGGAACATGAAAGATGGTGCGTGGAGATTCTTACTTAATACTTTTATAAGCATGTATTTTTTAGCCACGTCAAAGGTGTGTATAATAGATGCTTATTGGCCCACAGTGTCACTGCTTAAACATAAGGATACCCTTACTGTGATACAGATATGGCATTCCATAGGCAAGATAAAAATGTCAGGATATCAGACGCTTAATAAGAAACATGGCAGGAATGCAGATACGGCAAAAATTCTGTGCATGCATAAGAACTACGATTATATAATCGCCGGAGGGGAAGCGTGGAACAAGTATTATTGCGAGGCTTTTAATGTTGATGAGGATAGACTGCTCAATTACGGGCTTCCAAGGCTTGACTATATCCTTGAGAGAAACAAAATGGAAAACGTACTATTGGAAAAATATCCGGAAGTGCAAGGTAAGATTATTGTCTTATATGCACCTACATACAGAAAATACAGTATGGATAATGCGTTAAAGCTTAAAGAATATTTTGATCCGGAGAGGTATGCTTTTATATGTAAATTGCATCCCAATCAACAGGTGGGCGAGAAAAATCAGGAAATGATTTCTGCTTTTAGTAAGGAGGACACTTTCACCCTATTGCAATCATGCGATTATTTTATAACGGATTACTCTTCTTTAGCC
>JAZNUK010000024.1:0-10013 GCA_045592265.1 Candidatus Fimisoma sp. | reverse complement strand
TATATGTGGCTATGGCGTCTCCGTAGCTTGTTATCTCTGCAATATCGCCGGACACTATGCCTGAATATATGTGATTGGAGCTGTCTTTGGCATATACCTTGCCTGTTACATCGGTGTAATATATAACTTCTCCTTCGGCATTTGTTGTTGCATTAAAGGTGATGTTGCCCGCGTAAAAGGTTAACGGCACATTGGCTATGACACCACTTCTGTCTCTTACAACAATGGTTTTGGCAATGCCTTCCTGTACTGTTACCTTGTCGGAGGCTGAACCGGTGATGGTTCCCACCGTTCCTCCGGTAATTGTAGCTGCAGAATTATTGGTTAAAGAGCCTACCTGAGCACTTCCTGAAATGGTAAGACCCGTTGAAGATGTGCTATCATTTACCACATTTCCCACTGTTCCTCCTACCAGGTTGGCAGTAGTTGAACCATTCAAATTAACAGAACCTATTTCGGCATCTCCCGTTACGATAAGTGTTCCTGTACCGTTGGCATTTCCCACGGTATAGCTTCCGATATTACCGCCGGAAACCGTGGTATTTCCATTTCTGAAGTCGACAGTGGTAATTTCGCCACCGGTCATGTTTACAGTTGGCACCTCGTTGTTACGTGCCGAATATAAAGTTCCCAGTTTCCCTCCGGATATATTAATCTTGCCACTAAGCCATAAGCCTGCCGTACCTATAGTCCCACTATAAACATTAACAGTATTTCCAGCTTGGATCATAAGGTCGACTGTCACATAGTTGTGTGCGGTATTATTAGTTATAGCAGAAGTGTCAACATCTCCCCCCTCAGTACCAAAGTCAATTCTTCCGTGGGCTAAGTATACTCCGCCGCCGTAATGTGCGGTGTTGTATTTAATACTTCCGCCTGTCATCTGGAAAACACCGCCGTTCATTATCTGAACACCTCCGCCGTCTTTTATGTTACCATTACCGGCGATGGTTCCGCCCTCCATTATCAAAGTTCCTTCCAGATATATTCCGGCACCCATACTTCCTGCCACGCTGGTTCCAAAACCATGTCCGCCCGTAATTACACCGCCCATAATGGTAGTGGTTCCCTTACCATCGTATGTCCACAGTCCGTCATTTAAAGTTCCTTTTTTAGCTGTTTTTCCCCCTGAACTCTCGTCCTTAATGGTAAGTTTTCCGCCTTTTTGGACACGAAAAACCCTGGCGATATTCTCGGAAGTGGATGTAACATTTTTGTCCATTGCCAAAACCTTATCGTTAAGGTTTACGGTTACATCACTTCCTGATGCTATGGTTATCGGAGTGGTAATTGTCACATCGCTTGTCAGCTTGTAGTTGCCGCTTGTAACCGTTCCTCCTGTGAAAGATGAATCCCACTCTATCACATTGTCCGTTGCAAGGCCCTGTAACGGCAACAATGTAATCACCAGAGCAAAGCACAATATCAACACCGTGCTTCTCTTCATCCTTTCTTTTATTGTCATTTGGATTTCTTCCTTCTTGTGGAATAATCTCTTCATGCGAGTATTTCTCATAAAATCCCTCCGTCCCACATTTATGCCTCTCCTGCGATCACTTTCACACCACAGGGGGCTTGTATATTCATTTAAACCTGTAGCCTTTTTTGACTTCAGGAAACTTTTTGTCTTATTGTGCTACATTATTTTTGCTGCAGCATTCTACTATCACATTTCTACCATTGCATTCTCACGCCTGCATTCAATATAGCCGGTATGCTTCATTTACCATGGGGGTGTTTGTTAAATAAATAACTTTTTCATAATTATACACCCCCACGGAATGTTAGTCAATGGGAATTTTGATATTTTTTTAACATTCTTTTCGAGGTTTTTACTTCTCGAAATCTATATCCTCAAAGTCCATTCTTCCGTTTTGCATTGTTTGTTGGATGGTTGGTGTTTCTTTTGTTTTCAACACTTCTTCCGTTTTGAAGGGCTCTTCTTTCTTTTCTTCTTTTGGAAGTTCCCCGTCGCTTACCTGAGGTTTCTCTTCTTCTTTTGGAAGTTCCTCGTCGTTCATCTGAGGCTCTTCTTCCTTTTGAAGCCCCTCTTCCTTCACCAGGAGTTCTTCTTCTCCCGGATGCATTTCCTCTTTTCCAACTTGAGGCTCCTCTTCTCCGGCTTGAATTGCCTCTTCTCCTGCTTGATTTTCTTCCCCTACTTGACCTTCTTCTCCGGCTTGAATTTCCTCGGTTTCAATTGGCTGTGAATACTTAGTGCTGCGTCTTTTCTTCTTTTCTGCCTTTTTCTTTTTCTTACCCTTCATTATCATAGCTTGAAGAATTATAATGAGCAGGAAGAGAATTGTCAGAGTACCTAGGAGCACGTATACCAACATCTTTTCACCTTCCGTTTCAAAAGGTTGCTTCTCCCCGCGTCCATCACTGCTGAAGGCCTCCTTTTCATAGCTCATTATGTCTTCTACGGTAAGAGTCTTTGTATCATAGAAGGTGTCATTTTCTTCATCGTAGAAAAACCATTTTTGCTCTCCCGTTTCTTTATCTACTAAAATAACAACGGTATTCTCTAAATCTTTATCCTTAAATACAGGAATTTCCTCTTCACCATAAAAGGCCGTGGTCATCTGGAATCCCTTCGGATATGAGTTAGTTTCATAGTTTTCACAAATAATATAAGTTTTTTCACCCAGGGTTACCAAAATTTCCTTTGGCTCTTCCTGTTTGTTTTCATCTTCCTTTTTTTCGTCATTCTTGTCTTCATTGCCATTGTCACCCACTTCGTTGTCTTTGCCGGAAGAGGTGTTACCGTTTTTATCAGCTCTGTAAATGCTAATGGTATACGTCTTTGTATTGCCATTTTCGGCTGTTACTATAACTTTGCGAACATTTTTTCCCACGGATAAGCTTGCTGACCCCGTTACATCCCATGTGGCCTTGGAATCTGCAGGCTGAGCACTGATGGTACAAGTTGTCACATCATTGGCAACACTGACTGTATATGAAGTTGTTCCTGCGGAAAACGAAGGTGACAGACTTCCTGCAGAAACATACAGAGCAGACAAGTCCGCATTGCTTGAAGCTACAGGTTGAGGGTTTCGTACCGCAACACTGACAGATCTATCAGGTGCAGAAATAGGTTCAAAATCGTATGTTGAACCTTCAATAAAGTATGCGTATATAGTGGTATTGCCTGTTCCGATAGCCTTAAACGTGGCTGAACAGGTTAAGGATGATACCCCGTTTTCGTTTATGATGCTTTGATTGAAACGCCCTGCCGCGGACTGTGGTCCGTCACTGCTGGAAACCAACTGTAATACTGAAGTGTCGTAGGCAAAATCAACCGTTGCCGACCCAAAAGTTGCGCCGGAATAAGTCAAGGTTACCGTTACGGTTTCGCCTATATTGCATGTCCCGCCCCCTGAAAAGCTCGCGCTAACAGAGGTGGCTGCAGAAACCTCTTGGGGTGTGGCTACACTCCACAAACACATTGCAAATATTAATATAAAAACTACTAATCTCTTTCTCACTTTTTGTACCGCCTAATTTTTTATTTCATAAGTTTTGATTATATGCCTTTTCATGTACAGAGCATCTACAGATGTAACCTTTCCATCTTGGTTAATATCCGATGCTGCAAAATAAGCACCTTTTAAATCATAAGTTTTAATTATATATCTTTTGGTCATCAATGGATCTACTGATGTAATCTTTCCGTCGCCATTAACATCTCCTCTGACAACTATATTTATATTCTTTATTGCCTTGTTATTTTCATCGTAAAGAACTACATTCATGCCTGTAGCAACATTGCCATCGGTTATTTCCTTTCCGGCTACATTAGTCACCTTTAATGTGTGTCCCGCAGGAACAGAAATATTATTCTTAAAGGTTCTCACAGTGGTATCAAAGTCTACACCGGTTACATATTCACCTATTTGATACTTGGAGCTTTCTAAACCGCCTTGTGGCTGAGCTTGCTTGGCAATGGTAATATTATACTTCTTGGTTGCTCCGCTGGATGCTGTCACAACTATTGTCGCCTTGGTTACATCTCCTGTAAGTGCCACCTTGCCTCCTCCGGTAACCTTAGCCCCCGAATCTCTTGCTACCGCATCAATGCTGATGTGAGTAGTTGTTGCCGGTACCAGAAGTTCATAGTCCGTCCTGTACATATCAAAGGTCGGTGTTAACTGATAGCCTGCAACTGCCAGTGATTTAAGGAAATAATCATTGTTTCCGCTCCCCGGCTGTGCGCAGGTCACATCTGGCATGTTGTTGTAAACGGGTATATAGAAAGTCAGCGGCGAATCTATAATGGATGTGTATCCACTCTTTAGATCCGCGGCTTCCTGTGCCGCTCCTTTTACGTTGGTCATATATTGATGGGTTGCCACGCTGTTGAGTCCGTTCATAACATTAAACTTTTTCAGGTACTGGGTATCCTGATTGTTGTTTATGTATTCTTCTGCGTAGAAGATTGCCCCGCCTATTATGGATTTAATCCTGCTGTTCCAAGGTCTTTCATAGCTCCCTTTTCCCTTGGCGTATATAAGGCCGTTTTCCACCGCGTCTCTGCCGCTGTGGGCATAAGCTCTGATGTTGAAGAAGTTATAGTATCCTTCGTAGCCCGAAACCCGACCGGATATGCTGTTTCCGCTTCCGTTTCTGCCTTGCTCGGTTATAATCATAGATGCCAGTACATAAGGATTGGCTCCTGCCTTTATACCTGCGTCCATAAGCAGTTCTGAATATGTGCCATAAGTTTTGTTGTTATAAGACTGGTTTTTCTCCGGGAAGGTTCCTGCCATAAAGGTATCTGCAACCAGCTTCTGGAGGCCTTCCTTTGTCTGAGTCTGGGCATCGAAGGAGTGTGCCATGAACTGGAAAACCCCTGTTTCATTTATGAAGTTTCTGGGATCCATGTAATACTTGATTATGCCTTCGGATGCGGATACCCATCCGCCGCTGTCAAATATGACGTATTGTCCGGTACTTGGGTCGTATGCTCCGTACTCCTTGGATTTCCACGATTCAGGGGAACTGGTGTGAACCAAGTTTCTTCCTACTACGCTTTCTTTTGCGATTACATCATTCCATTGAAGGCCCGTTTTATGTGCCTTGAATACCCAGTTTGGATAGGCTACATGAAGGTTTCTTAGATAGTCTTTGTAACTTTCCGGAAATCCCTGAGCGGTCAACTGTTCTTCAAAGGACCGGTCCGGAGTGTATTCGATGTCTTCCTTTACGTCAACATATTGCGAGAAAACATAGCCGTAAGAGCCGTTGGCAATTATCTTGTACCAAATGTCTCCGTCCTTGTCTTTTTCCGATTCGATTATGTTAAAGGTCTCCCCGTAGTTGAGAACGGTCAGAATTGAATATTCGGTTCCCGGACCGCTTCTCATATTGAGTCCGGCTTTGTCCGACACCGTTCCGGTGGCTGCATATGCTTTCGTTGCCATGGTAATTGCTAAGACAATCGTTATCATTATGGCCATGCAAATAACGATAGCCGAGGTTTTTAAATTCATCTTCATGGTCATGATTTTTCTCATTTTTCAATACCTGTTTTTCTCTTTCCTTTTGTGCTCTTTTGTACCCTTTTGTATCTTTTTGTACCCTTTTGTACCCGTGCGTCTATGACTTTTTACGGTCACTTGTGACCCTGTATTCTATGGGTCGATTTTTACTTTTACCTTCCGGGGCCCAGTCGACCGTCGTTATAATGTTTCCTGCACAAGGAAACATACATATCGTTGCCCCCTATAACTACCTGCTGACCCTGCTTTACAAACTGGCCGTCAACCACTCTTGCTACCATGGTGGCTTTGCGTCCACACCAGCAAATAGTCTTGATTTCTTCAATCTTGTCCGCATAAATAAGCATATAGTACGAACCTTCAAAGAGTTCGTTTCTGAAATCGTTTTTCAATCCGTATGCCAAAACAGGAACATCGCAACTATCTACAATTTCAACCAGCTCCTGCACATGGTGCTTTCTTAGGAATTGACATTCATCTATGAGCACGCAGTCAATTTTTCTTTTTTCGTTTTCTCTAAGATACAGTTCCAAAATGTTTGTGTCATCTTTGACTATGAGAGCCTCCCTTTGAACTCCTATGCGGGAGGTTATCAACCCTACTCCGTATCTGTCATCTACAGCAGGAACAAGAGTTAAAACGTTCTTTCCTCTCTCCTCATAATTGTAGGCAACTTTGATGAGTTCAATAGATTTGCCGGCGTTCATTGTGCTGTATCTGTAATATAATTGCGCCATGTTCTCCTCCTTATAATCATACATAGTTTATTATATACCTTAAACGTGTTAATATCAAGCTTTATGGCGAATTTTGTCGGATATTTTCATGCTGTTTTTTCAGCCATTTTATGGAAACTTATTCACTTTTTTCCTTTACTTTGTTTTGACTGTTTGTCTCCGTCCTTTTGCTTCTTGTTTTGGTTATTCGCCGCGACCTTTTCAATCCTTGTTTTGGTTATCCTCCGCGACCTTTTCAATCCTTGTTTTGATGTTTTTAGAGAGCCATTTGCTTCTTCCGGAACTCCCGCTCCGTCCTTTTCCAATTTCTTTCCCAATTCCTTTCCGATTTATTTTCCTGTTTCAATTTTTTCCCGGTTTCTTTCCGGTTTCTTTCTGCTTCCTTTCCGATTTCTTTTCCTGTTTCAATTTTTTCCCGGTTCCTTTCCGGTTTCTTTCCGACTTCTTTCCGACTTCTTTCCGATTCATTTTTGATTTCTTTTCCTGTTTCAATCTCTTTCCGCTTTTTTCCTTTCTTCAGTTCCCCAAGAAATCTTTCGCGCCCCTTTCCAAAGGTGACGTTGACAAAACAGAAATTTAAAAGGGAAAATGTCAACAAAATCTTCATTTTTACACCCGAAACTGAGGTTTTTCGGGACCGCGTTGACAAAACATGCATCATACCAACAAAAATGGCAACAAATTCGTGAAATTTGTTGCCATTTTGCTCATTTTTACTATATTTTGTCAACATCGCCTTGAAAACACCACTATTTTTGCTACATTTCCTCGGATTTGTTGACAAAATCGGATTTTAGGAGGAATTTTTACAACATAGTTTGAGAAAAAGTATTTAAAATTTCAAGTATTTGTGATATGCTCTAGAGCAGTGGTGCAAAACAGCAATAAAAGAGGAGCAACACTATAAAACAAATTAAAGTAAGACAAGGAGTAGTTAATCGGATATGGAAGCTTTGATTATACTAATGCTAAAATGTATTCTGTTGGGAATAATATGGGCTGCTTTGCTCATTCCCATTTTATTTAATCGTGGGGGATGGTTGAAGTATCTTCTCACCGTTCTCATAGTTGCAATTATTTGCTTTATTTTCAGAGGTTGGGCAGCTATGATAAACAAGATGACGGTTATAGCGTTGATTACTTTGGTTATATCTTGGATTACCTCTATGGCGGTCTTTGAAAAGGAATCAAAGGTCAAGTCCAAGGTCATTTCTTTCGCCTGCGTGATGGCAGCGATAGCGTATCTGGTTTCTAATTGGGTTGCTTTTGAAATACTGTAATACGTAAAAACTAGGCTTATAGGACAAAAACTACCCCTGTATAGTGGTCTTGAATTCCCATTATACCGTGGGTAGTTTTTTATTTGGGGCTTGTCGCCTAGTTTTTTGCTTGTCTAGCGCCTAGTTTTTTGCTCGGTTTGCGCCTAGTTTTTTGCTTGTCTTGCCGTTTAGATTTTGTTCTATAAGCCCAGGTTTTATCGCACTCATATCTGTATTATCGTTTACACCAATCCAAGAAATTTTACAACTATTCCGGCGATAATTATCGGAGACAGCCTTACAACTAATCTGAAAATTCCAAAAACCCGCGCCAATAACTCATGACCCATATTGTCGTCTATTATTTTATCAGGAGTGTCTTTATAATAGAGATTAATCTTTTCAGGTGGCATTTTATCGAATTCTTTTCGATATATACGTTTCTCACCGTTCACTATGTATTCGTATTTACAGTCATACTCCCACCTGCCATCATCACGTTCTCTCTTACAATCCAGCAGTACAGCTTCCAATACATGCCCCTGTTCCTTCGCCTTCTTCTCTTTCTTTTCAATCCAAGCATACGGGTTAAAAAAATCATCCAGTTTTTGCATTATTCCTGTTTTAATTAATACAATTGCCGAAATAACTATAACCGCTAGAGAAATAATACCTGTAATCATCATGGATTCTTGACCTTCAAACAATTCACTCATAGATGGTCTCCTTTGCATACCTTTTTTTAAATTATTACATTATATTTTGTCGATTACATTTTTTAAAACAGTCCAAGGAATTTTGCTATATAATAGCCCCCTATAAGGGGTGCACATTTACATGCCAGTAATGGTAACGCAAAAAGCAATGTAAGGCAACCATAATACCCCTTGCGCTCTATAATCTCATTTTTCTCAGCATCATAATATATTTCGATTGTTTCATAAGGGTCATTGTTTCCATCATAATGAACTTTATGTATACGAGTTTCACCGTTAAACTCGTATTGATACTGACAATTATACTCTTTCTCGTGGTCGTCTCTGTCCCAATGCCAATTATAATCAACCAATTTACCTACCACATAGTGACCTGCTTTTTTTGCTTTTTTCTTTTTCTTTTCCATCCAGTAGTAAGGGCTGAAAATGTCTCCGAACCCGGTCTTCCCTACCAAAACAAATAAAATTACAACAAACGCAACCACTATGCCCCATCTGAGCAAGACCCCTTGAGTCATTATTAAGTTCCTTATTGCTTCCATACATTCACCTCATTGCATCCATAAAGTCCTGTCGCAACTTTAACATTATCAAGTTCTATAACCTATTAATGGTTATACTACCATATTCATTCGGTTAAAATCAACAAAAAATAACCGCCGAGGTAACCTGCAGCGATTATCAATTATCTGTGGTGCCCAGACTCGGAATCGAACCAAGGACACGGGGATTTTCAGTCCCCTGCTCTACCTACTGAGCTATCTGGGCATACATACACAACTTATTAAATAGTGGTGGGCCTTCAGGGACTTGAACCCGGGACCTGCCGGTTATGAGCCGGACGCTCTGACCAACTGAGCTAAAGGCCCACGTCTTAAAAAAAATGGTCGGGGTGGCAGGATTTGAACCCGCGGCCCACTGGTCCCAAACCAGTTGCGCTACCAAACTGCGCTACACCCCGATATATAATTGTGATGGCAGGGGCAGAAGGACTCGAACCCTCGACACGTGGTTTTGGAGACCACTGCTCTACCAACTGAGCTATACCCCTATAAATGGCGGAGAAGATGGGATTCGAACCCATGCGGCCCTAAACGAACCCTAACGGTTTAGCAAACCGTCCTCTTCAGCCACTTGAGTACTTCTCCGGGCTTAAATATCTGTTTTGGCGGAGAGGGTGGGATTCGAACCCACGGCCCCTTTCGGAGTCACTGGTTTTCAAGACCAGCTCCTTAAACCACTCGGACACCTCTCCATGTCCGATTACTTGCTAATCGCCGCGGTTTGACTTTGGTGACCCATCGGAGATTCGAACTCCGGACACCTTGATTAAAAGTCAAGTGCTCTGCCGACTGAGCTAATGGGTCACGCTTGGCTGGGGTAGCAAGATTCGAACTTACGAATGCTGGGATCAAAACCCAGTGCCTTACCGCTTGGCGATACCCCAAAAAAATGGTGAGCCCACAGGGATTCGAACCCCGGACACACGGCTTAGAAGGCCGTTGCTCTATCCAGCTGAGCTATGAGCCCATGTTAATGTGGAGCGGATGACGGGAATCGAACCCGTATCATCAGCTTGGAAGGCTGAGGTTTTACCACTAAACCACATCCGCACGTCGCCTGACATACAAACTATATTAAAATTAAAAAAATGGAGCGGAAGACGAGATTCGAACTCGCGACCCTCGCCTTGGCAAGGCGATGCTCTACCACTGAGCCACTTCCGCACATTTTATATTGTATTTGGTGGAGGGAGATGGATTCGAACCATCGAAAGCTCAGCTAACGGATTTACAGTCC
>JAZNUK010000023.1:0-5058 GCA_045592265.1 Candidatus Fimisoma sp. | reverse complement strand
CAAGTTTCATAATTGTGGTAATAAACATGATAAAAAGAAGGGCTGTAAAAAACATAATAGAACCTATCGAAATGAGACAACTGCCCATATCGCTGAGTCCTCCTGAAATCTTAGTATCCGTAACCGGTTCTGTAAGAGCAGCCATTATCTTGTAGATTACAGCGACACATAGGATTTTCAATATTGGAACCAATACCATGAGAATAAGCAGTATTATACCGAAGACCCCGGTAACACTTTTTATTGAAGTCATGCAACGGAGAAAAAGTTCTACCGTATCCGAGGTAAAATTCCCTACTATGGGAATAAACGTGCTCAAAGAATACTTGGCAGTGCTCATGAGCAAACCGTCGGTTGTGTCAGTTAAAAGACCTTGAATGGTAATAATACCGGTCAAAAGTACCAGCAACAATCCCGTAAGGGTCACTGCCGCATTGCGAAGAAGTTTTGCAAGCTTGTTTACATAATCTTTTTCTGTTAAACAATTTATAAGGCTCAAAATTGTAGCGGCAAATAAAGCGGGCAAAACTATGGTTTTTAGGATAAAAGCCATCCCTGACACAGAACCTATTATCATGGGACTGAGTATGGTTCCGGAAGTTATGGATCCTGTGGATATTAGAATTCCAAGGAGAACCGGTGCCAGTATTCCCATGGTATATGCCATGGTTGTAACGGAGTCTATCGCCAGATTGTATGTAATTTTAAAGCTGTTGATTGCAATTCCGATGATTACCATGGTGCACACCATCATACTTATGTCAGACACGGACTTACTGCTAAAAGAAGAAGAAAGGTTCTTTAATATCCCTATTATTATGCATATGCTTAGGATTTCAACGCCTAGAGTCAAAGCATTATGTATCTCGTAGAAAAAAAGCTCCTTTAGCCCCTCAATGATGGCTTGGTTTTCAAAGATGCTTTTTCCTTCCATAGTGGCATTAAGAATGTTTTCTATAGTAAATTGGTCGGAAAGGCCCCCTGTCAGCTCACCTACCCTATTAGAAATGTCCGTCATCTCCTCTTGGTCTATTACTTTATTAAATTGTTGATTCAGTATTTCCTGATATTCCATCAAACCAATCCATTTAATAAATTAAGCAGAGAAAGGAAAATAGGAACCGCTGCGAAGAAAATAGCTATTTTCCCGGCCAACTCTATCTTGCTTCCTATGGCTTTTTCCCCTGCATCATTACACAAAGCTACTGCAAATTCCGTCACATAAGCTATGCCAAGAACCTTTAAAATTATTGGAAAATACTCTTTACCGTAAGACAACTCCTCATAGATGTCCGCGATAAAGGAAAAACCGCTTTTTAGACTGTCCATAAGAAAATACAGCAGAATTACAGAGGCACATAAGGTCACCTCAACCACCAGTTCCGGCTTATATGTTTTTATTAACGAAATTATTATGACGGCAACGATTGCAATGGCACATATCTTAAGTAAAGTAATCATATTTAAAATTCCAGAAAAGTTTTAATTACATCAAAAAACTGAGCAATCATTTTGATTATTACGGTCAAAACGATAATTACCCCCGCCAGAGTAACCATCATAGCCTCCTCATCTCTTCCCGCTTTTGTCAGAATCTGATTTAAAAGAGCTATGGCAATACCAATGGCGGCAATTTTAAACAAAATATCTATTTCAAAGGACATGTTTTTTCTCCTCGTCTTAAATAAATAATATGGCTATAATGGCACCGATAAAGAATCCTATTTTTCTGTACATGGTACCCTTGGTAACCGATATTCTTTGAGCCTCTTCTATTTGCCCTGTCAGCTTTCGCTGAAGATAATCAAAATGAACAATGTGATTTTCGTAGTCCGTTTGCCCTAGAAAAGTACTGATATAATTTATAACGCTCATGTCATCTTGGGTAACAGGGGTGTTCTTGTATGTTTCTTGTGCCTTCAGAGGCCAAATTTTGGGGATTTCAGCCGTTTTTTCCTTTAGACAGGTCTCCACTTCCTTTAGAAGACAATAGGCGGTTGAATTCTCTTTTTTTGGTATTTTGGCGAAAATATGAGGGAGGGGCTCGCGAAAGTAATTAATTTGACTTTTAATATCCATTATCATTTGAAGAAAATCTTCCAAAAGATTCACCCTCTCCTTTAGCATACAGGCTTTCATTATGCCTATGAGGCCCGAAGATATTACTATTCCCATGAGTCCTATAACTTTTAACACTTTGCTGCTCCTTATTACGCGCTGCGGATTTCTTCTATGGTTCCGGGACCTTGGGATTTAGATAGAAAGATTAGATTTTTGAAGAAATTCTTTTTAAGTAAAGGTCCTATGGTGGAATTCTCTATATCATCATAACAGGAGCCGTGGATCGAGGTTATGAGGGCTACACCGCTGCTGAGACATTGCTGTGCGGCACGGAGGTCTTCCGTTTTTCCTATTTCGTCGGTAATTATAACTTGAGGTGCCATTGATCGTATTAACATAGGTATGCCGTAAACTTTGTCGCAGCCGTCTATAACGTCTGTTCTTGGACCCAGATCGAAGCTCGGAACAGAATTATACATTCCGGCAATTTCTGAGCGTTCATCACATATTGCTACTTTTATTTGACGTTTACTGAGGATTCGGGCAATATCTCTTAACAATGTGGTTTTGCCGCAACCGGGCGAAGCTACTATAAGGGTGTTAACAGGTCTTCCTTCTTTTATTACCGTGGTAATCAAAGGGTTTGCGCATCCTTTAAGTTCTTTGGTAAACCTGATATTCATGGAACTGATTTCCTTTATAAGGGACGGTTGTCCTTCTTTGATTACCGCCTTCCCGCATATTCCCACCCGGTGGCCGCCTTCAATGGTTACAAAACCTTTTGCAAGATCGTCTTGGTAAGCGTAATATGAAAACTTTATCAGGTTGTTGAGGGTTTGTTGCAATTCTTCTTTTGTTATACTTCCGGCTAGATTTCGTTCTCCGCAACTACAGTTGAGTATAACGGGAACACCGCATCTAAGCCTTATTTCTTCAATCTGTTGGATAGTTGTCATTGGCATGAGTTTCAATTCCTCCGTAATAGACGGCGGCAACATTTCCAATATTTTTCGGAAGCTGTTCATATAGTTGTCCTCTTTTCTTAGGTTTAATACAGTCTATGATGGGGACAAGGTTTTATGACAATAAAAAATGGGAATTTCATATTTGAAAATTCCCATATATAAAAAGAATAAATGTGTGTAAACTTGATTATTGTTGGATTTGTTGTGCAAAATTATCGTTGACCCAAAGACCGCTTTGAACATATCCGCTTTGGTATGTAAAGGTTCCCTGACCGTTTCTCTTGTCAGCGGAAAACTCTCCTTCATATGTGCCAAAGTATTTGCCGTTTTCATCATAATAGGTGTGGACACCATTGCCTTGTTTCAGGTTGTTTTCCCAGTCACCTTCATAATAGGATGTGTCTTTGTAGGTTATCTTTCCTTGCCCGTGACGGAGACCGTTTTCCCATTGTCCGGTATAGGTCCAGCCGGAAGCATCAATGTGTGTTCCTTGGCCGTTTTCCTTGTTGTTTTTCCAGCTTCCCTCATAAGTTGAGCCGTCTTCGTAAGTGTAAATTCCTTCGCCGCTTCTTATTCCGTTTTTCCACTGACCTTCATATGTCCAGCCTTCGGCACTTATCATTTTACCCTTTCCGGTCTGTACATCGGAGACAAAGGCACCGGTATAAACAGAGCCGTCGGCATAACTGAGAGTGCCGTTGCCGTTTTTTAAACCGTTTTTCCATTCTCCTTCATATATCCAGCCTGCGGAATCGGTGTATTTACCCTGTCCGTTTTCTTTGTTGGATTTCCACGAGCCTGTATAAAGAGAACCGTCGGAATAAGTATATGTACCTTGTCCGCTTCTCTGACCCAACTTCCATTCTCCGTCGTAGGTCCAGCCTTGGGCGCTTTTTAAATAGCCGGTACCGTCAGGAAGGCCATTTTTAAAAGAGCCTGTATAAAGGGCACCGTCCTTGTAAGTCAGTGTACCTGTTCCTTGGCGAATACCGTTTACAAAATCTCCGTCATAAGTCCAGCCTTCATTGCTTTTCAAGATACCTTTTCCGTTTTCTTTGTTGTTGGACCACCGGCCCGTATATGTGCTGCCGTTGGCATAAACTTGGGTTCCTGAACCGTTTTTAACGTCGTTTTGCCATTGACCGTCATAAGAGGCACCGTCGGTGTAAGTCATCTTTCCTTGTCCTGATTTGATGCCGTCTTTAAATTGTCCCACATAGCTCCATCCGGAAACGCTGGAATAGGTGCCGCTTCCGTTTGGCAGGTTGTTGCTCCACTGTCCGCTATAAACGGATCCGTCGGAAAAAGTTTTTACAGCCGTATTGTTTTTGATTCCGTCGGTCCATTGACCTTCTATGACGGAACCGTCTGCCCCAGTGTATTTACCTTCCCCGTTTGGTGAATCATTTTTCCACTGACCTTCATATACAGATTTGTCAGCGAAGGTGCAGATGCCTTGTCCTTCTTTTATATTATCTTTATATTCTCCCGTATATGTCCATCCATAGATACTCGTAAATATGCCGTGGCCGTTTCTCTTGCCTTTTGTCCACTCTCCGTCATAGGTTGAACCGTCTTTGTAGATGATTTTTCCTTTGCCGTCGTAATATCCGGCAACGAAATCTCCCGTATAAACATCGCCGTTGTCTGCTTTAATATTTTCATGATATCCGTACATATCCGGGTTAAAGGATGTCACCGGCTGAGGCGGGATAAGCTTTCCGGTGGCGGCGGCTATTGAAAGGTAGGCTGTTGCCGCTACGATTAGGCAAACAAATGTGAGCAGAAATCCTTTTGCAAGTGACGGATTTGCTGTTTTGTTTCCTGCGATCCTTATTGATAATATCACCGATATAATAATCAGCAGGAGCAGTGCTGCTAAAATTAATAGGTTGTAAAGTGGCATGGGTTTCTGCCTCCTCCTTGTAACTTCTAATATTTGGTAGTGCTCATCGTATACGTTAATTATAACTTTTTTTGTGTTTGTTTTCTAGTATTTGTTTGGATAAACTTGTCATCCATCGCCACCCAG
>JAZNUK010000022.1:0-5066 GCA_045592265.1 Candidatus Fimisoma sp. | reverse complement strand
CAGACTTATTGAAAGAAATACCTGTATTGCTAGAAAGAGCGCCCACATTTTCTCTACTGCAGCGGATAACCTGACTGCGGCGGACATTCACGTAATGCAAGGTGAAAGAGAAATGGCAGCAGGAAATACTACTTTAGGAAGATTCCAGCTTACAGGTATTGCACCTGCCCCTCGTGGAATTCCACAGATTGAAGTTACTTTCGATATTGATGCCAATGGTATCGTTAACGTAAGTGCAAAGGATATGGGAACCGGCAAAGAGCAGAGAATTACAATTACTTCTTCAACAAATCTTTCTGAAGAAGAAATCAATGCAAAGGTTAAGGAAGCCGAGCAGTATGCAGAAGAAGACAAGAAGAGAAAAGAAGAAGTAGAAATAAGAAACAAGGCAGAAGGACTTGTTTATGAAACAGAAAAGTCTGTTAAAGACCTTGGAGATAAACTGAGCGAAGAAGAAAAGAACGAAATCAACGATGCTAAAGATCAGCTTCAGGCAGTGCTGAATAACGGAACTGTTGATCAGATAAAGGAAAAAACTGAAGCCTTAACAGAAAAGTTCCATATGATTTCAACAAAGTTGTATGAACAGGCACAGGCTGCTGCAGGAGCAGGTTTCAATCCTGGTCAGGCAGCGGAAGAACCACAGGCTGCCCCTGCCGATGAAAATGTAGTTGATGCCGACTACGAAGTGGTTGACGATAACAACTAATATCAGAAAGAAGAAAGTATGGCTGCTAAATTCGCCTCTTTACGGGGGCGAATTTGCTTGCTTGTTGCTGATGTGGGTTGGAGGCTAATGTACTTAAAAAATTAGAGGTTTGAAGATGGCAGAAAAACGCGATTATTATGAAGTGTTAGGCTTGCAGAAAGGTGCAAGCGAAGATGAAATAAAAAAAGCCTTTCGCAAGATGACTATGAAATATCATCCCGATAAAAATCCCGGAAATAAGGAAGCTGAAGAAAAGTTTAAAGAAATAAACGAGGCATATGGAGTTTTGTCCGATCCGGAGAAAAAAAGTAAATATGACAGATTTGGTCATGCGGGCGTAGATCCCAATGCCGGGTTTGGTGGCGGTTTCGGAGGCGGCTTTGGCGGCTTTGAGGATATTTTCGACATGTTTGGCGGAATGTTCGGTGGCGGTTTTAGTGGCGGACAGCAGAGACGGGCCAATCAGCCGAAAAAGGGTAGGGATTTACAGAAAGCTATTACCATCACCTTTGAGGAAGCGGCTTTTGGAACCAAGAAAGAAGTTGAAATCAACAAGTATGTTGTTTGCGGAACTTGTAACGGAGAAGGTACAAAAGCGGGGACTTCCAAGAAAACTTGTCCTAGGTGTGGTGGCAGCGGTCAGGTAAGCCAGATGCAGAGAACACCTTTTGGACAGTTCCAAAGTGTAAATACCTGTGACCAATGCGGCGGTAGCGGTCAGATTATAGAAGAGCCGTGCGAAACTTGCGGAGGAGCAGGAAAAATAAGGAAGACCGTTAAGATTTCCATAGATATTCCTGCAGGTGTGGACAACGAAAGTGTAATTCCTATAAGAGGACAAGGGGAACCGGGTATAAACGGAGGTCCTACAGGTGACTTGTACATCGTACTGACTGTAAAACCTCACAAGGTATTTAAGAGAAAAGGGGATAATTTGTACTTGGAAATGCCTATTACTTTTGACCAGGCAGCACTTGGTGCCGAACTTGTGGTGCCAACTCTTGAAGGCAAGGTTTCGTACAAGATACCTGCCGGAACCCAATCGGGAACCGTTTTTAGATTGAAAGACAAGGGTGTTAAAAAACTACGCCGAGAGTCAAAGGGAGATCTCTATGTGAAAGTAAATCTTGAGGTACCAACCAAGCTAAACAGTAAGCAGAAAAAGGCTGTCAGTGAAATGGGTAAGGTGGTTACAGAAGAGTGCTACCAGAAAAGAGACGGCTTTGCCGATAGAATAAAGGATATGTTTAAGTAGTCCGTTAAAAATAATTTTTTTAAAGAAAAAAGAAAGATAGTTTTAAGTATCAATACTTGAAATATCTTTCTTTTTATATTAACTTTAGAAATCTTCGCGCTTTTTTGGGTCTTCGGTCTTTTCAAGCCTTTCAAGAGTTATGCTTTCCGATATTTTTTATTGTGGTCAAATTCTACCGGTAAATTTTAGAAAAAACCTCTTGACTATATGGTAACTATATACTTTACACTGTGGTTAGAGAGAAATGAGGTGACAAAAAATGAAGTTAAGTCTTAAAACTAAGTTATCATACGGGGTAGGTGCAGTATGCGACAACGCCATGTATACCTTGTCAGGAACATTCTTGCTGCTGTTTTTGACCACAGTTGCAGGGGTTACGCCGGCGGTTGCAGGAACCATTTCCGCTTTGGGGTCCATATGGGAAGCAATTTGTGCACCTATTGTGGGATTCAAGTCTGATGAAACTGTCAGCAGATTTGGCAAAAGAAAGCCTTTCTTGTTGATAGGGGCATTCCCGGTGGCCATAATAACAAGTCTGCTGTTCACGGCTATAGATGCGACTCAAACAGTAAAGGTTATATATTATGGCATCATGGTAATAGCTTACTGGACCTGTTTTTCGTCTTTCTTTGTTCCTTATCTTGCATGGGGTTCGGATTTGACCGATGATTACGATGAGCGGACGGTACTGCGGTCTTTTTCCTATATATTTAATCAGGTAGGAATGTGTCTTGGAATGGTATTACCTCCGATAGTTGTAGATTATTGCATCAGTCAGGGAAGAACCGAGGCACAGTCATGGCAGACTGTGGGAATGATGGTAGGTGTTTGCGGAACTGTGGCACTGCTATTATGCGCTTTATCAATAAAGAATGACGATGTTAAGAATTTTGTTAAGCCACCTAAGAAAGAAAAGGGCTCCTTTGTAAGCACTTTGCCACAAGTTTTCAAGGAGTATTGGAATATTTTGAAGCTACGACCTATCAGAGTAATCATAGGTGCAAGCTTGGCATACCTTATTGCCAACACTACCTTGTCGTCAGATTTAGTATTCTTTCTTGAATTTAACATGATGCTGGATGGAGCCACTATTTCAGCTGTTCTGTTCATGATAACAATTGTAGGAGTAATATCTGTTCCTTTTATAGCTAAATTGGCCGGCAGATTCAGCAAGAAAGGTGCGTTTATGGGAATTATCGGGGTGTGCGGTGCCCTTCTAGTGTGTACAAAGTTTGTAGGAATTGATAATTACCCTGTGATGATTGCCGCATGCTTGTTTTACGCTATTGCCAATGCATGTTACTGGCAGCTTATGCCGGCAATGATATACGATGTGTGCGAAGTAGAGGAACTGGTTTCGGGAGAAAAGCATTCAGGAGCGGTTATCTCTCTTCAGGCACTTTCCGAATCTGTTTCAATCGCAGTGGGGCTGCAGATGCTTGGAATAATATTGGAGCTTGCAGGTTTCAACAGTGAACTGGCAGTTCAATCTCAAACTGCATTGAATTGGGTAGAAAATGCTTTTGTCGTGATTCCGGGATTGGCCATGATGGGAGTGGCTTTCATTATGACCAAATTTCCTATTGACAAAGCAACCTTTGACCGGGTAAAGAACCTTCTGGAGAGAAGGAAAAAAGGAGAAGCAATAGAAATAGAAGAGCTGGAGAAATTTCTTTGACCAGCCCACGAATTTTAAGAATGGAAGATTTCAGATGAAGAATTAGCAGGGGCTACATCATATCAATGCCCCTTTGCAGTGTCTCTCCATCAATAGCGCCGGTGGCCTGAGCGACTATGTACCCGTCAGCATCGATGAAGAAGGTCATAGGCAGGGAATAAACGCCGTAGGTGTTGGTGGCGGAGGAATCCCTATCATAGAAAACAGGAAAAACATATCCTTCCTCCTCAATAAAGGAAGAAGCGGTGTCAACGGTTTCACGATAACCGTCGGTCATGTTGACCATCATAAACTGAATATCACTTCCAAATGCCCGATATTTGTCCTCAAAGTCGGGCATTTCCATTTTGCAAGGACCGCACCAACTGGCCCAGAAATTGACTATTACGGGCTTGCCGGAATAATCTGATAGATATGTAGCATTGCCATCTTTGTCGTACACCTTAAAATCAGGAGCCGAAATTTTAGGGTCCTGCGAAGATCCATTCTGTGAAGATGCTTCAGATTCCTGTGAAGCGGAATCACTTTCTTGCCCTTGGTCGTTACCTTGTAGGTAGTCCGCACTGGAATTATCCCCTAAAGCATTGTACAGAAGATATGCCCCTGCCAATACCAACACGAAAACTATCAGAATAATAAAAAGTGTTTTTTGACTTTTCATAAAGAATTTCCTCCTAAAAGCGAAAATGTTTTACTAAAAGGAAAGATGTTTAGCTTAGCAATGCCAACATTTTACCTAAAGTCCCGGTTGCCATCATGATTCCCATGAGAATAAGGAGGCAACCACAGATACCGTTGATTACTCTATAATTTTTCTTGATGACCTGAAAGGCTCCCTTTAGATAGTCGATGAGAACGGCACTTAGCACGAAAGGAACTCCAAGGCCTAAGGAGTAGGAAAGGAGCATAAGCCCCCCTTCCGTAACATGTCCTTGCTGAGATGCAAGCATGAGAGCTGAACCGAGAAAGGCCCCTACACAAGGCGTCCAGCCTACAGAAAATATTATTCCGAAGACTAAAGATGAAAGGACGCTCATATTGCCCGTGTTTATTTTACGGGTTGCATTTGGCCCCATACCTTTGAATATATTAAGGCTAATGATATCTAAGAAGTTAAGTCCAAAGAGGATGACAATGACTCCTGATACTATGTTTACCGTTGTTTGATACTCCCGGAGAAAGCTGCCCACAGTTCCGGCCAATGCACCCATTGAAATAAAAACCAATGTAAAGCCCAAAACAAAGCTAAGGGCATTTATTATGGTTTTTGAGGTGGTTCGTTCTTCGCCTCCACCAAAGTAGGAAATGTAGATGGGAAGCATAGGGAGGAGACAAGGGGAGATAAATGTGATTATCCCTTCCAGAAAACATATCATATATTCCAATTTTGCATCCTCCTTTATTTATTAAGAATTTACATCTGC
>JAZNUK010000021.1:0-7342 GCA_045592265.1 Candidatus Fimisoma sp. | reverse complement strand
AGAAAAACTGGATTGGAAAATCCATAGGTGCAGAAGTTGACTTTGCAATAAAAGACGATGAAAGAAAGCTTAGAGTATTTACCACCAGATGTGATACTCTCTTTGGCGTTACCTATATGGTTCTGGCACCTGAACATCCATATGTGCTTAGTCTGGTGGAAGGAACAGAGTACGAAGAAGCCGTAAAGGAATATATAGATAAAGTTGAGCATATGAACGATATAGAAAGAACCTCAACTACCAACGAAAAGACAGGCGTATTTATAGGAAGATACGCTGTTAATCCACTTAACGGTAAGGAAGTTCCCATTTTTATTTCCGATTATGTTCTCATGGGTTACGGAACCGGAGCCATTATGGCGGTACCGGCTCATGACCAGCGTGACTTTGATTTTGCTAAGAAGTTCGGACTGGACATTATCCCTGTAGTAGATCCGGGAACAGGAGATGTGGATCTTTACGACCTGAAAGAAGCTTTTGTTGCTGAAGGTACCATGATAAATTCCGGTGAATTTGACGGTCTCAACAACAAAGACGCCATAGAAAAGGTCATTGAGCATCTTGAAAAGACTGGTATAGGAGAAAAGTCTGTAAATTACAGGCTTAGAGACTGGCTCATTTCAAGACAGAGATATTGGGGAACACCTATACCTATGATTTACTGCGATTCTTGCGGTTGGGTTCCTGAAAAGGAAGAAAATCTTCCTGTATTGTTGCCGACAGATGTGGAATTTACAGGTAAAGGCGAATCACCACTTACTACATCCAAGACATTCAGAGACACTGTGTGTCCTATATGCGGCAAGGCAGCCAAGAGAGAAATTGATACCATGGATACTTTCCTTGATTCTTCATGGTATTTCTTGAGATACTGTGATCCAAAGAACAGTGAAAAGGTTTTCGACTCAAAGAAAGCAAACTATTGGATGAATGTAGATCAGTACATTGGAGGTGTTGAACACGCTATCCTTCATTTGATGTATGCAAGATTCTTTAACATGTTCCTTCATGATTTGGGACTTGTAGACCATGAAGAACCGTTTAAAAATCTTCTTACCCAGGGAATGGTAAACAAAGACGGCAAAAAGATGAGTAAATCCATAGGTAATGTGGTAAGCCCTGAAGAGATAATCAAGAAATACGGTGCTGACACTGCCAGACTTTTTATTCTCTTTGCTGCACCGCCGGAAAGGGAGCTGGACTGGTCCGATGCCGGCGTAGAAGGAAGCTTCAGATTCCTCAACAGAGTGTATCGCCTTGTATATGAAGTTAAGGCAAAATACCCTGAAATACCTGAGGCTTTTGTCATTGAAACGGAAGCTGATAAATCCCTCAACTTTATGTTAAACACTGCCATAAAGAAGGTAAGTGAAGATGTGGGAGGAAGATTCAGCTTCAATACGGCTATCAGTTCAATTATGGAACTGGTAAACGAGATGTACAAGTACAAGGAAACCGACAATGTTAACGTTGGCCTCCTTGGAAAGGCAACTAAAGATTTAATTTTGATACTTTCACCATTTGTACCGCATATTTGCGAAGAAATGTGGCAACATATGGGAGAAACAGAGTCTGTATCAACTATGAGTTGGCCGGAATATGACGAAACTGCTCTTGTAAAAGATACAGTTGAAATAGTTGTTCAGATTAACGGTAAAGTAAAAGAAAAGCTCCTGGTTCCTGCTGATGCAGACAGAGGGGAGCTGGAAAAGATAGCTATGGAAAATGAGAAAGTTCTTGGCTTACTTGAAGGAAAATCAGTAGTAAAGGTAGTAGCGGTACCGGCGAGACTGATAAATATTGTAGTAAAATAATTAAAGATTTCATTTTGAGCTGTCTTTTCGTAAATAAAAGAAAGGTACGGAAAAGAAATTTATGAGAAGAAGACAAGTGAGAGGAAAGAAGGAGGCAAGTCTGAAAGTTATTCCCATAGGAGGCCTGAACGAAATCGGAAAAAATATGACACTCCTGGAATACAACGACCAGATAATGATAATAGACTGCGGAATGTCTTTCCCGGAAGATGAAATGTATGGAATAGATATAGTTATTCCTGATTTCACCTATTTAATCGAAAACAGAGAAAAGATAGTGGGAATGGTTATTACACACGGTCACGAAGACCATATAGGGGCTATTCCATATTTGCTGAGAAACTTGAAGATTCCGGTATACGGCACACGGCTTACACTGGGACTTGTACAAAACAAATTAAAAGAACATCAGGTAGTAGGCGATTTAAGAACCATCAATGCCGGTGATAAGATTCAGATGGGATCCTTTAATGTGGAAACCATCAGAACTACTCATTCCATTGCCGACTCCTTGTGTCTGGTAATAGATACACCTGCCGGAACCGTATTTCACTCCGGAGACTTTAAGATAGACTATACACCTATTGACGGCGAACCTATAGATCTGTCTAAGCTGGCAGAAGTGGGTAAAAAAGGTGTAATGCTTATGCTTTGTGACAGTACCAATGCCACAAGACCGGGATTCACTGCTTCCGAAAAAGTGGTGGGAGAAACTATTGAAAACATATTCAGAACAGCAAAGACCAGAATTATAATAGCTACTTTCTCATCTAATGTACACAGAGTGCAGAAGATTATCGAAAGCGCCATCAAAGTTGGAAGAAAGGTGGCGATTTCCGGCAGAAGTATGGAAAACGTAGTTGCCCTTGCCATAGAGCTGGGATATCTTAATATTCCCGAGGGAACCATAGTTGACCTTAGAATGACGAAAAATATACCTGATGACAAGCTTGTTATCATCACAACCGGAAGCCAAGGTGAACCTATGTCTGCATTATCCAGAATAGCTTCCGGAGAGCACAAAGCCGTTAAACTAAAACCAAGGGACATGGTAATTCTTTCATCCACACCGGTTCCCGGAAATGAAAAGACTGTTTCCAATGTAGTAAATAAACTCTTTGAAAAGGGTGCAGAAGTAATTTACTCCGACATTGCGGATATTCACGTATCCGGTCATGCTTGTCAAGAGGAACTGAAGCTAATGCACTCCCTCATAAGACCAAAATATTTTATGCCGGTTCACGGAGAATACAGACACCTTATTCAGCATGCTAAATTGGCTGAAAACATGGGAATGAAGAGCGATAATATTTTCATTATGGAAAACGGTTCTGTTCTCAATGTGAGCAAACGAAAGGCATTTAAAGAAGATAAAGTGGTGGAAGCAGATGCAATCCTTGTAGACGGACTTGGAGTTGGAGACGTAGGAAACATTGTGCTTCGTGACAGAAAACTTCTTTCCGAATCAGGACTCCTTATTGTGGTGGCTGCCATAGAAAGAGAAAGCCGTACTGTAGTATCGGGACCTGATATTATTTCAAGAGGCTTTGTATATGTCAGAGAAAATGAAGGTCTCATGGAAGAGGCTCGCAGAGTTGCCGTTGATGCACTGGAAAAATGTGAAAGAAGAAATATAAAAGACTGGAACAGCATGAAGTCTCAGGTAAGAGATGCTCTCAGCAGCTATATATATGAGACAACAAAGAGAAGTCCTATAATCTTACCTGTCTTCTTGGAAGTCTAGGAGATTCAGAACCATATAAATTAAAGAGGTAGAAAAATGAACGTATATGACCAGGCACATGGCTTAGCAAAAGCCATAAAGGAATCAGAAGAATTTAAACAGTATGACCAAATAAAACAGCAGATTAAGGGAAATCCTGATCTTGATAAGATGATTAAAGATTTTCAGAGTAAGCAGCTTGAAATTCAGGCAAAACAGATGATGGGAGAGGAACTTACTCCCGAAATGATGTCATCGGTTCAGGAACTTTACGGAATAGTCCTTAAAGACCCTCTTGCTGCTCAGTATTTTCAAAACGAAATGCGCTTTTCCATTATGATGCAGGATGTTTACAAGATAATCGGTGAAGCGACGGGAATGGGTGATTTTCTTGGTTAAGGTTAAAGATAACGTAAGAACACCGGAAGAACTTCTGACCATAATGAAGGCAGAAGCTATGGGTGATAAAGCTTTTCAACATATACTGGAATATATAAAGGTGGGGATGACTGAGATTCAAATTGCCCGGGAAATAGAAAGGGTTTTGTTTGAACTGGGGGCAGAGGCCCTTGCTTTTCCAACTATATGTGTTTCGGGAGTAAATTCCAACCAGCCTCACGGAGTTCCCTCTGACAAGAAGGTAGAAGAAGGGGACTTTCTCACCATGGATTTCGGGGCAGTTTACGGAGGATTGTGTGCCGATATGACAAGGACTGTTGCCGTAGGATATGCTTCAGAAGAAATGAGAGAAGTGTATGACACGGTTCTAAAATCACAAGTTGCAGGCCTTGATGCCATTAAGGCAGGAGTTAAGGCATTTGATGTTGATAAAGTATGTCGTGACATTATTGCTGAAGCAGGATACGGTGAATATTTTATTCACGGTACCGGTCACGGTGTAGGTAAAGAAGTACACGAGCCTCCTACACTAAATAGTAAAAGCGAAGAAATTCTCTTTGAAAATCAAGCGGTTACAGTGGAACCGGGAATCTATATTCCGGAAAAATTCGGTGTTCGCATTGAGGACTTGGCAATCGTAACTTCTTTTGGTATAATAAACTGTACGCAGTCAATTAAAGAGTTAATCATACTCTAAAATATACGAGTTTTAGCTAATATAAAAAAAGAATGGAGAGATAAAAAATGATTTATGCTAGCGATTTCAGAAAAGGTATTACATTTGAAATTAACGGAGAACCTCATGTAGTTCTGGACTTCCAGCACGTTAAGCCGGGCAAGGGCGCTGCATTCGTAAGAACAAAGTACAGAAACATTCTTACAGGAGCTACAAGAGAAGAAGCTTTCAACCCTAACGATAAGTTCCCTAAGGCCCATATCGAAACCAAGGTTATGCAGTACTTATATAACGATGGAGAACTTTATTACTTCATGGATCAGGAAACTTATGAACAGGTGCCTTTGATGGAGGAACAGGTCGAAGAAGCAATGAAGTTCCTCAGAGAAAACGACGAAGCTACAATCAAGTTCTACAAGGGAAGTGCCTTCCTGGTAGAAGCTCATAACTTTGTTAACCTGAAGGTTATTGAAACAGAACCGGGAGTAAAGGGAGATACAGCTACAAACGTTACTAAGGCTGCAACAGTTGAAACAGGAGCAGTTATACAGGTTCCTATCTTCATAGAAGAAGGCGAAGTTATTCAAATCGACACAAGAAGCGGCGAATACTTGGGAAGAGCAAAATAATTTTACAACGGAGCAAATAGGGACACGGCAACTATGTTGTGTCCTTTTCTACAGCAGAAAAAGAGGTAAAAAATGGACTTTAAAGGTATAATAAACAATATCAAGGACGACAAGAAAAAACTGATTATAGTTATTGTCGTTGCACTTATACTGATTATAGCTATCATTGGGGCCATTGTCATAGGATCTATGGGAGGGGCACTGGACAAAGGAAATACTGACACTGTCAGTGTTACCATAGAATCAGGCTCAGGTACAAGTCAGATTGCTCAAACTTTGGTTGACCATGGGATAATTGATAGTGCAGACCAGTTTAAACTATGGTCTCGCATCAAAGGCTATGACAGCGATTACAAGGCAGGAACCTATGCATTGTCACCTTCCATGGATTTTGATACTATCGGAGAGATAATAATCGGGGGAAAGATAAGCACTCTGAATTTTACCATACCGGAAGGCTATACCATTTATCAGGTGGCTGATTCTTTAGCTGCAGACGGTCTTGTTGACAGGGACAGATTTGTGCAGCTTCTGGAGGAAGGTCAGTGGGACTACGGCTTTCTTGACGGTGCACAAAATAACAAGAATCATCTGGAGGGATATCTCTTTCCAAATACATATACCGTGGGAGAAGGTGCCACAGAAGAAGATTATATTTCCGTAATGCTGGACCAGTTCGGCAAGGAAATTACCGATGAACACTACAAAAAAGCAAAAAAGCTTGGAATGACCATGAATGATATAGTAATCATCGCTTCCATAATAGAGAGAGAATGTAAAGTTGATGATGAAAGACCTTTGGTGGCAAGTGTAATATACAACCGACTTGAGGAAGGAATGTCACTTCAAATGTGTTCAACGGTTCAGTATGTCCTTGGCAAACAAAAAGAAGTTTTGACCTATGCAGATACCAGAATAGAGTCTCCATACAACACTTATATAAATCCGGGATTGCCGCCGGGACCTATATGTTCACCGGGACTTGCCGCCATTGAAGCAGCTTTAAACCCTGCCAACACAGATTATTTATATTTCGTACTCAGCGAAAAACTGGACGGAACATCTAATTTTTCTTCCGATTATGAAAAATTCCAGAGAGATTCACAAGCCTATAACGACGCTTATGAAGCTGCTAACTAGAGGTTATTATGAACATTACCAATGATTTAGTTACTGAATATCTAAAGGGGTTCTTTTCACCGTTAACGGAGGAACTGGAAGCCTTAAGGAAAGAAGCGGAAGACGAAAAAGTTCCCATAATCTTGAGAGAAACGGAAAGTTTTCTTACTTTTCTCCTTGAAACACAAAGACCTGCCAGCATATTGGAAATAGGGACGGCAGTAGGGTATTCTGCCATGGTATTTGCCCGTTACGCAAACCGGGTGGTAACCATTGAGAAAGACGACCAAATGGCACAGATTGCTCGCAATAATATCAAAAAAGCCGGCCTTCAATGTCGAATACAGGTTCTGTGTGGTGATGGAGAAGAGGTTATAAAGAGCCAAGTGGAGGGAACTTTTGACATGGTGTTTATAGATGCGGCCAAAAGCCACTATAAACGTTTTTTGGAAAGTGCGCTTCCATATTGCCATGAAGGAACCATTATAATTTCCGACAATGTGCTTTTAAAAGGAGCCACTGCTTCCGACCAATTTGATCCTAAAGGCAGATTTAAAACAAATATAAAAAATATGCGCCAATATTTGGAATACATTTCCAACCATCCAAGGCTGGACACTTGTGTAATAGCCTGTGGAGACGGACTGGCGTTAAGTAGGTGTAAATGATGAAAAGACCTGAATTACTTGCCCCGGCCGGGGATTTGGAAAAATTAAAAATTGCAGTTCTTTATGGTGCCGATGCCGTTTATTTCGGCGGGGAGACCTTTTCCCTCAGAGCCGGAGCCGGAAATTTTTCCTATGAAGAAATGAAAGAAGGAATCGATTTTGCTCACAGTCATGGTGCCAAATGTCATTTGACGGTAAATATTTTTGCTCATAACGAGGATATTGAGCCATTCATAGAGTACTTGAAGAAGGTTAAAGACCTGGGTATAGATGCCTTTATAGCCAGTGATCCGGGAGTTATCGACATGATTCAG
>JAZNUK010000020.1:0-13873 GCA_045592265.1 Candidatus Fimisoma sp. | reverse complement strand
AAAAAGACAGGGGTAAATAACCCCTGTCATAAATTTCATCCTGCCGCATCCAGCATATTCTCAATGAAGATTCCATACCCGGTATCCGGACTGTTCACCAGCACATGGGTCACAGCGCCTACCAGCTTGCCGTCTTGGATAATCGGTGAGCCGCTCACGAGTGATTGTCATTAGGGACAACATTTTTAGGTGTAAAACAGCCATGCACTTTTGATGCACATCTGCTGTGTATGCTCCTCATCCAATAAGATAAATTTGATTGGCAATCTGCTGCTGTTATTTGTAAGTGGCAGCAAACGAACTCTCCGGGATGAATCCGGTTTCTTCGGTATTGATAATGATCCAGCCGTCACCATCTTCCGGGATTCTGTGGCTATGTACATTGGCTTCCAGCTGTGAAAAGAATGTGCTTTTTTCAAGCCGGTCTGTTCCTGCCGGGATGACATCAAGGGCGGTAAATTCACGAACAGTACCGGAAACATTGAGCCGTACACGGTCTCCTTTTTGTATCGTCCCCTTTAATGTAAAGCCCTGCAATACGGCTTTCTTTTTCAGTTTCATAGCTCTGAGTATGAAGATTGGGGGACTTTTGGGCATAGCAAAAACATTCTGCACAGCAAATACATTGCCGTCATCCAAATCAACAGTCTTCAAGAAGTTGCTGCATACACCATCGCGCAGCGCGAACAAAGCCTGTGCCTTTTCAAGAGGCATGCTGTGATGCTGCCTGATGCAGTAGTTCTTCTGCATAACCTGCATATATTCCGCTTCGGAAATCCACCATCTTCTTTGGGTCAGCAATTGCAAAATTGTCATGTGGCACTTTTGACACAAGGGACCGTCGCTGAGCATATGCAGATAATTCCTGTCCAGAAGTTTCACCTTGTTACCGCACAAAGCGCATGTGCTGCCATGAAGCTTCTTATCTTCGTTCGCCATATCACAGTACCTTCTTAAATAAAATAGGATTTGTACATTCATTTTATCACGAAATCACAGAAAATGACAGGGGCGGTTTTCCCCTGTCATTGTTTTTTTCTGATGTGTACGGTGTGTTTTTTGATGAAGATGACGTAGCTGCATGAACGGGTGCTATGCACCCCACACCTCATCCGACCTCGCTGGCGCTCGGCCACCTTCCCCTCGAGGGGAAGTCTTTAGCTTGCTGCGGTCAGCATGTTTTCAATGAAAATGCCGTACCCTCGTGTCGGGTCATTTACCAGCACATGGGTCACCGCGCCTACCAGTTTTCCGTCTTGAATAATCGGTGACCCGCTCATTCCCTGCACAATTCCTCCACAGTGGGAAAGTAGTTTTTCGTCGGTAACCTTTATCTCCAGCCCCTTGTTCTCGCTATCCTTCTGTCTGTTTACACCGGTTATTTCTATTTCAAACTGCTCGACCTTATCTCCCTCTATAGTCGTAAGAATATAGGCAGGTCCTTCCTTAACGCTATCTTTATATGCCACTGCCATGGGTTCCCCCATATCCGCGGCTCCCGTTGCCGTTCCGTCAGAATATATACCTGATTGGCAATTTTTATATACCTCTCCCATGGGTAACTCTTCACCGTAAAATATTCCTCTTATTTCCCCGGGCTTACCTGCCACACCTTCTTTGATAGACTTGACACGGGTCTTTAACAATTGCCCGTTTTTAGCTTCAAGAAGGGTCCCGGTCTTAGTTTCATATATTCCGTGGCCCAGTGCTGCAAAAGTATTGGTCTGCGGGTCATAAAAAGACAAGGTTCCTATTCCTGCTATTTTTTCCTTTACCCATATTCCCATTTTGTATACGCCGCTGGAATATTCCTTCACCGGGGTTACCTGAAAATTCAATATTTCATCTTTTCTTGAAATCTGAATAAGGACGGTACCGCCTGACCGCCCTATTATTTCCGTTACCTCCTCAGCATAGAACACTTCCTGTCCATTTATTGACAGAATCATGTCTCCTATTTGTATTCCTGCATCATAGCCGGGACTTACTACCGAATCTTGAGTTTCTATTTCCTCAAGACCTACCACCAGTACCCCTTTCACATTCATTTTTATTCCTACCGACTGGCCTCCCGGCACGAGAACTTTCTCACTGACCACCTGTACCGCTTCTTGGGCTTCTTTGTAGTGATTAACAGCAATCCCCGCTGCACCTATGGCAATCAGGGTACAACAAAACAACAGAACAACCTTTTTCAGCTTCTTACCCATAAATTTAGCATAAACTCCTTAATTATTATGAAACCGGACTCTTTATCAGCTTTCAAAATCCTGCAAAAGAAGGGACAACTCCTCCTGACTTGAAACCTTGATTCCTTCTTCAAAGGCCTTCTGGTCATCGGGAGGAAGAACATCATAGACAATTTGTGTCTCTTCCAATTCTATCAAGTCTCCGTAGTTGTTGGAAAAGAACACTTTTATGCTGTTTCCCGACTTCTTTACTAAATAATATGACTCTATCTGACTTCCTACTACCGGTTTTTCTTCTGTATCTTCACTATCCGCTCCTACAACCTGCTCATGGGTTTCTTTTTCCCCTTTTGTGACCGAATCCCTGCCATCTGCTGTTGCTTCTTTCTCTTCTACGCTTTCCCGGTTATCAATCTCCGTCCCTGTTTCATTGTCCATACCTTCCCCGGTTTCTGTACCTTTAGGCCAAAACAATGCCACAACAAGGGCGCATAGTGCGATTATCAGTGCCGTATACACGAAAATTTTATAATTTCTTCTTTGTCTAGTAAACATTTACATCACCTCAAGGCTATTGTTTACTTAATTGGAAAATATTATACAGTTATATATTCTTTCATGGATTCAAAGGTTTTCTCTCCTATTCCGCTGACATTTTTTATGTCTTCAACTGTCTGAAATCTGCCGATGGTTTCTCTATATTCAATGATTTTTTCTGCCGTTGCAGGTCCTACTCCGGGAATTTCCTGTAGCTGGGTTTCATCTGCCCTGTTAATGTTTATTTTTCCATGGTAATTTTCTTTTCCTCCCGATGAAGCATATTCATCTTCGTCCACCGCATAAATTACGATTTTCTGACCGTCATACACCTCTTCCGCCCTATTTATATCCTCAACATGGGCTTCCGGCGTAAGACCTCCTGCCTTCTCTATCAGTTGAAATACCCTTGTTCCTTCTGCCACCTGATATACTCCCGGATTGACTACACATCCGCTTATATCCACATATATATGGGCCTCCTTCAATTCATCTCCATCTCCCGCTTTTCCTGTCTTGCCTTCTGTCTCGTCCCCATAGCTTTCTTCCCCTTCATATGCGGACTCCATTTCTCCCTCTCCACCGGTTTGTCCGGTTTCCTCTATCTCATGGCCACCGGATATGCCTACAGTCCAAAATAACAAAAGAGCAACCGCCACCGTTACCGGCAGGGCTGCTCGCTTCAAAGACTCTTTGTTAAGGTAGATGTATTCCTTCAAATCGTCTAAACTTCTTATTTCAAATATTTTTTTCAATTTTCCAGCCCCCTTTTTACATAATTTTACATTATGCGAGGGCTTGGGTCAAGTTAAAATTGTAAATTATTTACAAATTCTATGGAGAGTCTCTCCACATCCATTTTATATCTTGGAACACCGATATCCGTAAATTGGCAGAAAGATGTTATCACCAACTCAGGGCTGCAGTTTGAAATACTGCCGCAGTCCAGATGTAAATCTAAAACAATTTGTCCTTCCTTGCTGCAAGTCTGAAATCCACGAATCATATTCTTTATGTCCACAGGTGCCATCTTCTTGTCTTTCTTCTGTCTTTTCAATGTGACAATTTCTTCCTGTGCCAGATACTCTTCCCCTTTCTTTTTCAATAGATCTTCATCCATTTCAAAAGGAATCCATACTCTGTACCGGGCGCTGTCGGCTGCTCCTGCCAGGGATTTTACATCTGCCTTAAGCTCTTTGCACCATTGAATCTCCATGCCCTCGGGCATTTGAGGTGCCAGCAAATCCAACAATTCTTTCTCTCCATGGAAAAGTTCTGTTTCAAATTCCAGATATTCGCATCCACTGCTGTATCCAAGGGAAAGAGGCTGTGCGAAGCTCATTTTCGGATGTGGATTGAACCCTTGGGAATACCTTAAAGTAACTCCCGTCTTGCGAAAAGCTCTTTTAAAGAATCTAAGCAAATCAAGGTGTGAAGTGTATTTTGCGTATCCTCTTTTAGTAAATTTGAGAACATATCTGCTAGCCATAAATACCCTCCTTTTCGCATTTTACTCTTTTATTTATTCCGCATCCTGTACATCCGTAGCGGCAATCCTGCGTTACGGCTTCCCGGTAAGCTTTTTTACGCTCATTTAAGAAAAACTTTTTAGTTATGCCACAGTCAATATGCTCCCATGGAAGAACATCATCTTCTCCGCTCTCTCTAAACGCATAAAATTCAGGGGACACACCACTTGTCTCAAAGGCCTTCTTCCATCTGTCGGGATAAAAGTGTTCCGTCCATCCGTCAAGATGACATCCCAATTTATGAGCTTCAACAAGAGCCTTGCCGCATCTCCTGTCACCCTTTGCGAATACAGCCTCGCAAACGCTTGTAAAGCTGTCGTGGTAGTTAAAGGTCACGCCTTTTATCTTTAATTTCTCTGTAAGATAGTTATGTTTTGCTCTAAATTCTTCCGGGGTATTCTGCCGTTCCCATTGGAAAGGAGTGTCTGCCTTTGGAACAAAGTTGGAAACGCTGACGGTAAGGCGGAATCGGCCTCCTTTTGGACCGTTGTACTTGTGATTTATATCGATAATCTTTTTTGCAATTTCAGCGATACCGTCAAGATCTTCATAGGTCTCGGTGGGAAGGCCTATCATAAAGTAAAGTTTGATGTGCTTCCATCCCAGCGATATTGCCTGCTCCACGGAAGTGTAAATATCTTCATCGGTAACACCTTTGTTTATAACATCTCTCAGCCGTTGAGTACCTGCCTCCGGAGCATATGTGAGTCCGGATTTTTTATATTCCTGTATCTTATTTAGCACATCAAAGGCAAACTTATCTATTCTCAGAGATGGCAGTGACAAGGATACATTGGATGCCTTGCAGTAATCCATAAGCTCTAATGTAAGATTTTGAAAGTCCGAATAGTCGCTGGTGGATAGTGAAAGGAGTGAAAGTTCATCGTTTCCCGTAGCTTCTATTTGCTCTTTGGCCAGCTGTATAACTCTATCCTTTGTTCTCTCCCTGACAGGTCTGTAAATCATTCCTGCCTGACAGAACCTGCATCCTCTGGTACACCCTCTGAAAGTTTCCACCACGGCTCGGTCGTGTACGGCTTCCACCATTGGTATTACAGGTTTTACAGGAAAGTCAACGGTTTCAATTTCTTGAAGAATATTTCTTTTTACCACTTGAGGTGCAGTCTCTTCCGTCTTTTCAATTCTGTCCAGAGTTCCATCTTCTTTGTACACCGGTTGGTAGAAGGATGGTACATATACGCCTTCCAGTTGGCAGGCCTTCTGCAGAAATTCTTTCTTTGACAGCTTGTCCTTTCTGCACTGTGCCAAAAGCTCTAAGACCTGCGGTAAAAGTTCTTCTCCATCTCCTATAAGGAACATATCCATAAAATCAGCCAAAGGCTCCGGATTAAAGGCGCAAGGTCCCCCGGCTGCAATTACAGGGTACTGGTCTCCTCTTTCTTCTGCCATAAGGGGAATTTGAGCCAAAGACAGCATGTTCAATACGGTGGTATAAGACATCTCGTATTGCAGGGTAAACCCTACCATATCCATTTCCTTAACGGGAGTTTTGGTTTCGAGGGTAAAAAGAGGCAGCCTTTCTTTTTTCATCAGCTCTTCCATATCCGGTGCAGGAGCAAATACTCTCTCACAGCTTAAATTTTCCCTTTTATTTACTATGTTGTACAGAATCTGCATACCAAGGTATGACATTCCTATTTCGTAAAGATCGGGAAAGCAAAATGCCATTTTGGCTCTAAGCTTTTTCTCATCACCACCGGATTCTTCAAATACTTTTTTCACGGAATTTACTTCTCCGCCTATATACCGTCCCGGTTTTTCAACCTGTTTTAAAATCTCATCTAACTTGCTGTTCATCTTCATCCGAGTTTTCCTCTCTAAAAAGTTCATCAAAGGTCTTTCCCATTATTGTTTCTATTTCTTCAATATAACTTTTAGTTATCGCCTTGCTCTTGTATATTCTGGCCTTTATTTCCTCTGTAACCGGACCTTTGCTAATGATATATTCAATGCGTTCATCAAGGCCGACGTATTTGTCTTCTTTCACTACTCTGTCTGCCAGGCAGATTATATCGCACTCATTTAATTTTTCTACCGGATTGAAAGTAGGATAGAACATATGCACCTTTACGATTTCTGCTTCATCCGGGTATCCCATATCCATGAGAATCTCATACCCAAGGCGGGCGTGTTCTTCGTAAATTCTGGCCACATCGTGAACCATACCACTTCCCCGTATCAAGTCCAAGTCCAGAGTATATCCCTTCTTGTTAAGCTCTTTTGCCAGTCTCACTCCTGTTTCCGCTACCGCTTTGCAATGGGCCTTTACGTGAGGAGGTGTCTGCCATTTCCGGTATAGCTGATTTATTTCTTCTATGGTTATTCTTTTGGTCAAATCTCTTACCTTCCCATCTTTAGTAAGGCAGCAACTTGGGCCGCCGTTCTAATTATATCACATTGTCCTCCAGTTGATAATAAAATTCTTTGCTTCCTTGGTTGTCAAAAGTTCCTACAATATCTCCTTTTTTAACCCTTTCTCCCGTAATTGCCGTCAGGGTGTACAGATTGCCGTAAGTAGATATTTTCTCCTGGTGTTGTATCCTGATACAAGGTCCCAGCTCCTTATCTATCCCCGCATATATAACTTTGCCGCCGGAAACGGCGTGAACCGCCTGCACCTGCTCAGAACTTTTTTCGTCCATGGGCTCACCGAATTGGCTTCCTTCGTTAGCTTCTATTACCACACTTGCCAAAGTTGCCGGAGCCGATGTAAGCTTTTCTATGGCTGATAAACCCATGGTCTTTACTTCTTCCACGGAATAGTGTTTCTCCGCCTCTGATTTTATCTTTTCTCTCCAGGTGATAAAATTCTCCCGGTCAATTGCCTGCGAACTTTTCACCATAGCAAATAGCAAGGCGCACATTACGATTTGTACCAGAATCTTATCTTTCAACTTCATACATTCCCCACCCACCTTAATTCCATTCTTTTTTACTATTTCTATGAGTCCCTGCAAATTTTATGACATTTGCCGTGGATAAGGGAGAAATGTCCATATTTAAAAGAAATCTAAAAGCACCGGTTTACACTGTAACAGCATTCAGGTATGCGCCCCGTTCATTTTACAGAGGGAACACCCTTTTCCGGTGCCTTTTATTCTTTACTTATAAATAATCTCTTAGCAACTATTTGGCCTCACTTAAAGGTGTGTCGTCTCTGTCTTCTGCCGTAATGGATGAACCTAAGTTTACAGAGGCTTTCTCCAACTCAAGAAGGATATTGTTTATCTGCTGAAGTTTTTCTGCGGATATGCGGCTCTCCATTGCTCCTTGAGTGTTGGTAAGCATCTTGTCAAGCTCTTCTTTAACATTGACAATCTTACCTTTCAGTTCTTCCACGTCTTCCTCATTAATGACTTCCCTTATTACTTCTTCTTTGCTGAGAAGTTTTCCGGTTTCCAGCTCAAACTCTGAGTTTTCTCTGATGACAACAGGTTCATAACCGAATTGGCTACTGATAAGGTGAGCAAAATCTTCTTTAGAATCAAGTTCACCATGAACCAGGAATACCTGCTTTGGTTTTTCCACAAAACCGCCCAACCAGTCTAACAGACCTTTCTGGTCGGCATGGCCGGAAAAGCCTTCAAGATTATGTATCTGAGCGCCTACCACTACGGTTTCGCCGAAGAGTTTTACTTCTTTAGCTCCTTCCACCAACATTCTTCCCAGTGTTCCCTCTGCCTGATAACCTACAAAGACTATACTGTTTCTGCTGTCCCAAAGGTTATGCTTCAAGTGATGGCGGATTCTTCCCGCTTCGCACATACCGCTGGCAGAAATTATAATCTTAGGGCTCTTGTCATTGTTTAACATCTGAGAGTCGGCAGTATTTCTGGTAAACTTAAGATTCTTAAAATCCAAAGGATGATCCCCGTTAAGAATATATTCCTTTGTTTCCTCATCGAAAACCTGAGCGTTTCTCTTAAACACCTCCGTGGCTGTAGTCGCCATAGGGCTGTCTATATAAACACTGATATTTTCCAGTTCCTTTTGGTACTGAGGATTGTTCTCGTAAAACATATTAAATTGATATATGAGCTCCTGGGTTCTTCCCACTGCGAAGGATGGAATTATGACGCTTCCCCCTCTCTTCACCGTGTCCAGAGTAATGTTTATCAGTTCATCTATGCTGGTGGAGTTTGCAGGATGAAGCCTATTTCCGTAGGTAGTTTCCATGATGACATAGTCTGCCTTCTTTATCTTTACCGGATTCCTTAAAATAGGTCTTTCCTCTACCCCCAGGTCGCCGGAAAATACTATCTTGGATGTGCTCTCTCCCTCTGTAATCCACAGCTCTGTGATGGCGGAGCCTAAAATATGTCCCGCATCATTAAATACTATTTTGATTTCAGGATTAATTTCCACAAGCTGGTCGTATAATATCGGTTTCACTAATTTCAGTGCTGCCTCTGCATCTCTTGTGGTGTATAAAGGTTCTACGGCAGGACGACCTGCTCTCAGATTTTTCCTGCTTTGCATTTCCGCATCCTTTTCATGGATGTATGCACTGTCTGTTAGCATTACTTTGAGAAGGTCAGCCGTAGCATCTGTACAGTATATCTGACCCTTGAATCCCCTCTTAACCAAAAGTGGCAGTCTTCCGCAATGGTCTATGTGGGCATGGCTGAGAACAACACATTCTATGGCTTCAGGATCAAAAGGAAATGGTTCGTAATTCAACTCCTCCATTGCCTTTCCACCCTGAAATTGTCCGCAATCAAGCAAGATACGGTGTTGGTCGGTGCTAATTAAATGACATGATCCGGTTACCCCTATGGATGCTCCGCAAAATTTAATCTTCATCTCTTTTACCTCTCATATATTATTTATAGTTCCAAAGTTCTCTGTCGGCGGTGGATACGGCTGTAGCCCCTGCCTCGATGGCTCCATCTACATCTTCCTTAAACTCAATGAGTCCTCCTGCCAAAATTTCCATTGAAACCTTCCTTGAAAATTCTTTTATCTTTTTATCTACCACTCCGGGCATAATTTCCACAATATCAGGCTTGGCAATTCTTATGGACTCCACTGCGGTGTCTACGGAATGTGAATCCACAATAAAAAATCTTTGCACCGTTATGAGTCCCACATCCTTTGCCGGTCTTATCATGTTGGTCTTGGTGGTGATTATTCCGTCAGCCCCTTGCCCTTTTAGAAACTCCAGGCCTGCACGATCTTTGCCTATCCCCTCAACAAAGTCCATGTGAATGAATATCTTTTTGCCGGCACTGTGTGCCCTTTCAATATATCCGTTCATGGTCAAAATATTGGAATAAAGCAAGAATATTACGTCCACCTTTGATGTGAGCGCAATATCAAAATCTTCTCTTGTTCTCACCGCCGCTGCAACTCTTCTGCTGCTAAATACAGACATTTCTCCTCAACTCCTGTCTATTTTTAATTGAAAGACCGGGTACAAACAAGGTTTGCCTCAGTCCCTCCTATTCTCTCTATTATAATATCTCCCTGCCCAATTGGCAATAACAAGGTTTTTCCGTTTATCTCTTTCATGCAGTCAAATATCTTTTCTCTAGGTATAGGTCTGTCTGTTTTTACAGGAACCATGGTACCATCGGAAGCGCACATTATGCTGGTCAATGTTCTCTCAGGTTTAGTAACTTCCTGTATAGCATATCTTTTTCCCCTGATACAGTTATTTCCTTCAATTAAAAATCCATCTTCTTTGGATTCATCTGATGTCACGGTAATCTTGCAGCCTAGGGGACATACTGTGCAGATTACCGCATTTTCTCCTTCATCCGCCAGATGTTTTACACCCTTCTTTTCAGCCACATGTTTTTTATGTCTGCCCTCTTCATGACATATTTCTTTCCCCATGGCAAAAAGAGCGGCGCTTCTCCCTGCAAGTTCTCCTTCCGCTGAAACGAAATCCACCAACTCATGAACTTTTACCACATTACCGCAAGCAAAAATTCCTTTTACGGTGGTCTCCCGGTTTTCGTCTACTACAGGACCTTTAGTTTTCGGATCTATCTCCACACCTGCCTCTTTGCTCAGCTCATTTTCCGGAATAAGACCTACCGACAACATGAGAGTGTCACAAGAAATATATTCTTCCGTACCTTCAATGGGTTTGAGTCTGTCATCTACCCGGCTTACGGTAACCCCCTCAAGTCTGTCTCTTCCGTGAATCTTTGTAACGGTATGGGCCAGCTTTAAAGGTATGTTAAAGTCCTTTAAACACTGTACTATATTCCTTGTAAGGCCTCCTGAATCTTCCATTATCTCACACACTGCTTTCACGTGAGCTCCTTCCAAAGTCATCCGCCTTGCCATTATGAGCCCTATATCTCCAGAACCCAGTATCACGATTTCCTTTCCCGGCATAAGCCCCTCTATGTTGACAAATTTCTGTGCCGTCCCCGCCGATATTACTCCGGCAGGTCTGTCACCGGCTACGCTGAGAGCCCCTCTGGCTCTTTCCCTGCATCCCATTGCAAGAACCACGGCTCCGGCCTTTATCTCCAAACATTCCTCCCGGTTTATGCAAGTTACTACCTTATCAGGAGAGATGGCAGTTACCGTAGTGTTGGTAAAAACCTCTATTTGTTCCCCGGTTACAAAGTCTTCGTATCTTTGGGCATACTCGGGGCCGGTCAGCTCCTCTCCAAATTTATGAAGCCCAAAGCCGTTGTGTATACATTGCTGCAGTATTCCTCCCAGTCTTTGGTCTCTTTCCACAACAGCTACCTTTTCAGCGCCGGCTTCCTTTGCCGCCAAAGCTGCGCTCATGCCTGCCGGTCCGCCTCCTATAACCACTACGTCTGCGTATTTCATTACTTCTCTCCCCCTTTCACAGGTCCATAGAGGATTTTTGATTGTCCCCCTTTTTTAGTTACTTCCTGAGGTTTTATTCCCATTTCCCGGGAAATAATTTCCACCACCTGAGGAAGGCAGAAACCGCCTTGGCATCTACCCATTCCGCTTCTTGTACGCCTCTTAACGCCATCTGTGTCCACCGCCCCCGGCGTCCTCCTTATGGCATCCACAATTTCTCCCTCTGTAACTTCTTCACATCTGCAAACTATGTGTCCGTATAGGGGATTTTCTTTTATCAACATTTTCTTCTCTTCGGTTGTGCATTCTCTGAATCTCTTTTTGGCCGGTCTACATGGGTTGTAGTCCGTCTTTTTATCTGCCTGTAGGCCTTCTTCAAGAAGCATCTTTTCAACCATATGTCCTATAGCCGGGGCTGATGTAAGTCCGGGAGATTCTATTCCGGCTACATTGATGAAACCTTTCCTTGGAATATTGATAATAAAGTCTCCTTGGTCGCCGTGGGCTCTTAATCCCGTAAACTGGGTGATTACCTTGTCAAATGGTATCTCATCGAAGAAGTTTTGCTCTCTCTCCCTAATTGTCTCCATACCTTGTGCAGTAACCTGTGCATCTTCCTTGTCCTCTCTGTCTACAGATGTTGGACCAAGAAGAATGTTTCCATCCACCGTTCTCGTAGCCAGCACGCCTTTACCCATAGCGTCGGGAACTTTGAATATTGTGGCGTTGGTCAGGTAATCCGCCTCTTTATCCAGAAGCAAATATTCTCCTGCCCTCGGTGTGATTTTAAAAGAGTCGTCGCCAATCATCGCCGCTATTTTATCGCTATATAAACCGGCACAGTTTACTACACACTGAGCTTTTATCTTCCTTCCGTCATCGGCTTCTATATGGTAGCAATTATCCCCTGCGCCGATAGACACTACCGAAAAATTTCTGAGAAGTTCTGCTCCGTTATCCATGGCATTTCCCACTGCCTCTATAGTCAGCTCATAAGGACATACTACCCCTGCCGTTGGTGCGTAGAGGGCGCTTTTTACCTTGTGAGAAAGATTTTTTTCCATTTTTCGCACAGAATCCCCTGTAAGTATTTGAAGCCCTTCTACGCCGTTTTTACGACCTCTTTCCATGAGTTCTTTCAGCTTCTCGGTTTCTTCCTCATTAAATGCAACTACTAAGGCTCCATTTCTTCTAAAGTGAACATCCAGCTCTCTACAGGTTTCTTCCATGAGAAGATTTCCTTCCACATTAAGCTTCGCCTTAAGGCTTCCCGGCACAGGATCATAACCTGCATGAACTATTCCGCTGTTGGCCTTTGACTGTCCCATTGCCACATCCGCTTCCTTTTCCAAAATGACAATTTTCATGTCGTAGGCTGCAAGTCTCCTGGCAACCATTGCTCCTACCACACCTGCTCCTATTACAGCCACCTTATACATCTTACTTCCTCCTTACAACAAAAAACACGCCAAAAACAAAGATATACCTCTGTTTTTGAACGCGTCTCAATCTCCTCTGCATCGTGTTATTTCATTAAACAATACCGATGAATTTTCGGCTTGTCTATAGTTTGTTACTTTTCTTTAATAATATTATTGAATCCGTGAAAGTCCGAACCTTCTGTCACATGAAGGTGATATTTGCCTGCAATATTTATGAAAAAAAGTTCTTCCTCCCTCGTATGATCGGGATATATACACTCTATTCCCTTAAGACCCAGCTTTTTCAAAGTTCGCGCAAGAGCATCGAATGAATTCTTAAATTCCTCGCTGCCTCTTTCTCCCAAGCCTTTTATCTTACACGGATGGGCAAGAACGGCAATTCCTCCTGCCTCTCTTATGACAGATATGGCTTCCTGGGCAGAAAGTCTCTTCCTGTCCAGTTTTTTTATTTCATCGGAACTCAATAATTTGCCATCTTCAAAAGCTTCCTGAACATTTTTTATATACCCTTTATTTACAAGCGCTCTTGCAAAATGGGGCTTTCCCACATACTTCTGCCCTTCTCTTTGAATGAGATCTTCCTTGGTAATATCATATCCCATGCCATTCAAAACATCAAGCATATTGTCATTTCTCTCTTCACGGCTTCGTCCTAATGTCTCAAGACATTCTCTCAGTCTTTGGTTTTCAACATCAAAATAATATCCTAGAATATGTAATTCCCTGCCATCCAGCAATGTTGCAAATTCAATTCCAGCAATTACCCGCAGGTTCTTTTCCTTTCCGGCTTCCTCGGCTATTTTAATGGCATCTGTCACTTCATGATCCGTTATGGCAATAACATCATACTCTTCCCTAACGTATTTTTCCACTATGGCTTCCGGGCTCATAGTCCCGTCTGAATACCATGAATGTATGTGAAAATCCGATTTAAAACTCATTATATCATCAGCAGGTCTTCAGCTAATGCCTCTCCTGCTTCCTTTCCCTTAAAGTATTCTACAATTGTTTTTGCAAATTTCATTGCGGTGGCCGGTCCCTGAGACGTAATTATATTAACATCTCTAACCACCGGGAAGTCCATAGCTTCCGCCCCTTTCAGTTCTTCTTCCATTCCCGGATATATAGTAGCTTTCTTTCCGCACAAAAGCCCCAGACTGCCTAATACCAAAGGTGCCGCACAAATAGCTGCAAGCCCTTTTCCCTCTGCGGCAAATCTAACTAAATTCTTGCAGAGACCTTTGTGGTCTCTCAGATTATATGCCCCCGGAAGACCTCCGGGCAAAACTATCATTTGGCACCTCTCATAATCAACTTCTTCAAAGAGATAATCCGCATTAACCTTTATTCCATGGGC
>JAZNUK010000019.1:0-2361 GCA_045592265.1 Candidatus Fimisoma sp. | reverse complement strand
GCCACAGATTTAAAACCGAGTTTTTTTCTGTAAACAAATACCGTTAGCAAAAGAACTACAAGGGGATGTAATGCTGCCAATACAGCCGCACTTGCCACATTTGTCAATTTAACCGCACTAAACCACGAAAAGAAGTGGCCGAACAAAAATGCTCCCGAAATAAAGCACCACACATAATCTTTCTTTTCAATTCTTTTAAGTTCTTCTCTCTTCTCCCCGTTTAGCATTGCCGGTATCAAGAAAAAGGGCAACGCAATGGTCAACCTCCAAAATCCTATAGCCATGGACGGAGCCGCAGTCAATGAACCCAAGGTTCCTGATGTGGCACCGAAAATTACTGCCAGCACCGTAGCAACCTTAGCATGTCTGGCTATGAAGCCGGGGTTTTTATTCTCAATTTTATCCATCTATGTATTTCCTCTATTCTTCAATTATTTTTCTTAAATTCACATCGTAAGGAGGCCTAACTATTCCCTTTTCCGTTATTACCGCGGTAATATACCTATGATCCGTTACATCAAAGGAAGGGTTAAAGGTTTTTATACCCTCAGGCGCCATAGGTTTTTCATACCACATTTTATATATTTCTTCACCCTTACGCAATTCTATTTCAATATCTTCTCCCGTAGGTGTATCAAGGTCTATGGTAGAAGTGGGCACAAACATATAAAAAGGAATTCCGTATTCTTTGGCCAGAATCGCAACAGCAGATGTTCCTATTTTGTTGGCACCATCTCCGTTGGCTGCCATTCTGTCACAGCCTACCACAACGGCATCTATCCAACCCTTTTTCATCACTGTGGCCGCCATGTTGTCGCAAATTAGCGTCACATCCACTCCTGCCTTATTCAATTCCCATGACGTGAGTCTTGCGCCTTGCAACAACGGTCTTGTTTCATCTGCGAACACACGAAAATCATAGCCTTTCTCGTGTCCCAGATATATAGGAGCCAAACATGTTCCATATTTGGAAGTGGCGATAGTTCCCGCGTTGCAGTGAGTCAAAATTCCCATTCCGGGTTTTAGCAAGGTCAGCCCGTATTCGCCCATACTTCTGCAGGCCTCCAAATCTTCCCGGTGAATTTTCTTTGCTTCACCAAGTAGCCATTCTTTCCCCAAGCTAATGGTTTCAAAGGGCGTTTCCTTCATGCCTTTAACCATTCTTCTCAGTGCCCAAGAAAGATTAACTGCCGTGGGTCTTGCACTTTCTAAAAATTCCGCAGCCTCCTCCACGTATTTTCTAAAGTCCTCTATTGTATCCTCGCCGAAGTTTTCTTTAAACCTCAACGACTCCACATAAAGACCATATGCGGCAGCAACCCCTATAGCCGGAGCCCCCCTTACCTTTAAGTGATATATGGCATCCCACATATCTTCTTTTGTTTTAATTTCTATGTAAACTTCTTCTCCCGGCAACTTTGTTTGATCCAGTAGCGTCAGCTTTCCTTCTGCAAACATTACAGGGGATATTTCCAATACTTTATCTTTCATCATATTTCATAGTAAGCGATTTCCTCTAAATATCTGAGGTAATCTTCCATATCCAATATGGGTTCGTCTGTAAACTCGCTGGTTCCTCCTGCCACCAAGGCAAAACTAGGAGCGTTTATCCAGTTTATAACTTCCTGGGCACATGCCAAGTCATCGTTCTCGTAGTAAAAATCCTCATCGTCTGTTATATATGCAAAAAATCCTTCATGGTCGTAAATGTCTAAGGCATACAGTAAATCTAAAGTGGCTTCGTAGACCTCGCCTTCTCCATACAACCCTTCTCCCTGATTGCTGACCACATTGCCCTGTTCATAGTTGCCAGTCATGGTTGTCATATCTATATGTTCTCTGTAGTCCACATCCCACATCTGGTCGTATGCGTATTCCGCCTCTTCCCCTATGGTATTCCAATCTGCAGAATTGTCTGAGGAATCAAGGGCGGTGGAAAACAGCATTATTACAATTAACACGATAGAAACTGCCCATGCTGCAGCTTTTCCTTTACTTTCTGATGACATCGCCTTCTTTCCGCTTTTTCCTTTAGCCGGAATACTCTCTCTCACCTTGTTGAAAACATCTGAAAGGGCTGCCTTGATATCTTCGACACCTTTTTCTTCAGCCCCTTCCCGTTCTTCTATAGAGTCTTTGAAGTTTTCAAATTTCTTTTCCCGGTGTTGTTTTGTCGGCACAGGAGCACTTCCCATAAGAACTCTGTAGGCCATGGTTGCCTGTTGCTTTTTCCGGTGGGCATACTCCGGATCATCATTATAGTCAGGCAAACTCAATTTTGCCATACGAGAATTGTATGCTTTGCGAATATCTGTAGGTGAGGCATCACTTCGTAGCCCCAGTATTCTGTAAAGTCGGATC
>JAZNUK010000018.1:0-9340 GCA_045592265.1 Candidatus Fimisoma sp. | reverse complement strand
AGGGTTTCCGCCGTACTGTTCTACGTTATTGTAACCGTAGTGAGCAGTTACAGGAGCCATGTAGTCTTCGTCTCTTTCGAAAATGAAACCGTAGCCTACGCCGCCTTCGATCTTACGAGCGATACCGTCGCCGTTTCTTTCTGGGTACTTAGCGGAGTCAACGAAGAATCCGTCCTGTACAGCCTGGAAGTATCCGCCGTTTTCAACGATTTCTTCCATGAAGAGAAGAGCTCTTTCTTTAAGGTCTCTTGCGTTTTCTCTTAATGGACCGTCTTTTTTCAGCTCAACCATATCCATAAGGCCGTCTAATCCAATCAAGGTCTGCTTTGCAGTATCGCAAGCTTCCATGTTGTAGATGTGCCAAGGAACGTTTCTTCCTTCGTCAGGAGTGATTGTTGACTGAATATCAGCACTTGTCAGCTTGGAGATGAGCATGTTCATTACGTGAGTAACTGTAGCTTCTCTTGCAGATGACTGGATGTACTTAGTGTTCATCTGTGCTCTCATCTTGTATCTGTTGCAGATTTCTCTAAGAGCAACTGCATAAGGTAAATCCATGAATACACATGGTGCAGGAGTTGCTGTTGGAGGTACTGTTGACAGTGAAATGTTTTCAGGCTTGATACCAACTTTTTCAGAGAATCTGGAGTTGATAGCGTGCTGAACGATAAGCTCAGGCATTACCTTCCATGCTTCTCTTGCAGTAGCGTTGGCGTTGTGTGCTCCGTCTATCTGAAGCATTTCTGCCCATGCCATAATCTTCTTGGATTCGCAAGCATCTACGAAAGATCTTACACAGTTAACGTCTCTGTAAAGTACGTTGTACTGAGGGTCCTGGTGAGCTCCGTTTACACCTTCTTCTGCGAAAAGAACCGCAACATCAGGACCGGCAACGCCGGAAACATATGAATGATAGTTGATTGGACGACCAACTTCATCTTCAATCATATCGATGGCTTTTCTCTGAGCTCTCAGCTGCTTTCTTGTGATAGGAACACCACCGATACCCTGTGGAGTACCTTCCATGAGACCGTCAATGTGTGACTGTCCCATGTGTCTGATTACCATCAGATGGTCAGCACCGTGCCATGCACCCATTCTCATTCTTCTGATATCGTCTTCAAATCTTCCGGAAGCGATTTCAGTAGTGATTGTCTGCATAGGTTGTGGGTCGATATTTTCCATAAATTTAGCAGGAGGTAATGGAACACTCTGCTTTAAAGGCTCTGACATTTCTCTGTACTCGAAAGGTCCCATTTTCTGGTTTTCAGCTTTCTTTCTCCAAGTCCAGCCTCTTCTTCTTGGTTCATACTTGTCAAGGTCCTTAAGAATATTGACAACATCTAACTTTTCGTTTCTCTTTAATTCTGCCATTATTACTTACCTCCCTTGAAAGATTCTACAACCTTGTCCCAACCTTCGCCGGCAGCTAATTTGATGCTGGCTTCTCTGATCGAGATGTTTTCTAACTGTGATAACTTATAAACGCAGTGTCCTGCACCCTTGCCCATCAAACCGTGATCCATGCAGTGGTTAACGATTGGCATGCAATCCAGTGAGGATACTCCCATTCTCAGTAAAACTGATCTTTCAACTGATGGAGTAGTGTTCTTTCTTCCTAATTCAAGAAGTGGATCAACAACTTTATCTGTCAATTCCCAAAATCTTGCATAAAGTTCTTCGTCTGTAAGGTTGGCAATATGCTGTCTTCTTACTTCGAAATCATCTGCTCTTTTCATCCTTTATTTCTCCTATAAAAATATTTTTGCAGCAGGGGACTTTACTCTTCCGGAGAAAGCCCCCGCAAAACAATTACTTTAATAAACCTAATTCTTCAACTGCCTTCTTTACGAAGTCAACGTCTGTCTTGGTTTCTACTGCCAGGAATTCATAGTCTTCATCGGTAAGACTTGTAACGCCTGCCTTGGTGATAGCCTTTCTGATTAAAGACTTTCTGAAACGTGTAATGTCTGCATCCTGTGCCTTAATGTAACCAGGGTCCTTAGGGAGCACAATGTTTTCGCCCGGCTTGTCTTCAGTAGCAGGATCACCGAATTTAATTTCAATTCCGTTCTCTCTTGCAAATGCAAGCTGTGGCTGAATGTGCTTTCCTGCGCCGGTGTATTCAGTTTCGCTGATTACAATAACTGCATCTTCAGGTAATTCCTGTGCCAAAGAGAATGCTGCTGCTAAAGCAGTATTTCCTGCAGGTCCTCTTTCGATACCTTCAAGGTTAGCCAAAGCTTCTGTCATGTACATTACTTCACCTTGCTTAACAGTTACGTAACGGTCCATGTAACGAAGAGGTCTTGCTGCTGAACGAGGCACGTCAGAGTGGTCAGGATCCGTTGCGTAAGGTACGCCAAAACCTGTATGTCCTGTTGTGCAGGACTTTTTGTTAAACTGTCCGTCTGATGCCATGTGGAGACCTGTTAAGTCGATGGATGCTGCAACCATCTGAGTATTTACGCAACCGGCCTTAGCAAGTCCACGGGCTGTACCTGTTATCATGCCGCCGCCTGCATTGGTGCAAACTACCATATCAGGGTCCTTGCCTACCAGCTCACGGCACTGCATTGCGATTTCATATCCCAGAGTTTCAACACCTGCAATACCAAATGGTGAGTACAGAGATGCGTTAAAATACCCTGTGTCTTCCAATACGGAAAGGAATGTGTAGAATAATTCAGGTCCTACTGTAAGCTGAATAACTTCTGCACCATATGCTTCACACTTTCTTGCTTTTTCAACAATTTCAGGCTGTCCAACTCCGCGGGAGTCATAACATTCCTGAACGATGATGCATTCAAGACCCTGCATAGCTGCCTGAGATGCAACTGCTGCTCCGTAGTTGCCGGAGGTTGCAGCGATAACGCCCTTGTAACCCATCTTCTTTGCGTGAGCTACTGCACAAGCGGCTCTTCTGGCCTTAAAACTTCCGGATGCGTTGGCTGCTTCGTCTTTTGCGAAGATTCTTGCACCGTATCCAGGCTTAGCATACTTTCTTGCTAATGCGGAAAGGTTTCTAAGCTCAATGAGAGGAGTATTTCCTACTGCTGTTCTTGCTTGAATTTTTGCTACTTCATCTAATGTGTAGCCTGTTGCTTTCATCAGAGCCTCGTAGTCAAAAGCAACGGAGCCCGATTCAAAGTCATTGTAGTCAAGACCCAAAGCTTCCTTCATGATGTCGTTGGATCTTCCCATTACGGATTTATAGTCTTTTGCTAATGCCATTACTTGTCACCTCCAAACAGAATATCTCTCAGCTGTTTGTCAATCTGTACGATTTCAGGGACAAATTTGCCATAGCTGTGTGTGTAATAAGGGTCTACTTCTATTAAAGTTCCCTTTTCTAAACGGTTTGACGCAGTCAGAACTGTTACTTCATCGCCGATTTCAGCGTCTTCCTGTAAAAATCCCTTTGTCCACATCTGAAGGTCACACTTCTGAGTATCTTCAGGGAGTTTTGCAGTTCTTTCGTCAGCTTTGAGAACAACAGAGTGAATGCGTACCCATTGTCCTTTCTTAACCATTTTTCGTCATCTCCTATTTACTACTTAAATTACTCTATTTCATTTTCACAATACTAAATTATTTTACTAACTTACATTCTTCGTCGATCATGTCTCTCATGTCGCCCATGATTGCTCTTGGAACAGGAATGTCAATCATAGTCTTAAGACCAGGTCTTGCGTTGATTACGTGAGGAATTGTGTTGAGAATCATAGCCATAGTTCCGATTCCGCCTTCGATTTCAGGAGTGTTGGACATGTTAACATCAGGAGTTCCCTTGATGAATACATAGTCGCCTGTGTGTACTCCAACCTGCTCAGGTTCGATCTGCTGAGGGTGATCCATTTCAATCTTCATTTCGCCATCAACATATCCCCAGCCCTTCATAGCAACGCCTGCTACGTGACCTGCAGGAGCAAATCCATAAGGAGACTTTCTGTCTACATCTGTTACGATTGGTTCCATATCTTGTTCAAACTTGTCAAGCTTCCAACCTAAAGCATCTGTAATCATAAGTACGGATTCAGCAAATCCTACGTGACCGGCCATTGTGCCATCAGCTTTTCTTGCGTTGAATTCGTCAACAGTGATACCAATTCCCTGTTCTTCCATTACAGCAGGACCAAATGGTGATAAGCTGTTAACTCTTCTTGATACGATGTGGTCAACAGTTTCGCAAGCACCTGTCCACAGGATTACCAGTAAGTCCATGATTAAACCAGGGTTGATACCTGTACCCAGTACAGTTACGCCGTTCTTCTTAGCGATTTCGTCAAGCTGCTTAGCTAATTCAGGTTCCTGAGCCTGAGGATAAGCCATTTCTTCAGCAGAAGTAATTACGTTCATGCCCTTTTCCATTACGAAAACCAGCTTGTCAAATACGTCTCTTGTGAAGGAGTTTGTGCAAACTACAACGATATCTGCAGTTCCTTCTTTGATAACGTCTTCTGCAGTTCCTACGATAACGTCTTCTCTGTCGCCTCTTTCGATGCCAGGGATAACTTCATACATGCTCTTGCCAAGCTTAGCTCCGATATCAATAGCTCCTACGATATCTACGCCTTTTTTCTTAGTAAGCATCTTAGCGATTCCGCCACCCATAGCTCCGAGGCCCCAGATAATTACTTTTACATTTTTCATCTCTTTGTCTCCTTTTCTTTTATATACTTAATGTTTTACTTGGAAAGTCTTTTCCGCCTATGCCATAATAACAAGCAAAGTTCGTGCCATTCCTTCTTGTGGATATTGTATACATTCCAGGGGTTTTATTTGTGTTTTGCGACAATCTTTGTCCCCTTATGCCCCAATTTTTATTGATTGTCTTGATGTTCCGCACCCAGTCTCAAATTCTTTGTTTTTATTGAAATATACCCCTCCTCTTCAATCAAAAAAGTGCAAACTTTTTTGCATATATTACGCAAAATTATTTGCAGTTTTCCCTACTGACTTATGCCCTATTTTTTCAACTTATGCTGTAGTGTCTGTCTCTTAATTTGCAACATCTGAGCGGTTTGCGAAATCTTTCCGCCACAGCCGATAAAGGCATCTTTTATTACAAACTCCTCCACTTCCCTCATATACACATCCAGCGGTTGTTGCATATCATATTTTATTTCTGTTGCCAGATTTCTCTTTACGGAGGATGGCATGTGAAGCAATTTTTCCGTCAAAACATGCTCTCTGTCTGCCATGGATACGGCCTGCTCTATTATGTTTTCAAGTTCCCTGACATTTCCGGGATATTCATAATTTTTTAGCCTTTTACCCGCTTCCTCTGAAATCATCCATATCTCTTTTTCAAATCTCTTGTTGTGTTTCTCAAGGAATCTTTCTGCCAATACTGTAATATCGTCTTTTCTTTCTCTCAACGCTGGTATGGAAATATTAACTACATTTAACCTGTAGTAAAGGTCCTTCCTAAGTTTTCCCTGTGCCATAAGTTCCTCAGGCGGTTCGTTTACGGTGGCGATTATTCTCACGTTTATAGGTATGTCTCTGGTCCCTCCCACGCGACGTATATAATCCTCTTGTAAAACTCGCAGAAGTTTACTCTGCAAATCATAAGGCATTGCACTTATTTCATCCAGCAGCAAAGTTCCGCCGTTGGCTTGTTCAAACAGACCTTCTCTGTCTACCGCACCTGTAAAACTTCCTTTAGATGTACCAAATAGTATTCCCTCCAGCAAGGACTCAGGTATGGCTGCACAGTTTTGCGCCAGAAAAGGCTTTTCCCTTCTCTTTCCTCCATAGTGAATACTCTGGGCGAAGAGTTCTTTACCGGTTCCCGTTTCCCCGTAAATGAAGACCGTTGCATCATTGACCGCCGCCCTCTTGGCTCTGTCCACAACTTCAACAAATGCAGAATTTTTGCCGTAGATATCATCGAAAGAATACCGCTTTATCTTGCTTTTTTTATTTATGGCAGATGTATCCTCTGTGCTTCCTTTTTGAAGTTCCATCAAGGTGTCGGACATTTTTCGCAGATTGGTAATATCTTTTGCTACCTCTAAGGCTGCAACAGTTTCGCCTTCAACCACCACAGGCACTGTGCTGTTTATGGTTGTTACTTCCTTGCCGTAAAAATTCTTATATGTTTGCTGCTTACCCAGAGTTTCTTCGCCTTTAAGAAGAGCCTTGAACATGGTGCTTTCACTTACAGGTACTTCAGGAAAGGCTTCGTTGAATTTCTTTCCCAAAACATCATCCATGTTTACTTGTTCCATAGATGCCATTGCCTGATTGTAAAATTTGCCTATGCCGTTTTTGTCTACAATGTAAACCCCGTCGTCCATGAGCTTCAGTAGCTCTTCCAATATTTTTTTATAATCTTCTTTTCTCATTTTTCTCCCTCGGCCCTTGGAAGGGTTATACCCTAACCCTGTAGAATGTCTGCTCTACCATTGATTTTATCACAATCAGAAGGATGGTGCAAATATTTTTGCACCATTTTTTACTTTATATGCTTTTCCCTTTACTTTTCATTGAAAAATTTCTGTTTTTCTGTCATAATATACGAGTAATAAAAAGAGAGGATATACACATGAGATTAAGAAAAGACCAAAATGAAATGCTTGAGGAAGAGATCCTTCTAATCGCCCAAGTTTCCGATGCCTTGGCACACCCTGCAAGGATTAATATTTTTAGGCACATAATGCAAGCCAACCGCGCCATGATTCAGGTTTGTAACAGAGATTTGGTGGAGCACTTCGATTACGCTCAAGCTACCATTTCACAACATGTGAAGAAACTGGTGGATTCCGGATTGGTTGAAATAAAGAAAAAAGATAAGTTTTCCTATTACTACGCCAATTTGGGAATGCTGATGCAGTATCTCAATGCCACCAAGAAATTTTCAATTACATAAAAAACTCCCCCTCCAACCATGGCTCTTTGGCTGAGCTTCGGCCTTTAGGGGGATTTTTTCTGTCCCTTAGTTCCTTCTTATTTATGATAAGCTTCGTTTTTATTTATCTTAAACGCCCTGTAAATCTGTTCAAGTAAGATAACTCTCATCATCTGATGAGGAAATGTCATCTTTGAAAAGGATAATTTGTAATCGGCTCTTCGACTCACCTCTTGGCTTAAACCAAGGCTACCGCCTATGACAAAAACAATTTCACTTTTACCCTCCAAAGATAAGGTGTTGATTTTTTCCGCCAGTTCTTCTGAAGACAAAGCTTTTCCTTTTATCTCCAAGGTAACAACATAAGCTGTATCTTTTATATTTTTGAGAATGGTCTGTCCCTCTTCATATATTACTTTCTCTTCGTCGGCAGCAGACGCCTTGTCCGGCAATCTGGTCTCTTTAAGCTGAAGGATATTCAAATCGCAATACTTGGAAAGCCTTTTGCAATATTCTTCTACCCCTTCAGTCCAGTACCTTTCTTTTAATTTTCCTATACACACTATGCTTATTTTCATTACACTTTCCTTATATTCCTTTCGGCGCCTCTACACCCATATTAAATCTGTAATTTGGTCTTTCACAATTACGTCCAGCACCAAATCTTTGCCTACGTAGTAGTCTGCTTCCTCTAAAATATTTTTAACAGTCAAAAAGGCTTGATCAGGAGTATTGTTTTTCTGACTCAAATGTGCCAGCAGCACCTTGGGAACCTTGCTTCCTTTCAAATCGTCCAAATATTCCACCAAACAATTTCCTGCCGCTTCGTTGGACAAATGTCCCACATCACTAAGTATTCTCCGTTTGACACTATATGGATAGCTGCCGTATAACAGTATATTCTTTTCGTGGTTGGATTCCAGCACCAATATATCAGAGCCTTTGATAGCCTCCTTTATTTCTTCTGTAACACATCCCGTATCGGTTACTATGGTTACTTTTTTTTGATTCTTTTCAAAGGTAAATGCCACCGGCTCATTGGCATCATGGGAAACCCTAAATGGCGTAATCTCCACATCTTCTATGATAAATTTTTTCGACGGAGTTATAGTCACAACTCGGTCTCCCTTCATGTCCTGAAGCTTTTCATCAAGGCCCATCAATGTTCCTTCTGTAGCGTAAATCTTTGAATATATAGACTTGGTGGCTATGGCAGCTGCACTTCTGACATGGTCCCCATGCTCATGGGTGAGCAACAAGTGTCTTATGCCTCTTGGAAGAACATTAAAGAATTTCATATTTTCATAAATTTTGTTGCGACTGATACCTGCATCCACCAGTATGCACGTATTATCGCTCATTATGAAATAGCAATTACCTGAGCTGCTGCTTGAAAGAGAACAAAATCCTAAATTCATTGCTTGTGTATACCTCTTTTCTCGGGGATTTAACATTAAAATCTTCTCCTAAGAATTATACCACATCTGTCAAATTCCGATTGTAAATTCTTTGGAATTGGGCCATAATATTGATAGACAAATTTTCAGACGGAAATATGTCCGGTAAGGGAGTGACATTATGAGCGTTATACGAATTTATACTGACGGAGGCTGCTCCGGCAATCAGGAGAGTACCAACTTTGGAGGCTGGGGAGCCATTCTCGAAATGGGAGAACACAGAAAAGAACTTTGGGGCGGAGAAGCCAATACAACAAACAACCGTATGGAACTTACGGCTGTCATTGAAGCTTTTAGAGCTCTTAAGAGGGACGGCCTTGAGATTCAGGTTTTCTCTGACAGTGCCTATGTAAGCAACTGTTTTAGGGAGAAATGGTATGAATCCTGGGAACAGAACAAATGGAAGAATGCAGCTCGCAAATCAGTGGAAAATCAAGACCTATGGAAAGAACTTTTGACCTTGGTGAGAAAGCATCACGTAGCCTTCTTTCGTGTCAAGGGTCATGTCAATCTAAAAAGCAAGTCCACAAACTTTGATGCCCTATATGAAAAATTTCTTCAATGGAACGGCAACGGATTTTCTTTCGAGGACTTTACCTATATAACGGAAATGAATAATCGCGCCGATGAGCTTGCCAATCTGGGAATTGACTCTGTAAGAGAGGCAGTCTAAAATACTCCAAAGAAGTTCGAAACAGGGCTATAGGAGAAAACAATATTATGTTCCCACCTTGACATATAACCAAAAGAAGGCGACCCTTCTGATGTGCGCCCTGTCTGCTTGACAGGGCGCTTACCATTTACGGGGTCGCCTTTTCTGTTTCTCTATGAATTTTGTCCACCGGATTATTCATTCCCAGGATTATCCTTTCCCAAGATTATCCTTTTCCGGGATTATCCTTTCCCGGGATTATTCTTTCCCGGACGATCCCTTTTGGGGACCGTCCTTTCTTCTTTCGCATTATTTCTTCCACCAACTTGTGCTTTTACTGCACTTTTCTCCGCTTGCGGAAGAGAATCACCAATC
>JAZNUK010000017.1:0-2331 GCA_045592265.1 Candidatus Fimisoma sp. | reverse complement strand
TACCGCTGCCGGGGTCATTGCAGCTCCCATTTGATTGGCATCCTTTATCCCCGCATCTATTACTTTACCGATTGTTGCAGATTCCGCCCTTACCATCTTAGGTCTTTTTGCTGTCACCGTCTCAGGGGCAGTAACCACCGCACTGCCTGCTGCCGTAGCCGTCCATTGAGCTGAAGGAGGTCTTTGGTTGCCGTGTTCCACAGGCATTCTAAACTGACGCTCTGCAGTACAAAAATGGCTGGATGCACCTACAAGAGCATTATTTGCATATCCTCCATCAACAAGAATTGAACCCAGAAGCAGTGACTCCGTCATGGTGGAGCAGGCTCCGTACAAGCCAAGAAATGGTATGTGAAGATCCCGCGCCGTAAAGGAAGATGACATGAGCTGATTAATCAAATCGCCGCAAAGCATCACGTCTATATCCTTCTCCGTCAGTCCGGCTCTGCTTATGGCTTTCATCATGGCTTCTTTAAGCATTTTTTTCTCCGCCTTTTCCCAAGACTTTTCTCCATACATATCATCTTCGAGAATTATGTCAAAATTCTTTGCCAACGGTCCTTGTCCTTCCTTCTGTCCCACTACCGTTCCTCTTCCGGTAATGTAAGGTTTCCGGCGAAAGAATACCGTTTGTCTTCCTGCCTTTTGGCAAAACTCTGTTCCCATTGCTTTTTTGTTTTCCACATGTGCATCTTTCTCACTTGTTGCTTGAACCTTATCCGCCATGGCTCCCCCTCTATCTCTTTCTTTTTTTATTTTGTGTCTTTTGCGGCTTTCCTTTGCCTGATTTTTATTGACTCATTTATAAATTAACCAATAAATGAGCCCTACCACCATGGCACTGCTGATTCCGCAGACAAGAACCGGACCTGCCAAACTGAACATCTTGCCGCCTACTCCCAGTATCGGTCCCTCTTTTTTATACTCAATCGCCGGGGCTACCATAGAATTGGCAAAGCCGGTGATGGGTACAATGACCCCTGCCCCTGCAAATTTTGCAATGACATCGAACACTCCAAGACCCGTAAGTAACTGAGCGCCCATAATCAAAGTTATGGTTACAAATATACCGGCATCCTTTTGGTCAACCCCTCTGGCCTGCAAAAAGTTTTGAAACCACAAAGCTGCCATACATATGGCTCCACCTACCAGGAACGCTCTCATAGAGTTGGCAACATAATTGGGTTTTGGCGTAAACTGCTTAGCATATTTACCATATGCCTTTGCAATATCCTTTTTCTCCGGTTCTTTATTTGCTCTGTCTTTCTGTGTCACGAGGTGCAACCTCCTTTTCTCATCTCCGTTTTTCTATCTGTTCTTCCGCTTTTTCGCATCTGCTATATTTTTTCTCTTACTCTCTTTATTGGATTCTTCTTGAAGCTTTATTTACTCTCTTAGTATTTCCATTTTGAAAAATTTATGCCATAATGAAAAAAACTTATTTAAATGAATAAACAGAAAGGAAAGGCAAATTCAACGACTCATTATGAATAATCAATTAGTGGGTTAGCTTATTATGAATAATCGAACCATGCACTGGCTCATTATGAATAGTTGGATTCACCATAATTATTATGAAATCTTTTGACTTTATACTGGCCTCCGCTTCTCCGCGGCGTATAGAAATAATGAAAAACAACGGATTTTCTCCTATGGTTATGCCGGCAGATATTGAAGAAAATTTGCCTGCTATAGGAGGAATGAAAGAAACCGCCATGTTTTTGGCATTAAAAAAAGCCAAGGCTGTTGAATCTTGCCTTGACCATGACTGCCTCGACTCCCGTTCCCACCTGATAATCGCCGCTGACACTATCGTATATAAAGACGAGATTATGGGAAAACCTCTTGATGCGGAAGATGCTTTTCGTATGCTCTCTGCCCTTCGCGGCACTTATCACCATGTTGTCACCGGGGTTGCCCTTGTTGAAGCAGGGGCACAGAATTCCCGCGTCTTTGCAGAAGTTACCAAAGTGTTTTTTAAGGATTATTCCGACGAGGAACTGCGGCAGTATCTGTCAACAGACGAAGCCTATGACAAAGCCGGAGCGTACGCCATTCAAGGGTATTTTTCCCGTTATATAGAAAGAATTGAAGGGGATTACGACAATGTGGTGGGGTTCCCGTGGAAAAGGATTGAATCCGAGATAGAGTTGCTGTAAGGTCGTTATATTTCGATTTCCACATCTAAGGTTTCACTATAAGAGATGGGGCTATCAATGTATATGTCCCCTACCCTGCCATTATTAACCTGTGCCAAAACGTGAATAGCGCCTGCCGGCTGCAGGAAAGTTTCCTCATATATGCCATCTTCTTTTCCGTTGAAAAAAGCTA
>JAZNUK010000016.1:0-17607 GCA_045592265.1 Candidatus Fimisoma sp. | reverse complement strand
AGGGCCGGATATATGTGTCCACCCGTGCCGCCTCCTGTTACAATTACTCGCATATCTTCACCTACAATTCCGATGACTTTGAAATATTAAGCAAAATTCCCATGGCACCCATGAATATGAGCAGTGCATTTCCACCATAGCTTATAAAAGGCAGTATTACTCCCGTCGGTGGAAATGAGGAAGTTACGACAGCTATATTTATAATAACTTGTATACCTATCATTATTGTAATTCCCGCTGCCATCATCATGCCCAGATAGTCTGAAGCATTTATTGCTATATGACACCCTCTCCACAGCAAAACGGTATATACAATCATAAGGGTCAAAACACCTATGAATCCCAATTCTTCTCCGATTATGGCAAGAATAAAGTCATTTTGCGGCTCCGGCAAATAAAGATTCTTCTGTATGCTGTTCCCTATGCCAAGACCGGTAAGGCCGCCGGTCCCCAGTGCCAAAAGGGATTGCACCACCTGCCATCCGCTTCCCAGAGAATCTGCAAAGGGATCAAGGAAACTTGTAAATCTTGCAAATCTATACCCGTCTGTATCGAGAAAGATAAAGGCGACACCTGCTACACCGGCCGCACCTGCCAGAATTCCCAGATGGCTTCCTCTTACTCCCGATACCAGGAGCATTCCCCCTGCAATAAATATGACTGTAAATGCAGTGGACATATTAGGTTGAAGCATTATCAGTCCTGCATATGCTCCTGCCACAACCACCACAGGCATGACCCCTTGCCAAAAGTCTGTAGCCCGTTTAGGGTATCTATCAAAATAACCAGCTACAAAGATTATCAATCCAAACTTTGCTATTTCCCCCGGCATGATGGTGATTGGACCGATGCCTATCCATCTGGTTGCACCTCCCGCGTCCACGGCAAGAGGAGTAAATATGAGCATGAGTAAAATCAAGCACACCACAGGTATAACCTTGTACAGCCTGCCCCATATATGGTAGTCGATCTTGGACAAAAACCACATAGCCACAAAGCCTGCTGCAACCCACACCAATTGGCGTTTCAGATAAATATACGGATCCCCTGCATCGCTTATGGATTTATAATAGCTAGCGCTAAAAATCATTACGGTGCCGAACATGACAAGAATTACCGTCAATAAAACCAGTAATAAATCTCCCTCTGAACGGTCCTTTCCTCTTATGAGCTTTTTAAGCTTACTTTTGCCTCTATCAGATTCAGTTGTCTTTTTTGGGGATTTCTTCATACAATCCTTCCTTACAACGCAAAGTGTTCAACCATATCTTTAAAATGATTTCCTCTTTGTTCAAAGTTTTCATACATATCCCAGCTTGCACAGGCCGGTGAAAGGAGAACCGTATCTCCCGGTTCGGCTATTTCTACAGCCTTTTTCACGCATTGAGCCATATCGCTGCAATATGAATACTCTCCAAATCCTGCTTCATCGGCAGCTTTAGCAATTTTATCTCCGTCTTTACCTAAAAGTATCATGTGACGGACCTTCCCTTTCAGACTTTCTGCAAGGGGTGTAAAATCCTGTCCTTTACCGTCTCCTCCGGCTATGAGAATAATATTTTTTTCTATGGCTCGGATGGCGGTAAGGGCCGCATCTACATTTGTTCCTTTAGAATCATTGAAGTATCTTACTCCTTTTCCGGTACCGCAGTATTCTATCCTATGCTCTACACCTGCAAATTCTTTAAGCACTCGGCTGATGACGTCTGCTTCTATTCCTGAATAATAACTGATGGCTGCCGCCGCCAGAGCATTTTCAACATTGTGTACCCCTATAATTTTAAGTTCATCTCTATGGCAAAGGCTGAGCAGTTCTCCCGCTTCCGTTACTATGACCAAATAACCGTCTTTTACAAAGGCACCTTTTTCAAGCTCCCTTTTAGATGAGAAATATACAACTTTAGCCTTGGACCTTTCCATCAAAGAAAGGCATATAGGGTCTTCTGCATTCACTATACAATAGCCTTGTTCATCTTGATTTTCGAATATTTTTCCTTTGGCCAGAGCATAGTTCTCCATTGTGTGGTGTCGGTTTAAATGATCCGGCGTTATGTTAAGTATAGCCGAAACCACCGGCTTAAAATATCTGGTAGTCTCTAGCTGGAAACTGCTGGTTTCAGTAATAAGCCAGTCATCCTCGGTAGTTTCCAGTGCCTTTGAGATTACTGCCACCCCTATGTTTCCCACCACATGGGTCTTCCTTCCTGCTTTTTTGAAGATTTCTCCCGTAAGGGTTGTGGTGGTGGTCTTGCCATTTGTGCCTGTCAAAGCCACAAAGTTACCTCTTGCCAAACGATAGGCAATTTCAAGCTCCCCGATTATTTCAGTGCCTTGTTTTTGAGCATTCTGTACGAAAGGCAACCGGGGATCAACACCGGGGCTAAGTATCATCATATCAAAATGGTCAGAGATATCAGGTGTGTTTCCAAGACACATTTCAACACCTTTATCTTTCAGAAAGGTTAAAAGTTGCCGGTCAATTTTATCCGCAGTCTTGGAATCTTGAACCGTAACGCAAGCCCCAAGTTTAACCATGGCCTGAATAGCTGCAATTCCTGACTTTCCAAGGCCGACTACCAGAACCTTTTTTCCTTTCACATTGTTTATATTTATGTTTTCCATAAGGATCCTCCTGCTGCGTTGCAGACTAAATATTCATGAGCAAAATGGCAAGAAGGCAACAGCAAAGTGCAATGCCCCAAAACATGAGTACTACCTTCCTTTCACCTAGCCCACACAACTCAAAATGATGGTGAAGAGGCGCCATTTTGAAAAATCTCTTTTTGGTTTTTTTAAAGTAAAGAACCTGAATGATTACGGAAAGGGCTTCAGCTACATATATAAGACCGGCTACGGCGAGAAGAAACTCCAGTTTCATGAGGATTGCACCGGCTGAAAGGATGCCTCCTAACGCCATGGAACCCGTGTCTCCCATAAATATTTTTGCCGGATTCTTGTTAAACATTAAAAAGCCCAGACATGCACCGGACAAGGCACCGAATACAATAGGCATATCCGCAAATCCGAAGGCAACAGAAGCTACCACCATGAAAAATGCAACCATGGAAGTTATTCCCGAAGCCAGTCCGTCAAGACCGTCTGTCAAGTTTACCGAATTGCTAAATGCAATCATAACAAACATGACAAATGGAACATAAAATATTCCAAGATCTAAGGTCAAGTCAATCACAGGAATCCATATCTGAGTTCCTTCCATCATTTGTCCGCCACCGAAAAACATGGCAAACACACCAAAGGCCGCAGAAAATACAAACTGCAACACTATTTTTTCCTTGGCACTAAGACCATCGTTGTTCTTTTTTATGGCTTTTTCATAATCGTCTATGAACCCTATGGCACCGAAAAGCACCATGGCAATGAGGACACCTATTACCTGAATGTTCATCCTGCCGGTTGTGATTGTTACGACCAAGGCGGCAATCCAGGTTGCCAAAATGATAGCTATGCCTCCCATGCTGGGTGTGCCTGTTTTACTCAAATGTGATTGAGGTCCAAGTTCTCTTACAAATTGTCTAAATTGTTTCTTTTCCAGAAAAGGAATCAGTATTCCGGTAAAAACAGTTCCTAAAATCCATGCTGCTACCAATGCTATAACAGGGAATAAATATGCTTCCATCTCTTTTCTCCTTACATCTTATTCTTTATCCTTTAACAGAGCCGACACGACGTCTTCCAGTTCCATTCCCCTTGAAGCTTTCACAAGAACCACGTCGCCTTCCTCCATTGTTTCATCTATTTTCTTAATAAACTCCCCTTTTGAAGAATAGTGTCTTACTTTGTCCCGTTCCATAATTTCCATGGCGCCTTTAGCATAAAATCCTGCCTGTTCCCCTATGGCTATGAGCAAATCAACTCCCTGCTCTGCCGCATATCGACCTATGGACATGTGACTTTCCTCCGAATAATGTGCAAGTCCCAATATATCTCCTAAAATAGCAACCTTTCTCTTTCCCTCAGTTGCCACAAGAGTATTTATTGCGGATTTTATTGAATCTTCACAAGCGTTGTAACAATCGTCTATTACCTTTAAACCGGGCACCGAATGTACCAGAAGCCTTCTCCCTGTCAAAGCTGCATTTTCAAAACCCTTTTGGGCTTCCTCCGGTGCAATGCCCACCAACTCTCCCACGGCTACAGCCAACGAGGCATTGTAGGCATTATGCCCTCCGGGTATCGGTAATGTTATTTCATACTTTTTATCATTACGGCATAAATTATATTCTATACCCTTATCCCCTGAATCCCGAAGATTACTTATGATATAATCGTCTTCCTTTTCATTTCCCACGGTAACAAGTCTATAATTGCCTGAAACATTGTCTCTTGAAAGCATAGGACATGAGCTGTTGACCACTAAAGTACAATTGTTGTCAAAGAATGTCGTTATTTCCATCTTTGCTTTAAGAATATTTTCCTGATTCCCAAGTACCTCGTAGTTGACGGCAGCAATTTTCGTTATAACCGCAATGTCCGGTCTTACCATGCTTGCAAGCAACTCGATTTCTCCAAAGCCGTCCATGCCCATCTCAAGAACTGCCACTTGTGTATCTTCTTCAAAATCGAGAATAGAAAGCGGAAGCCCGTGAGCACTGTTATAGTTTTTCTTATTTCTTCCCGTCTTGTATTTGGTGGAGCACACATGATAAATCATATCTCTGGTGCTTGTTTTTCCTACACTTCCCGTAACTCCGATTTTGTGTATCAGCGGCAGAGTTCCAAGGTAATACACAGCCAGCTCCTGCAACGCTTTCAATGTGTCTTCTACCAAGATGACTCCCACTTGTTGATTTTCACCTTGAGGAACCTTAGTTTCATCAGAAACCACAAACGCTCTGCATCCTCTTTCTATAACTTGCGGAATATAGTCATGGGCATCTACTCTGGCTCCCTTGGTGGCAAAAAACATATTTCCTTCTTCCACCAATCTGGAATCTATTGCAAAGCCTCTTACTTGTGTATTTTCATCACCGGAAATCAAACGGCCCCGCACCGCATCTCTGATTTCACCAAGGGTAAAAACTTTCATTTCTTTTCCATTCCCTTCTTCAGTCTTTTTACTGCCCTAAGGACTTCCTCTCTATCGTCAAAGTGTTGCACATCATTTCCTATAATTTGGTATGTTTCATGACCTTTGCCTGCAATAACTATAATATCACCGGGCTGGTATTCTTGCAATGCACAGGTTATGGCTTCTCGCCTATCCTCTTCAATCTTAACATTGCGTGCATCCTTCATATAGGAAACTATTTCATCTATTATGAGGCTAGGTTCTTCACCTCGTGGATTGTCTGAAGTCACTATTATTATATCTGCAAACCTGACGGCAGCCAATGCCATATCCTTTCTCCGGCCTTTATCTCTTTCACCGCCGCAGCCGAAGACCAATATGATCCTCTCAGGTCTATATTCACCTAAAGATTCTAAGAGTACCGCCAGTGCTCTGCCGTTGTGAGCATAGTCCACCATTATCCGGATGCCTTCCACAGGAATAACCTCAGCCCTTCCCTGAACCTTTATTTTTTCCAAAGTTTCCGCTATAATGCTCCAAGGAACCCCTAGAGCCCTTGTTACTGCCACAGCAGCTGCCGAATTCTCCATGTTAAAATTCCCCGGCATACCAACAGTGAGTATGTGACTTTTTCCGTCACCGCAAGGACCTGTTGAAGTCATATGATATCTGCCTGCAAGACTGTCCTCTTCATTGAGAAACTCCATTCTCCCTATTCTGAAATCAGCCTCCGGACTGTGCCCGTAAAAAATTATTTTCTCCAGGTCCGTATCTTTTACCATCTGCGGCCACTCTCTGTCGTCCACATTGATTACAGCACGTCGGCACTTATTAAAAAGTCTGCTCTTCCAGTATCTATATTCACCGTAATCCCTGTGCTCTCCTTGACCTATATGGTCAGGACTTATGTTTGTAAATACCCCTATATCAAACTCTATACCTTCAACTCTTTGATGTTTAAGACCCTGGGAAGAAACTTCCAGAACCACTGCCTTACACCCTGCTTCTTTCATTTCCCAAATAAGCTTTTGTAAATCTACAGATTGAGGCGTTGTGTGAGATGATTTTTCCATTTTCCCCTCATAACCGCTGTGTACAGTGCCTATAATACCTGTTTTGATTCCGGCTGCCTCTAATATATTTCTTATCATAAAGGTGGTGGTTGTTTTCCCTTTAGTGCCGGTAACTCCTATAACCAGCAAATCCTTTGAGGGATTATTATAAAAATTCTTTGCCATAATAGCCATTGCAAGGCGTACATTTTCCACTTGGATGAAAGTAACTTCCCCCTGTCCCTTGGCCCGGTCCTTTAGCCACCCACCTCTTTGGGCTATTACTGCCTCTGCCCCTCTTTTTACTGCCTCTTCCACATACTCTCTACCATCTGTCCTAACGCCTTCTATAGCAAAGAACAGACTCCCCGGAATCACATCACGGGAATGGTACGTTAGTTTTTCAATTTCTTTGTCAAGGGTTCCTTCAATAAGCTGATAATCCAGTGAGTCAACCAGAGTTGAAAGATTCATAATTACCCCTTTACTCTTTAATTATTGTCTGTAGGCATATACTTCGCTGCCCACCTTAACCTTGGTTCCTGCCGCCGGATACTGTGCTACTACAACATAGTTATCTCCCGAATAATCTTCACCTATACACTTGAGGTTCTGGCCTGCCACCATGCCGGCAGCTTCGCTGAACTCCTTACCCACTATGTAAGGCACTGCTGTATAATTGCTCTCAATTGCGGCTTTTTCTTCTTCCGTATATTGAGGCTCAACGTTTAAATATCTCAACGTATCGGTAAGAATGCTTTTAGCTATCGGGCAAGCTACCAAAGAGCCATAATAGGCACCCTTAGGGCTGTCTACCACTACCAGAATAGCAACCTGAGGGTCATCCATGGGTGCCATTCCTATAAAAGAACTGTAATAATTATCTCCATACTTGCCATCTTCAACTTTGTTAGCTGTTCCCGTTTTACCGCCTACTCGGTAGCCGGTGACCTTTGCTCCGCCTCCGCCACCTTCTGCAACCACATACTCCATTATTTGGCACATCTCTTCAGCGGTATCTTGAGAAATCACCCTTCTTACTTCCGTAGGTTTATACTCCTTTACAACCTTCCCTGTTTGGTCTGTTAATGCCTTTACATACCGTGGTTGTAGTAAAACGCCTTCATTACCTATGGCACAAGCGGCGGAGAGTAGCTGCACAGGTGTTAATGACAGTCCCTGACCATATCCGATGGTGGCCAGCTCTACCGGACCAACATCATCAAGAGCATAGGTAATGGAAGAGGTTTCTCCCGGATAGTCAATACCCGTCTTCTCTGTTATCCCATATAACTCCAGATATTTATAAAAGTTTTCTTTTCCCAGAATGCCCGCCACTTTAGCATGAACCGGGTTGCAGGAATTTCCTACGGCTTCCTTAATAGTCTGGGTCCCGTGGTCCTTCTGACTCCAACAATGAAGGGTAACACCGGCCACCGTTATTTTGGTGTTGCAACTAAACGTGTCGCTGACCTTTATTACGCCCTCCTCTAAGGCAGAGGAGGCAGTGATAATCTTAAAGGTTGAACCGGGTTCGTAGGTATCACTGACCAGAGGATTTCTCCACATCTTAAACAGATAGTTGGTCTGCTCATCGACGGACATATTATTAAATAATTTGACTTCTTCTTCATCTGCAGGCTCAGTGGCATTGTTGGGGTCAAATCCCGGTGTTATTGCGTTTGCCAGTATCTCTCCGGTTTCAGGATCCATAACCATACACATTATTCTGTCTGCTTTTGTGTTCTTCATTCCCTCTTCTAAAGCCTTCTCCACATAATATTGAATGGCCTCATCCAAAGTCAAAACCACATTTAAACCGTTTTGTGCCTCGTAGTATTTTTCTGAGCCGTCAACAAGCTGATTCCCGGAAACATCGGTATTTTTTACCCATCTTCCTGCTACACCTCCAAGATATTGATCGTATTCCAATTCGATACCCGTTCTTCCTGTGTTATCCGCAGTTACGCTGCCAAGCAGTTGGGAAGCAAAATTCCCTAACGGATAGTGTCTCTTAGTCCCTTCTGACAGTTCAAGACCCGTTATTTCAAGTTCCCTTATCTGATCTGCTTGTTCCTTTTCAAGTTCCTCTGCAATCCTCACCAGAGCTTGTTGTTTTGTAAGTCTTCCCCTTATTTCTTCTTGATCCTTACCTGTTATGGAAGAAAGGCTGGAAGCGATTTCATTAATCTTCTCTTCATCAGCCTTTTCTGCCAGTTGCGCAGGTCTTACCCACAAAGTATAGCAGGTAAGGCTAGTGGCAAGCTCTTTGCCGTTTCTATCGTAAATATTTCCCCTTTTTGCCTCTATTGGTATATCGCTGGTTTGTTGTGCTATTGCCTTCTCTGTCAATTCTTCCGCCTGTACTATCTGAATCCAAGCAACGCGAAAAGCAAGCAACATCATCAATATTGCCAAAATCACAAAGCCTATTGCTATTCTTCTCTTGTTTTTTACGCTGACAGGTGTTTTTGTCATTTCAATTCTCCCCATATACAGACAGCCAGACCACATTTTTATTATTAAGTTGTCTGGCTGTTTCTTCGGCATATGAAATTATTGTAACTCTAAATATATATATTTATCTTATTGCAGATTATTCATAGACCTTTTCTTTGATAAGCTGAGACAGGCTTTCTTCTCCCACTTCCATTGAAGAAAGATGGATACACTGGCTACCGGCCGGATAAACCATGCCTAGCTCATTGATTGCATAGGCCTCTAATCTTTCTATTCCTGTTTCTCGCTCTACTTTTACCTGAAGGGTGCTTATTTCATTTTCTAAAAGAGTATTCTGGTTTTTAAGCTGATTAATAGAATATTGAAGCTTTGCCGAATGAGCATTTATAACCACAAGTCCGATGAAAATAAAACTAATCATCACAACAGCTGCAATAAGGGTACGCAAAACAGCAGGGGTTAATAGTTCTTCCTGCTTAGGCTGTTTTGTCTGCTTATTTATTTGTGGTCTTTGCCTGGTTCGCCTTACTCTTTCAGGAGCCTTTTCAGGTATAGCACTGAAATTGTATTCGGAAGTATAGGCTCTTCTGCTTACTGCCATCAGTTTCCCTCGTTGGTCTTTCTTCAAATGTCTCTCTTCGCAACTATATCTTTTCTATTATTCTCAGTTTTGCACTCCTTGATCTTGGATTTTCTTCTAATTCATCTTCATCCGGAATTATCGGTTTCCCCGTAATTTTCTTTATATCTGCCTCTTTACCGCATATGCAAACAGGAAATTCCTTGGGGCAGGTACATGGGTTTGCCCTTTTGTTGAAAATATCCTTAACTATGCGGTCTTCCAATGAATGGAAAGTTATTATACAAAGCCTCCCGCCGGGCGCTAACACATCACAAAATTCTTCCACTGCCTTTTCCAGCTGACCCAGCTCATCATTTACCTCAATTCGTATAGCCTGGAATGTCCTTTTAGCCGGATGAGGTCCATTACGTCTTGCAGATGCAGGGATTGCACCTTTGATGGTTTCCACCAGCTCAAAGGTAGTTTCGAAAGGCTTGTCCTGTCTCCTCTTTACTATGAAATCAGCTATCCTGGAAGCCCATCTTTCTTCGCCGTATTTTGAAATTATGTGGGTGAGCTCTTTCTGATCATACCGGTTTACCACATGGGCAGCAGTAAACTTGTCATCCTGACTCATTCTCATATCCAAAGGGGCATCATTCATATAAGAAAATCCCCTTTCCGGGTTGTCCAATTGAAATGAGGAAACCCCCAGATCCAGCAACGCACCATCTATTTTATCTATTGAAAGTTCTTCCAGAACTTGCTTTATATCAGAATAATTGCTCTGTACGAAATGTTTGTTACAAGAATAGTTGGCAAGCCTTTCGGAAGCCGCTTTCAGTGCATCCGTATCTCTATCGATGCCCACCAAAGTGCCTCTTTGGGAAAGTTGTCCGCATATCCCGCTACTGTGGCCACCGCCTCCCAAGGTTCCGTCAACATATATTCCGTCAGTCTTTATTGAAAGACCATTTATACACTCATCAAAGAGGACGGACTTGTGTTTAAATTCCATAGGCCCTCCTAGAAATTATATTCAGCCAAAGCATTGGCAAAATCTTCGGTTTCCATCTTGCCGTCGTTTTCCGGGGCTTCCCATACCTCTCTGCTCCACACCTCTATTTTGGCCATTGCGCCCATGGTCACCAATTCCTTTTCAATGTGAGCATAAGATTTCAACTCCTGTGGAATTACAATTCGCCCTTGCTTGTCAAACTCACATTCAGTGGCATTGGCACAAAAATGTCTTATGAAGGCTCTTACCTTAGGGTTTGACTCCGGTAGTTTTGAAATTTTATCCATCTGCTTTTCCCAAGCATCAACAGTGTAAATGTAGAGACAAGAATCCAGTCCCTTGGTCAAGATGCAACGATTACCAAGACCGCTCCTCAGTTTAGAAGGAACTATCATTCTGTTCTTTTCGTCTATGGAATTGTAGGTGGTTCCCATGAACATCACGTGTGTTCCTCCTTTCTGAAAGTTACTTACTTGTAGACAAGCATACGGTGAAGATTTTCCTTCATTGGGGACAATGCCCCAAACTAATTTTAGTTATCACCACTATACACCACTTTTGTACACTTCGCAATAGTTTTTAGGGATATTTAAGAATATTTCCACCACTTCTTTCTTTCTTGAACAATTTCATATGGAGTGTCATATTATAAATAAAAGTTGCAAACTTACTTGCAACCCTTATGCAATTGAAAGGAAATTTTAATATGAGCTGTTCAAACCTTAACACTTACGGAAGAGAAAGCCTTGTTTATCTGGATAAGGTTTTCTATGACAATACTCAGAATGCTTCACCCCTTATGGTACCTTTTATCACCAGTACTGAAACCTTTACTCAGCAGTTAAATGTAGGCGGTAACCCTTGTGGGTGCGAAACATCTACAGTAGGAGCCGACTGTGGATGTGCAGGCAGACCAACATCCCAATATAATTACGGCAATTACAGTAATTACTGCGATTGTTGCTGCAATGTGGAAATCAACGGAAGCACAACCTTCAATGTTGAAAATGCCTTCGTAATAGTCCACTCTTTTGAGCCTGCAGATCCTACCGCAATTACAGCAGGTGATATAACAGTAGACGGCCTGCCTATTACCGGTATTGAAACATCTGGAGGGCAGTTGGTAGGAGATCTTAGCGGAATAATGAGTGAAATAACCAAGTGCAAATGCAAATCCACTTGTTCAAAAGAATGTCCGGGAAACTTTGTAATGATCACTGCCGATGGCCCATGGAATTTCCTTGCAACCGTAGTAGTTGAAGGTACCCTTAATTCCAATGCAACTTCCTGTCATTTCAGAGCTTGCTTCGCACCTGTTGACGGAATCCCGGTTCCTGTTGCCGGTCCTGCCACTTTTGCCTTCTGCGGTGTGGATATTCCTTGCCAAAAGGGCAGAATATCTCCTTCCCTGATTTTTGATTTCGATGCATGTGCCTCCCTTTTAAACCCTGTTGTTACAACTGTCACTGCCGGAGAAGTAACCACACTGCAGCTGACAGGTTCTCTGGTAGTAACACCACAGATAGGATTAAAGGTAACCAGACCTTCCCTTTTCAATTTAAGTGCCTACGAGGTAGATGTTCCTTGTGACGATATCGGACAGTGCGATGCCTGCAACCCTTGTGAAGCTGAATGTTTCGATCTGGAAGATAATTGTTGCTGTAACGACAACAGGGGAAATGCCTTTGAGCAGAGAAACACACAAAATGGTAACGCTTGCCAATGCTGCGACACCAATGGATTTGGATATTTTTAGAAAGTCCATTAAAAAACCCCGCACATGGCGGGGTACATACATCAATTTAATATTTATGTTTCTTTCCTAAACGGCTCTTGTATTTGTTTTTTCTGTGGCTGAATATAACAACTTCCTTCTTTTTCCTTCTGTAACTTTTGATGGCATCAACAATTATGAGTATAATCAAAAGTAGGGCAACCACAACAATTGCCATTGCGATAACCTCGTTGATATGTAAGTCATTGTCTTGAACTATAGAAAGTTTATTCTCTAAGAATTTTTTCATTAACTTTTCCCTCTAACAAAATTTTTTTCATTTTAACATACTTTAACAAAAAAGCAAAGTATAAACATTTATTTATAAAAAGATAATATATCTATCAAGAAAACTAAGGAGAAAAAAATATGCTGCAATTGTATTACAAAGCGACAATGGGAGTCGGACTGGCAATAACCACCGGTACCTCCGTCGCATTTTTGCTGTTAAATCATAATCTGTATTCCGCATTGTTCACACTATCAGCCATGATCTTTGGAATGAGGCTATCAGCAACTTGTTACGATTTTTTTCAATTAAAACTGTGGTCCGGTATTTATGCCCTCATTATGTGCTACGGCGCATTTTTGGTTCTGTATTGGCAGGGAGAGAGTTTTTCTTATGTGGGTTTTTGCCTTATAGGGCTAACTTTACCCGGTTTTTTGGTTACCTTGCCGGGAAATCTCACCATCAATTGGTTTGGTTCCCTCAAAGCACCGGTCCTCGGAATCATCTGGAGCATTTCCATTGCAACAGGATTACTTCTTCGCATAGCCATCAGTATATTTTCATATAAGCTACTTTTACTATGGTTTCCTCTGCTGGTGTCCTGCTGCCTTTTTCTCCTGCAAAAGTTTCCTGTCAATTATCTGGATGGACATAAAAAATCCGGGACTCTTAATTCGGGAAAAAAAGCCGGTGCCATTATCTTCTTTTTTTGCACAACCATTTGTTCCTCCCTGGTACTGCGTCTTCTTTTTGACGCAAACAATACTACAGCAAGTGGTAGTTTTTCCATACTTTTCTTTGGTGGACTTCTCTTATTTCCTCTGCTTTTTTCCTTTTTCATAGATAGGAAAGGGGCATTCAGTGGTTGTGTGTTAGTAATTTTTTTATCAGAATGTTCCATTTTAGCTGAGGTGTTGTATGATTTGTCTGCGTTGCAAAGATTGGTTCCCTTTTTAGCAGGGGCCGTTGCAACAGCCCCGGCAGTTCTCTGCCCTCTACTCACTTATTACCTCTTTGGACCGGGAGGCTACAATAAGCGGCTTTCACATATTTCTTTATCTATTCCCTCGGCATACTTTGTCTCTTTCCTAATTCCACTTGAAAAGGGCGGTCCCACCTTTGCCGTATACTTGATCATAGGCATGCTTCTTTTTAGTTTCGCAGCAGTTTTTTCCGCTTGGAGACATCGTTTGGTCCTTTTGAAGTCCTCATAAGTATGATATAATTATAATATTATCTAGGTTTGGGGAGGATTACATGGAAGCTTTTGTTAAATTTGAGCAGGTTAAAAAAGTTTACCAAATGGGAGAAGTATCCATAGAAGCACTGCATGACGCCACTTTTCATATCCAAGAGGGGGAAATCTGTGTAATAGTTGGACCTTCAGGTGCAGGAAAAACCACATTGCTTAATATTTTGGGTGGAATGGATACTTTGTCAGAAGGAAAAGTCTGGTTGGATGGAAAAGAAATTTCAGCTTACGACACTAAGCAGCTTACCACATACAGGCGTCATGACATCGGTTTTGTTTTCCAGTTCTACAATCTTGTGCAAAATCTTACGGCTTTGGAAAACGTCTCTCTGGCGACTCAGATTTGCGAAAAACCCATGGATTCAGCGGAAGCACTGAAAAAAGTCGGCTTGTCTCATCGTATAAACAACTTCCCTTCGCAGCTATCCGGCGGAGAGCAGCAACGAGTTGCAATTGCACGAGCTCTTGCCAAAAATCCAAAGCTTCTCCTCTGCGACGAACCTACGGGAGCTTTAGACTACAATACAGGAAAAGCCATCCTTCAGTTATTGCAGGATACGGCTCGTCAAACAAAAATGACTGTAATAATAATTACCCACAATCTTGCCATTGCTCCTATGGCAGACCGAGTAATCCATGTTAAAAACGGTACTGTTGATTCCGTTGAAATAAACCAAGAACCTACTCCTATTGAGAAAATCGAATGGTAGACGGGCAGGTGAAATACATTGAGAAATATTATGTTCAAAAACACCTTGCGTGAAATAAAAGGCAGCTTAGGCAGGTGGCTCGCAATTCTTGCCATCGTCGCTCTTGGCGTAGGCTTTTTCGCAGGGTTAAAGGCATGCAGGCCCGCCTTTTTAGAGACCTGTAATTCTTACCTGTCCGACCATAATTTCTTTGACTACCGGCTCATATCCACTCTTGGCCTCGAAGAAGAAGATGTTGAAATTATTAACCAAGTTTATCAGGTAGATTTGGCCGAGGGCTCTTACTCTGCAGATGTTCTGGTATGTGTGGATGACGCCGAGGCAGGAGAAATAGGAACCCACTTTCTTACCATTTCCAAAAACATAAACACCCCTTCCCTTGTGGCAGGAAAAATTCCCGCCAAGGGAGACGAATGTCTTGGAGATGCTGCGTATTTTACTGAGGCCGATATAGGTAAAAAAATCCTGGTAAGTACCGGCAACAAAGAAGATACCCTCAATATGCTTGCTTACGATACATATACCATCACCGGTATAGCCAACTCCCCTCTTTATCTTAACTTTGAAAGAGGCTCCGCTTCTATCGGAGACGGAAGCATCGCATGTTTTTTAATGATTCCCGGTGACGGCTTTTCCTCCCAAGTGTTTACAGAAATATACGTAAAACTTTCGGGCGGTGGCTACATATTTAGCAGTGAATATGAGGAAATTAGCGACAGCGCAAAAAAGCCTTTGGAAGAAGCTTTAAAAAAATGTTCCGATAGAAGATATGATGCCATAGTGGGAGACGCACGGAAAAGAGTGGAGGATGGAGAAGCACAACTTGCCGAAAAGAAGAATCTGATATCCGCTGCTGAATCGGAGATCGCTTCCGGAGAAGAGGAATTGAAAGGCGGACAGCAACTTTTGGAACAAGGACAGGCCTATTATGATGCTGCTGTTTCCCAATATGAAGAAACCAAATCCTTTGCATATAAACAACTTGAGGAGGCATATAATAACGGTCTTATTTCAGAAGAGGCCTACAAAAAACAAAAGGAAGACCTAGACCAACAGTTTAAAAATACCGACTCGACTTTATATGATCTTGGAAACCAGATGGATAAAAGTCAAGAGGAAATGGAAAACGGCATAGATAAACTAAAGGATGCCAAGGCCGAAATCTCCGATGGAAAATCTCAGATAGCAGCCGCCGAAAAGGAGTTGGCCGATGCACGTAAAGAAATAGATACCATCGAACATCCTACAAATTATGTGTTGGGGAGAGACACCAACATCGGATACGTATGTTTTGATAGCGATACCAGCATAGTTGACGGCATTGCCAAAGTTTTTCCTATATTCTTCTTTTTAGTAGCCGCACTGGTGTGTATGACCACCATGAGCAGAATGGTTGAAGAGCACAGAACTCAGATAGGTGTTCTAAAATCTTTGGGATACAGTGTTTTGCAAATACTTTTCAAGTATGTATTCTATTCAGGAAGCTCGGCACTGCTTGGAGGTATGATAGGATTCTATTTGGGAACTTATCTGTTCACATGGATAATATGGATTGCCTACGGTATGATGTACAATTTTGCAGACATTACCTTTGTAATAGACCACGGCTTAGGTTTTGTACTAATACTGGCCTCCCTGCTGTGCTCAGTAGGCACTACGGTATATTCCTGTTATCAAGAACTCTTACAAGTTCCGGCTACTCTCATTCGACCTAAAGCTCCACCGGCAGGAAAGAGAATTTTCCTTGAAAGAATAACTTTCATATGGAAACGGCTTAAATTCCTTCACAAGGTATCAGCCAGAAACATTTTTCGGTATAAAAAGAGATTTTTCATGATGATACTTGGTATCTGCGGTTGCACCGCCCTTCTGGTTGCCGGCTTTGGTGTAGGTGATTCCGTTAAAAATGTAGTGGCTATACAGTACGAAGAAATCCTGGATGTTGATTACACCGTTACCTTCAATAAATCCATGTCAGAAGAAGACAGAGAACAGTTCCTTTCAACAACCGATGACATTGTATCAGATTGCCTTTTTCTATACTCGAGCACAGTAGATGCCCACGCAGAAGATTCCATCAAATCAGTGAATCTTGTAGTATGTAACGAGAATGATCCTATATCAAATTTTGTAGACCTTCACAACGAAGATGGAAAAATATCCTATCCCGGAAAAGGGGAAGGGGTCATAAACAGTAACTTGGCTCAGGTGCTTAATTTACAGGTTGGTGACCAAATATCCGTGTTTGACAGCGACATGAAAGAAATCAAGGTGAAAATAACCGCCCTTTGCGATAATTATGTATATAATTACCTGTACATCAATCAAGACACATACAGTGAAGTTTACGGATCTGCAGAAATCAACTCTGCCTATGTTCAAGGCCTTGAAGATGAAGAAGGCAACATAGCCGACCTTCACGGCAGCGCTGCCAAACTTATGGATACTCCTCATGTTTCCAACGTTTCTGTCACAGAGGACTTTAGAACAAGAATAGAACACACCATGGCAAGTTTAGACTACGTAATCGCTCTTGTGGTAGCATGCGCAGGTGCCCTGGCGTTTATAGTCTTGTACAACCTGACCAATATAAATATAACAGAGCGTATCAGAGAAATTGCAACTATCAAAGTTCTCGGTTTTTATCCTAGAGAAACCTCTGCCTATGTGTTCAGGGAAAACATAGTCCTGACTGCTATTTCGGCCATCGTAGGTCTCCCTTTAGGAACATGGCTTCACTCTTTCATAATGAACAAGATACAAATAGACTTGCTGAATTTCGATGTACATGTAGAACCTTTAAGCTATGCTTTGGCAGTTGCAGGCACATTCATCTTCGCCGCCATAGTAAATATGGTAATGAGCAAAAAAATTGAAAAAATAAGTATGACAGAATCATTAAAGTCAATAGAATAAACGGATGTTTTTAAGATAAAACCCTCTGTGGCGGTTTACTTGCCACAGAGGGTTTTATTCACATTTTTATTCCAATTCAATTTCACCACTATTATACGCCTTCTTCCAATTGTATGTGGCCCTTTCTATCCTTTTGCCACCAAGAACCTTGGGATCAAATCCACATTCCCTGAAAATCTGCGTAGGTCTCTTTCCTTCAAAATACTCCTTGAGAAACAATCGTTTAAATTCTTCGGAGTATAAAACTTGAGTTTTTGATACCCTCAACACATAAGGATTCTCATTTAATACGTTCATTTCTTCTTTTGTAAGTACTCCGCCAGCCATAATAACATCTACCTTTCTCTCGGGAGTTTCTGCAACTCCTTTAATGCGATTGTTAAATAAATAACTTTTTATAATTATACGCCCCCACGCAAAAATAGTCAATATGTTTTCAATGTTTTATGTCGTTGGAATTATATGTTCATTATTCTTTATTATTCTTTATTATTCTTTGTTTTTCTCTGCTATTCCGGTTGTGGTTCCTCCATACTATATTGGTACAACTCCAATCTCTGCATCTATATTTTTTTCACCGTTTTCCTTTATGGTTCTGAAAATAT
>JAZNUK010000015.1:0-5479 GCA_045592265.1 Candidatus Fimisoma sp. | reverse complement strand
CTGGCTCCAAAGAACCTGTCAAGATGTCTGGAAGACTCCGGTACAATCACTTCAAACTTCATTCCATGGAATACTTGCGGTGCTACAATGGCCAGCTGCCTGCAGTGCCCAGAGTGGGGTGCAGGCGGATATGCTCCATTTGCAATTCTTAACTGGTTCAATCCGTTAGTATCAATCTTCTACGGATTCACAGGAATTTCCATGGTTAAGATGACTGACGAAGAATATCAGAGAGTATTAGAAGCTAGAGAAGCTGAAAAGGCAGCTGCTTTGAAGGCTATGGAAGCTTAATAGTTTTGTAAAATGTTCTCCTTAATAAATTAAGGCGAATATAAATAAATAAAACCTCAGGGGGTCGGGCGTTTTGCTCGACCTTTTGGGTTTTGGGAATTTTATACATATTTGTCAAAAAATATAATACAAAAGATGAGAAAAGTTTTGTATAATATAACTGAGAATGAATTATGCGGCAGGTGAAATATATGCAGGTACTTATAGAGTTGGGATACATTTTGATTATAATGATTGGGGCAATGGGCTTTGCCATGCAAGCATTGTCGGGCTTCAAGAATCTGGATGTAACCAATCCAATGGCAGAGAGTAAAAATACAACTCTGTTTATGGCGCTCATTGTTATATTTAACGTATGCGATTTTTTAATCGTATTTTTGCAGGATGTATTGGGGGACTTCGGTATTTCCTGGATTTATGTTATAGAAAATGTTTTGGAAGTGGCAATGGCATATGCTCTTATTGCTTTTGAGAGAGACTTTGTCAAGGAGGAAAAAGTTCCGTGGCTACCTGTATTTTTTATGACAGTGGCGTCGGTAATCCTCTGGACAGATACACTTTATACGGTAGAGATGGTGCATATGTCAGAGATGGTATATGTAATTATAATGATAGTCCTTAATTTATTACCGATTTTGGTTATGGGATGCTATTGCTTCAAGTATATGAGGATAATAATGAAGTTGTCATATGGAAAATCTCTCAAGTTATATATGGTAGTACATAATATTTTGTTTGTGGCGTTATGTACTGTTACAACGATTAACACCTTTGACTCAAGGACCGCTTGGGATTTCGTAATGTACGATGAAGAAGTGTATATAATAACCTGGATACTTTTTAATATAATGAACGCTATTTTTATATGGACTTCTTGTCAGATAGTATCAGAGCCGGACGATCCTTTAGAAGAAACCATAGAAGAAATGGTGGAAAAACTATCAGAAAAATATGGTCTCAGTGGAAGAGAAGAAGAGATAGCTATGCTAATATATAAGGGGCTTAATAACAATGAAATTGCAGACACCCTCTGCCTGTCTACAAATACCGTAAAGGTTCATGCGTCCAATCTTTACAGAAAAATCGGAGCAAGCAATAGATTACAGGCGGTACAACTTATAAGAGGTATCAATGAAAGATAATCATTATATAGAATAATAAAGGCAGCAAAAGATGCCGGCAAGGTAGAATGATAAAGGCAATAAAAATATACCGGTAATATAGGATGATAAGGGTGACCAAGAGATACCGATAATATACAATGATAAAGATCGCAAAGAATGATGAGAATAGATATATAGAACAAGACCGCCCCGGAGAGGCGGTCTTTATGCTATCTAAATTTGTTTTATAAGCTCTGAGTTTACAGCACTAATCTAAATTTACCATATAGCGCTAAATTTGTGTCCAAGGGCTTAGTGATTATACAAGACCCTGAGCCATCATAGCCTGAGCAACTTTTTCAAATCCGGCAATGTTGGCACCGGCTACCAAGTTGTAGCCTAAGCCGTATCTTTCACTTGCCTCTTTAGCGCTCTTGTGGATGTTAACCATGATAGTTTCCAGCTGCTCATAAACCTGAGCAGGTGAAAATACGGTGTGACCTGCATTCTGTCCCATTTCGATACATGAGCAAGCAACTCCGCCTGCATTGGCAGCTTTTGAAGGTCCTACAACAACACCATTGTCCATTAAGAACTTGAGAGCATCGTTGGTTGTAGGCATATTGGAACCTTCGCAAAGGAACTTACAACCGTTAGCAACCATCGTTTCAGCATCTTCCATTCGAATTTCGTTCTGAGTAGCGCAAGGAATGTATAAATCAGCTTTAACTTCCCAAGGTTTCTTTCCAGGGAAGAATTTAGCTCCAGGGAATTTGTCTGCGTAAGGAGCACAAATATTCTTGCCGGAACCTCTTAATTCTAACAGATAGTCAACTTTTTCGCCGGAAACACCGTCTTCGTCAAGTATGTATCCATCAGGACCGGAAATGGTAATAACCTTAGCACCCAGTTCGTTTAATTTCTGAGCAGTTCCCCATGTTACATTACCGAAACCTGAAATAGCAACAGTTTTGCCCTTCAATTCTTCTCCGCAAGCTTTGAGCATTTCTCTTGCAAAGAATACGATTCCGTAGCCTGTAGCTTCAGTTCTTCCTGCAAGACCGCCGTAAGCTAAGCCTTTGCCTGTCAGAACTCCTTCGTATCTGTTTACGATTCTCTTATACTGGCCAAACATATAACCGATTTCTCTTGCACCAACACCTAAGTCTCCTGCAGGAACGTCAGTTGAAGGTCCGATATGTCTGTATAATTCAGTCATAAACGCCTGACAGAATCTCATAACTTCTGCATCTGACTTACCGTTTGGATCGAAGTCGGAACCGCCTTTGCCTCCACCGATTGGAAGACCTGTTAAGCTATTCTTGAAAATCTGTTCAAAACCCAAGAATTTAATGATTCCCGGATAAACGCTAGGAGCAAATCTTAAACCTCCCTTGTAAGGTCCAAGGGCACTGTTGAATTCGTATCTGTAACCTCTGTTAACCTGTACTTTACCGTTGTCATCAACCCAAACAACCCTAAAGCTGATGCCTCTTTCAGGCTCAATAAGTCTTTCAACCAAACCTGCTTCTACATACTCAGGGTGAGCTTCAAGCACCGGTTCAATGGAAGTCAAAACTTCTTCAACTGTCTGATGAAACTCAGGTTCGCCGGGATTTCTCTTTTTTGCAATCTCAATGTATTGCTCAACGATATTTGCCATAATCCATCTCCTCTTTTCTATTGATATAGTAAAAATGTTATAAAAAAAACAAAGTTTTCTAGTTTAAATTTACCACTCTGAGAAAGGGTTGTCAACACCGCGGATACAATATATCAGCTAATTTACCGCAAAGAGTTTATTATCATCTTTATTGCCATGATGTCGAGGTTACCTTCGGCTGAATCCATTGAGATAATAAGGTTTTCGGGACAATTGATGCCGTTGAAAAAGTAAGTGGTGAGCTTACGAAAGCAAGAGTCTCTATAGGCTGCATCCTTGAACATACCAAAATGTTCCCAGTATATTGTTCTTCCCCAAGCTTCGATTGTAAAGTCCGGATAGACGGTTATGAAAGAGCCGTCCTCCGTTACAAGAAGGAGAGGCTTTTCGTACTCAAATTTTATTCCTTCTGCAAAGAGGAGCTCTGCAATTATGGCTTCCGACTTTGAACGAACAGAGAGGCCGAAGGAAGTGAGATGATTGAGTTTGTCTCCACTGGAGCTGACAGGAGCCGCCATGGAGGATGTACTCATGGCACAGGCAGGCGTCATTGCATAGGCAGGAGATAGGGTCTTGGCTATTGACGAATAGTCGTAGGGGCGATACTTGTCGACTATGCGATTTTGCAGTGACACGTTACTTCCCATAATTTCGATACTTTTTTCCAGAAAGCGACGAGTTTTTAGCGACTCAATCAGGCGGCCGTCGTTACAGTAGGCATATTTGTTAACATAGCCGACAGAAGCGTAATAACATAAATTGCCTCTAATGTTTTTTAATGCCAGCTTGCCGGTAGGTAAATGATTAAGTTGTGATTTGTAATGGGAAAGAAGCTTTTCCTGTGTTTCCATGTCTGTTTTGGTTAGATTTAAATAATTCATAAGACGATTATAAAGCATATGGGAAAAAATGTAAACAGGAAATGGAAAAAAATTACAGATAAGTGTAACCGAAATTCTTGAAATCTGCATTTTAGGTTGCATCATAAGGTGCAAGTCGGTCAAAAAAGGCCGCCTAGACAGGACAAAGAGACAAAATCTCGTGAATATGACGATATTTTCAGCAAGATTTTGGGTGTGAGGGAAGAAAAGAAGGCGAAGAAACAAGAAAATAAAGATAAGGAACAAGAAGATGGCAACCGAAAAGCAGAAAAAAGCAGATTTCGGTTGCAGACGTAGATAGCAAGAAGTAGAACACGTATTTTATCACCTTGCCAAACCGACGCAAAAAGGAGTATAATATATAAGTTAAAATAACTTTTGAAAGGAGTAAAGAAATGGATAGCGTTCCTGACGGGAAAAGAAATTTACAGACGAAAAAATACGGCTTTGCTCCTGCAAGAGAGGTTAAAGAATCCGGGATGCCTTGGCGAGAAAGACTGTAGCCGACGCTACAGATGATCTGAACATGGTTGAGAGGCTGAAAATACAATCTCCCAAAGTGCAGCAGAGCTGAGGAAAAGGAGGAGATTGCCATGGATCCAATGATTTTGATGCAGCCGGAGCTTGCGGCTGAAGAGTCTCTGGAAAAGATTTTTAATTATATCGACGAAAAAAAATATTTTAAGGCAAGGGATGAATTACTTAAATATAACGAGGCGGATATTGCCGAAATGTTCGAGGAAATGTTGGAAGAGCCGGATATTTTGGAGTCCACAATAGTTATTTACAGGTTGTTGCCAAAGGCCATATCCGTAGAAGTCTTTGCCTATTTGCCTTCCGATGACCAAATGAAGATAGTGGAAGGAATTACAGATGCGGAGCTGAGTTACATTGTAGCCCAACTGGACTTCGACGACAAGATAGACGTATTGGAAGAATTACCGGCTAATCTTGTAGACAAGATTCTGGAAAAGACACCTAAAGATGAGAGACATCTTATCAATACTTTTTTAAATTACCCGGATACTTGTGCCGGCGGATTGATGACGCCAAACTACATAAGTTTGGAAAAGGGAATGACGGTAGGAGAAGCATTGTCCTATATAAAAGAGGTAGGAATGGATGCGGAAACTCTCTACACTTGCTATGTTAAGGACACCGGCAGAAAGCTTATCGGAATAGTCTCTCTCAGCACTTTGGTTATTACAGAAGAGTGGGTAAAGATTCAAGACATTATGCATACGGACTATGTATGGGTTAATGTGTACGATGACCAAGAGGAAGTTTCCGAAGTCTTCAAGAAATATGACTTTATTGCCATGCCTGTAGTGGACAAAGAACATAGGATTGTAGGTATAATAACCATAGACGATATCTTGGATGTTATTGAAGATGAAAATACGGAAGATATTGAGCGTATGGCAGGTATTATAGACCTGGACCAATCGGATAAGGAATACCTTGATAAAAGTGTATTTCAGCATGTTAAGGCCAGGTTGCCGTGGCTTTTGATGATGATGGTGGCACTGATGGTTACAGGT
>JAZNUK010000014.1:0-3787 GCA_045592265.1 Candidatus Fimisoma sp. | reverse complement strand
TGTTGGGAGTCATCTCCCTGCCTACCTTCTCATAATATCCTTTCAATGCCTCAAGACATTGTTCATTTTCAACTATCACATCACCCATGGCTTTAGCAATTACTTCCTTGGTCAAATCATCCTGAGTCGGCCCAAGACCTCCCGTGGTTATAATCATATCACAGTCATGGAAAGCAAAGTGAATCAGCTCTTCAAGCCTTTTGGGATTGTCTCCCACACTGTAATGATACATTACGTCATATCCCAGATTATTAAGCTCACGGGAAAGAAAGACCGCATTGGTATTTACAATCTGTCCGAAAAGAATTTCCGTTCCCACGGTAAGAAGTGCTGTCTTCATAATACTAAACTCCTACTACTTCATAGAAAATACTTGCTTGTTTTGCAGTACGTATTCTACGCCGGAATAAACGGTCATAATCAATGAAGCCCAAAGGAATCCCTGAGCAATGTACCACAGAGGCAAAAATCCCGGGAAGCCCGGAACTAACAGAAGCAGGCAAACTGCCACCATCTGAAGCACAGTCTTAATTTTTCCGCTCATACCTGCAGCAATTACGATACCCTCGGCAGCAGCCACTGTTCTCATTCCCGAAACAGTAAACTCTCTGGCAAGGATAACTATCATCATCCACGCAGGAACATAAATAGGAATCATCAGGCAAAGAGCTGAGTAAACAAGCACTTTGTCCGCCAGTGGGTCCATTATTTTGCCAAAGTTTGTCACAAGATTGTGTTTGCGGGCAATTTGGCCATCCAGCATGTCGGTAAATGAGGCCGCCACAAATATGACAAAGGCAACCAAATACCATTCCAAATAATACGCCCCTATGAAAAATGGTACTGCAATTACTCTCGCAATAGTTAATTTGTTAGGTAAATTCATTTTTTATACCTCCGTTCCTACCAAATCGTAATCAAATGCATCGTCAATCTTTACTCTGACAATCATTCCCGGTTTTAACTCTCTTTCGCTTGTAAATATAACAGAGTTATCTATTTCCGGAGCATCATATCTGCTCCGTCCTATATAACTGCCGTCTTGGTCTCTCTCTTCCACAAGAACCTGAAGGACATGGCCTATCTTATCTCGATTATGAGCTAAGGAGATCTCAAGCTGACACCTCATTATACATTCGGCTCTTTCCTCCCTCACTTTTTCAGGAACCTGTCGTATCTTTGCCGCCGGAGTATTCTCCTCCTTTGAATATGGAAATACGCCTAATCTTTGGAACTGCATTACTTCCACAAATTCCATCAGCTTTTGGAAATCTTCGGCTTTTTCTCCCGGAAATCCGGTTATGAAAGTGGTCCTTATATGAATATCCGGAATTCTTCCCTTTAATTTAAGTATGGTTTCTCTTATGGATTTTTCTGTAGAGCGACGGTTCATAGCCTTTAAAATTTTATCGCTGGCGTGTTGCAGCGGAATATCTATATAATTGCATATCTTGTCTTCCGTTGCTATTACATCTATGAGTTCATCGGTTATCCTATCCTCATAGCAGTACATGAGTCTTATCCACTGAATCCCTTCAATTTTACACAGCTCTCTCAACAATTCCGGCAGCATCTGCTTTCCATAAAGATCTACGCCGTAGTAAGTCAAATCCTGAGCTATTAGGATAAGCTCAACACACCCCTTGGATGCAAGCCATTTAGCTTCCTCTATTATATCCTCTTTTCTTTTACTGCGATAATCACCCCTTATATAAGGTATCACACAATATGCACATCTGTTGTTGCACCCTTCTGCTATTTTCAAGGTTGCAGTATAAGGGTTTTCCTCCAGAAGTCGAGGGAGCCTTAAAAGCTGACAAGATGCCTTACCTGTCACCAGATCGCCGCCTTTGCCTTCCTTTAATGACTTGAGAATCTGCGGAAGGGTCTCATATTCATTTACCCCTATGAAGCAATCTACCTCGGGCATCTCCTCAACAAGGCTCTTACTGTATCGCTCTGACAAACATCCTGAAACTACAAGTTTTTTATCGTCGTTACAATATTCAGACAACTCAAAGATTCTGTTGATGGACTCTTTTTTTGCATCGTTTATAAATCCACAGGTATTTAAAATAATAAAATCTCCATCTTCAGGGTCATTTACAATTTCAATGCCTTCTTCAATCATAATCCCTTTAGCAGTTTCCGTGTCGTAAAAATTTTTAGGACATCCCAGCGTTTCCATATATACTTTCATAAACTATATTTCCTCTATATCAATATCACTAAGCATCATTTCGTATTCCTCTTCGGTTATGAGAACCTGTCTTGGTCTTGAACCGTCCTGCGGACTTACAATTCCTCTGGCCTCCATCATATCAACTATTCTGGCAGCCCTGTTATATCCGATTCTGAAACGTCTTTGCAACATGGAAACAGATGCTTGTCCGCTTCTAATCACCATTTCTATAGCATCCGGTAAAAGGTCATCTGTGTCCTCATCTCCGCCGGAAGTTTCGCTCCTCTCTATGCGAGTGAGAACCTCCTGGTTATAGTCTACCGTCTCTACCTGAGATTTAACATATTCTATTACCTTGTTTACTTCCTTGTCAGAAATAAATGCTCCCTGAACTCTGATTCTGTCCTTTCCCATAATGCTTAAAAGCATATCGCCTTTACCCACCAGTTTTTCTGCTCCCTGAGTATCCAAAATAGTTCGGGAATCAATTTGAGAAGAAACTGCGAAGGCAATTCTTGAGCCTATGTTGGACTTTATTACTCCGGTAATTACATCTACCGAAGGTCTTTGAGTCGCAACAATCAGATGCATGCCGGCGGCTCTGGCCATCTGAGCAAGTCTGCAAATAGATTCTTCTATCTGAGACGGAGCGGACATCATCAAATCTGCCAATTCGTCTATGATGATTACCACCTGTGGCAGCACCTTATCAAGCTCCTGTTCTGCTCTTACGGCTTCGTTATACGAACGAAGATCCCTTACTCCGACTTCTGCAAACTTCTTGTACCTGTCTGTCATCTCTGCCACCGCCCAGTTTAGAGCTGCCGCAGCTTTAGACGGATCTGTAACCACAGGAATCATCAAATGAGGTACTCCGTTATAGTTACCAAGTTCAACCACCTTAGGGTCAATGAGTATCAGTTTGACCTCATCAGGTGTGGATTTATATAACAGACTTGTAATTATGGTATTTATACATACTGACTTTCCTGAGCCTGTTGAACCTGCAATAAGCAAGTGTGGCATTTCTTTTAAGTCTGCCACAATAGCATTGCCGTTTATATCTTTTCCCACAGCAAAAGTAATCTTGGATTTACTTGACTTAAACTGTTGAGAATCGATAATATCTCTGATATGTACCATGGTTACGGCTTCATTTTCCACCTCTATACCCACAGCAGCTTTCCCCGGTATCGGCGCTTCTATTCTTATGCTCTTGGCCTCAAGGTTAAGAGCTATATCATCTGCAAGCCTTACTATACTGCTGACTTTAACTCCGACAGCAGGCTGAACTTCGTACCTGGTTACCGTAGGACCTTGGGTTACTTGAACCACTCTGGCATCCACATGGAAATTTTTCAGTGTATCTTCAAGTTTTTCTGCCTTTTCGGTAAGAAGTCTGTCATTGGTTTTCACAGAAACTTTGGATTTTTCCAAAAGGGTTATAGGCGGAAGCTTATATTCTTTTACAGCAGAAACATTATTGATTTCTTGCTGTGTAAGCATTGCTGATTTAGCTTCCTGATTTGAAAGCTTTTTTTCCGGCTCGTAAATTTTCTCATCCTTTGTTGGTTCGCTCCCACTCTCCGCCTCCGTGGTTTCTGC
>JAZNUK010000013.1:0-16256 GCA_045592265.1 Candidatus Fimisoma sp. | reverse complement strand
GTTTTATCCCAAGTGATTGTACTTGTTTCATACATGCCGCTTTTGATGGGTATTGGCGGAAACACCGGCTCTCAGGCATCCACCCTTATTGTCCGTGGTTTAGCCCTTAACGAAGTGGAGACAGAAGATGCTATAAAGGTTTTGTGGAAGGAATTCAGAATAAGCTTTTGTGTAGGTGCGGTGCTAAGCGTATTTAACTTTGCTAAGATAATGATTCTTGATGGACAAAGTTTACTCATTGCGTTGACAGTGTGCGGTTCACTCATACTTATAGTCACCTTTGCAAAATGCCTCGGAGGCATGGTGCCAATGCTTGCGAAGAAGCTTAACGCAGACCCTGCATTGATGGCAAACCCTGTCATAGCCTCACTTACAGATATGGTTTCGGTGCTCATTTATTTTATGATGGCCACGGTAGTGTTAGGGCTCTAGGCGAGAGGACTGGTCCGAACCTTTAGCTTAGTTTTTAACTTGTGGTGAGAGACCGGCTAACGGCGAGAGGGGTAGAGAGCTAAAGGAGAAGGATGTATAAATAATAAATAGTCAAAGAATCGGACTTGGTTCCGATTCTTTTTTGCATAAAGATTTGTGAAGAGGGACTTTCCAGCGAAATCTTTTAAACCTTTTGAATCTTTTCTTGGAGAAAAAATATGAAAGATAGTATTATTACGGAAAAAACGGTCAAGACTATAATTGAAAAGCGAAAGAGGGAAATACATAAAGGCGATTGTGGACGTGTACTTATAGTCGCAGGATCGCAAGGAATGGCAGGAGCTGCAGTGCTGGCTGCAAAAGGAGCTTTGAGGGCAGGCAGCGGACTCGTGCAGGTTGCCATAGATCAAGGTCTATTTCCCATAATTCAGGTAGGCGTTCCGGAAGCCACATGCCTTGAAAGAAACTTTTCAAATATTGATCTTAGCCGATATGACGCAGCGGCAATAGGTCCCGGACTGGGGGAAAGTACGGATAGCGTCAAGGCCGTTAAACATATGATTGAGAATTTTAACGGTACATTGATATTGGATGCAGACGGATTGAACATTATTGCACACAACAACTTTTTTTCATATTTGAAAAAGCGAAGAGAAGGAACCACTGTAATAACTCCTCACTTCGGGGAGACTCAAAGGCTACTGGACGGGGATGGAGACATTAAACAGTGGGAACGAGAAAAGATTGTAAAGGCACTACAGAAGAAAACGGGAGCAATTTCCGTTCTTAAAGGACACGAAACATTAGTAGCCACCGACAAAGATAAAACATATACTAATACTACAGGGAACCCGGGAATGGCAACGGCAGGATCAGGGGATGTGCTTACGGGCATAATTACAGGTCTGGCCGGGCAAAAGAAATCGAGGGATGGTAGCAGGCTTTCAGCGGAAGAAGCGGCAGTTTGCGGAGTATATATCCACGGTTTGGCGGGAGACCTGGCGGCAGAGGCCATAGGGGAATACGGTCTCATAGCCGGAGATCTGGCATATTACACGGCTGGTGCAATAAAAAGGATAACCGACTGATTCCAATACACCAAAGAAGAGATTTGAGGTTAAAGGAGTGTTGGACTTGATAGTAAAAAAAGGGGATTTGTTTTTTGCTGATCTAAGTCCTGTTGTAGGCTCTGAACAAGGGGGAGTAAGACCTGTACTTGTGGTACAGAACGATGTAGGAAATAAATACAGCCCCACTATAATAGTGGCGGCGGTGACCTCTCAAACAGGCAAGGCTAAACTTCCCACCCATGTGCAATTGGAGGCTACACAGGGAGGACTCAGCAAAAACTCAGTAGTTCTTTTGGAACAACTGAGAACTATCGATAAGCAGCGGTTGAAGGAGAGAATAGGGACTTTGAGTGAAAGTCAGATTCCCGACGTAGAAAAGGCATTAAGTGTAAGTTTAGGAATTGCCAATTTGCCTGAAAACCGTTAGAATATAGTTAGGTGTTTTAGGGAAGGCTTCGGCTTCTGCAAAACGGAGCTTTCCCTTAATAGTATAAAGTTAAACATTGAAAGTTAAACATTGGAGGAAATTATGGATTTCAAAGAGTATCAGGAAATCGCATCACGCATACGGGTTGATATCATTAGACAGGTACATAGTGCAGGTTCGGGGCATCCTGGCGGATCCCTTTCTGCGGCAGACATCGTTACGGCACTGTATTTTAAAGAAATGAACATTGACCCTGAGAACCCAAAGATGAAAGGACGGGACAAGTTCGTTTTATCCAAAGGCCACGCAGCTCCGGTTCAATATGCAGCTCTGGCAGAGAGAGGGTTCTTTCCTAAGGAAGAGTTGTTGACACTGCGTAAGCTGGGGAGCCATCTTCAAGGACATCCAAACAGAGACAAGGTTTCCGGCATAGAAATGTCTACGGGTTCCTTGGGACAAGGCTTTGCTGTTTGTGTGGGTATGGCGCTGGCAAACAAATTGGACAAGGACCCGGGAAGGATTTATACACTTCTTGGAGATGGAGAGCTACAGGAAGGCTTGATATGGGAAGCTGCAATGGCGGCAGCCCACTACAAACTGGACAACTTGTGTGTAATTGTGGATTGGAACGGATTACAGATAGATGGCAACAATGATGATGTAATGACTGTTAGACCTATAGATGAAAAGTTTAAGGCCTTCGGCTTCAATGTTTTAACCATAGACGGTCATGATTTTGGTGAGATTTTTGTAGCTTTTCAGCAGGCTCGTGACTGCAAAGATAAGCCTACTGCAATAATCGCCAAAACCTGTAAGGGTAAAGGGGTGTCTTACATGGCAGATCAAGCCGGATGGCACGGAAAGGCACCTGATGATGAACAGATGAAGCAGGCAGTTGAAGAACTGGGAGGTGAACTGTAATGGCAGAAAAGATGGCAACAAGACAGGCTTATGGGAAGGCACTTGTAGAGATAGGAAAAGAAAATGCAAATCTGGTTGTGATGGATGCAGACCTTTCCAAATCAACCATGACGGCGGAATTTAAAAAAGAATTCCCTGAAAGATTCTTCAATATGGGAATTGCAGAGCAAAACCTCTACGCTACTGCTTGCGGATTGGCACTTTCCGGCAAAGTGGTTTGTGCAAGCACCTTTGCCATGTTTGCTGCAGGCAGGGCCTTTGAAATAATAAGGAATTCCATAGGATATACCCGTGCAAATGTTAAGGTGTGTGCTACCCATGCGGGAATCACCGTAGGTGAAGACGGGGCAAGTCATCAGACCTTTGAAGACTTGGCGCTTATGAGGACTATACCGGGAATGACCGTTGTAAATCCTTGTGATGGAGTTTCAACAAAGGCCTTAATGAAGCAGGTTGTGGAGCACGACGGACCTTGCTATGTGAGGTTGGGAAGAGCCTCTGTCCCTGTTTTTTATGAAGAAGGTGCTGAGATAAAGCTTGGCAAGGGCAATTGGCTTCGCCGTGGGGATAAAGCCACCGTAGTAGCAACAGGCATCATGGTGAGTGAAGCAATGGCGGCTGCAGAAGAGTTGGCCTCCAAGGGCATACAAATAGGTGTTATAGATATGCATACTATCAAGCCTCTGGATGAAGAAATTCTTGTTGAAGCTGCCAAGATAGGACCTGTTGTTACGGCTGAAGAACACTCCGTAATAGGAGGTCTGGGTAGTGCTGTGGCAGAAGTTTTGTCGTGTAAATGCCCTGCAAAGATGGCAATGGTAGGACAAAAGGATACCTTCGGAGAATCAGGCAAACCGGAGGAACTTAAGGCCAAGTACGGTATGACGGCTGCTGATATCGTCAAAGCCGTGGAAGGTCTGGTGTAAACCTTTAAGCATAACTAACTCCCTTTACTCATAAGATATTATGAAATCCTATGAGGGAAGGGAGTTTTTTATATGTCCGACGAAAAAAAGAAAAAGCTTTTTAATAAACCTGAAAAATTTCCAAAGAAAGCGGTTACAGCAGTTGTTTCTGCCACTGCCGTGGCTGTCATCCTTTGGCTTACATTAGGGCAGGGAATGCCGGGAGCAAAAAATATCAGCTTTACCCAGCTACCAAAAGAGAAGGTACCAAAATCTATTGAAACGGAAGTGATTCCTGAATACAGAGAATTGGAAAGGGCACTTGGATGCCTTATTGACGGTAAGGTTTACGTGGTGGTAACCAGGGGAGAAAAGCCTACGGCGGGATATGGTGCCACTATTGAAAGCATAGAGGTGGAGAAGAACGATAAAGGAACCAACATGAAGGTGCATACATTGTTCACAGAACCTAAAGAAGGTGAAGCAGTTGCTCAGGTTATTACATATCCATACACCGTGGCAAAGACAGATTTGACCCAGCTGCCCAATACAATTGAGCTTATAGTTAAATACAGCGAATGAAAGATGAGCGGAATATAGAATCCCTATGGCTCTTGTGGCTGTGGGGATTTTTAAGCGGATAAAAATGATAGAAAAAACCATAAAAAGAACAAAAACATCTTGTCTGATCGCATATAAAATAGTAAGATTTTACAAAGATTCTATGTACGGGGACATAGGAATAGGAGCAATGTAGAAGGAGCGGAGAAATACGAAATCTGCAGATCAACTAGTAAAAATGGAACATACACAAAGATGTGGACCCAGACCGGAACCACATATGTAAACACATCAGCGGTTGCAGGAAAAACATATTATTACAAAATTAAGGCCATATATCCCAACAATAGCTATGCCAATTCCGCTTTTAGTCAAGTGGTTTACATAACGGCAAAACAGTGATTTGTTACGGGGTAGAGAAGAAAAGAAAATTTAAAAAGGTTAAGATAAGGGGGTTTGATTAGAATATCAAATCCCCTTTGTGTTTAGATTTCAGCATCATACTACGTGCTATAAAGTGTAGTTGCATTAACAACCCAAAATTCGACATTTAAAGACTTTTTTTGGCGAAAATTTCTTGTTGCGCTTGTAGATGGAAGAGCGAGGAGTATAGAATGAAAAGCAAAGCTTCGGAAGATGAGCCTATGAATGGAAGAGGAATAGAGAAAATACCAGCTTCGTCCCGATTGTGATTGAGAAACTAGTGTAAATGTGATATAGCAAAAATGAGAGAAAGTAGAATCGCTTATTGTGAAAAATGAGAGAAAGAAAAAAATAATATCCGTTATATCCGCAAGCAGCGGTGCAGGAGGGACCTTTGTGGCGGTGCAACTGGCACTGTCAATAGGCAAAAGAGAAAAGGCTGTTACGTATATTGATGAACCTTTATGTAGGTGTCCTCGTTGTGTAAGTAAACCCTTACTGTATCACCGTAAAGGCATTGTAGACAAGATGCACGGAAAGGGTTTTACAGACCTTTTTAAGCTCAAGTATGAAGGGAAAGAAGTCTGTAACAAAGCAAATCTTTGTCGCAATGTTAATTGGGTCATCAGAACCCCCGATTCTCCTTACTGTGAAATTACTCCCGAAGAAGTCGGTGGTGAATATGTTATATGTAACAACCCAGCAGACATTAATAAATCAACGGTTATAATCTGCGTTGTGAGGACAGAACCAAGTCATATATTGGCCGCATTGCCTAAAATAAGGAATTTAAAGGAGAACCATAGATTAAAAGTTATATGGGTGGTAAACCATTGTTGTCCTCAAGGACATGTTAAAGATCTGAAACTAGTTGCCGGAATAAAGCCGGATTACCTTTTCAGTAGCCAAGGAAAAGAGACTGGGAAGACCATAGAAGAGCTTTCAGAGTACATAATCACACTATATTAAACACAGTATCTACACATTTATTACCATCAATTGCTATTCCATTGAGGCGCAAAATGTAGTATAATATGGTGAACTATGTAGAAAAAAGTACAATAAGGGGGAAAAAATGATTAAGTTTGATCATGTGACCAAAACCTATCGTACCAATATAGGATTGGATGATGTCAGTGTGAATATAAATAAAGGTGATTTTGTGTTCTTGGTAGGACCAAGCGGCGCCGGAAAATCCACCTTTATTAAACTTATATTAAAAGAGATAAATGCTGAAAAGGGAAGCATCTATGTTGATGGAAAGGATGTTACGAAGCTCAGCAACAGAGAAGTTCCGGAGCTGAGAAGGAAGGTCGGTGCGGTTTTTCAGGATTTCCGTTTACTACCGAAAAAGACTGTTTTTGAAAATGTGGCATTCGCAATGGAAGTTGTACATAAAAGTAAAAGACAGATAAGAAAACAGGTGCCGCAGGTATTGAGCCTAGTAGGCATTACGGATAAGGCCCATAAGTATCCTGATGAACTTTCGGCTGGGGAGCAACAAAGGGTGGCAATCGCCAGAGCTATTGTTAACGCGCCTACAGTACTGATTGCCGACGTGCCTACAGGAAACCTTGACCCTGTAACTGCGGCGGAAATAATGGATTTACTTGAACAGATAAATATGAGGGGAACCACAATTGTAATGGTAACCCATGCTAAAGATATTGTGGACAGAATGAAAAAAAGGGTAATTGCCATTGAAAAGGGCAAGATTGTCAGAGACAGTCAGGGAATATATGCATTTAAGGAAGGAGTGAGCACTTTTGAATAGTTTGATTTATAACATAAAGCAGGGGTTCACTCAGATTTTCAGAAACAAAGGCATGAGCTTGGCATCTATTTTTTCCATACTTGCCATGCTGATAATTTTGGGACTGTTTTTCGTAATCGTGGTAAACCTTAATCTTTTTACGGAAGTTATCAAGCAGGATTATGACCAGATAGAATTATTCATATTGGATGAGACATTGCCGGCACAAACAGAGGACATAATAGACACCCTAAAGGCAAAGGACGGGGTGAAGGAGGTGTCCTATAGGAGTAAGGAGCAAGCGTTGAACATAATGAAGCAGAGATGGGGTGAGAGCGGCTATCTGCTTGATTCCTTGGGAGACAATCCTCTGCCCGCATCTGTTTTGATAACTGTGGAATCCATGGAGGATGCACAGAGTATAGCTGATTTTTCCGCTTCTTTGGCAGGGGTAGAAGATGTCCAGTACTACAAAGAAACGGTGGAAAAGCTTACTACCGTTACCAATTTCATTCAGGTAGGAGCATTGTGCGTAATGGCATTCCTTATAATAGTATCTGTTGTGGTGGTTTCCAATACCGTTAAGCTGACCGTGTTTGCAAGGGCCAAAGAAATCAAAATAATGAGATATGTTGGGGCAACCAATTGGTTTATAAGAGGACCTTTTATGGCAGAAGGAATTATAATAGGTTTGTTGGCTGCAGTTATATCCACGGGATTGATTACCTTTATATATCAAGAACTGCTTGATGCAATCGGAACACAGGTAATGACCATACTGTCATGTCCTCTCATTCCTGTAGGATATCTGGCAGGAAACATGCTCATAATATTTATTGCTTTGGGAGTAAGCATCGGTGCATGGGGAAGCATTATCTCCATGAGAAAATTCCTGGAAGCGTAGGGGAGGAGAGAAGTTAATGAAGAAGAAAATAATAAGTGCCATAGTCATTACAGTTTTGACACTTACATTGACTGTTCCAACTTCCTTTGCAACAACTCAAGAGGAGTTGAAAAATCAATTGGAGCAGAAGGAGCAGGAAAGGGAAAACATCAGCTCCGATTTGGCGCAAGTCGAGAAGGATATGAAAAGCCTTCAGGAGAAAGTAGACAACCTGAATGCAGAAATAGAAGTTGCCAATGAAAAGATAGCAGACAAGGAAATAGAAATACAACAAAAGCAGGCTGAGATGCAGGACCGAGAAGATGGACTCAATGAGAGACTCAGAGCTATGTACAAAAACGGTTCCATAGGATTCTTAGATGTGCTTTTGGGATCCAACAGCGTTTCTGAATTCATAACCAATCTGGAACTGGTTAAGAGAATTTATGAAAACGATATGAACATTCTGAGCACCCTGGAGCAGGAGGCAGAAGAGTTAGAAAGAGCAAAGGACCAGCTTCAAATTGATAAGGACAATTTAGATGGGGCAAAAGTTGAATTGGAAGTTAACCAGACTGAGCTATCAAAGAAGAAGGCAACCTTGGAAGCCGCCGAGGATTCTTTGGAAGAAGAGGCTGCAGCTATCAGGCAGGAGATTATCAACATGAATCTGGGTGGAGATTATGTCGGCGGGTCATGGGTTTGGCCGGCACCTGCCAGCAAGTATGTAACATCTCCTTATGGCTGGAGAGTTCATCCTGTATACGGGAAGTGGAAATTCCATTCCGGAATAGATATAGGTGCCTCGGGAGGAACCAATGTTGTGGCTGCCGCTGCCGGTACAGTTATCAAATCTATGGACTATGGTGACTATGGATATGGGGAATGTATCATGATAGACCATGGTGGCGGAATTGTCACTCTGTACGGTCATATGAGGAGAGGAACAAGAAGAGTAGCTGTAGGTGATACAGTAGCTGCAGGGCAGGTAATAGGCCTTGTAGGTACTACTGGAACTTCAACCGGGAATCATTTGCATTTTGAAGTAATCGTCAACGGATCAACTGTAGATCCATTGGGATATGTAAGTTAGAATTATGAAAATAAATCCTATAATCAAAGAGTTGTTACATAAGAGAGGAATAGAAACCTTGGAAGAAATGGAAGAATTCCTCTCGGAAAAACCTAAGAAAACATACAGTCCATTTCTGCTTCCCAATATGGAAGCAGGAGTGGATTTGATTTTATCTGAAATAAGAAGCGGCGCCCGTATATGTATCTACGGAGATTACGATGCGGATGGAATAACCTCTACGGCATTGATGCTAAGCGTGTTGGGGCATTTAACCTCGAAAGACAAGTTGGACTATTACATTCCTTCCAGATTTGAAGAAGGATACGGTCTCAACAAGGAGGCGGTAAAAAATATTGCCAACAGGGGTTTCAATCTTTTAATCACTGTTGACTGTGGCAGTGTTTCCTTTGAAGAAGTAAAATATGCCGAAAAGTTGGGTATGAAGGTAGTTGTTACAGATCACCACAATATTGCCGACGCTATGGCTGATTGTCCTTTGATCAACCCAAAACATCCCCGGTCCCAATATCCTTTTAAAGAATTATCCGGTTGCGGAGTTGCATTTAAGGTAGCGCAAGCTTTGCAGCAGAAGTGCAACTTACCGAAATCAATATTAACAGAGGTTTTGGATTTAGTTGCAATAGGCACCATAGGGGATATAATGCCCCTTGTGGATGAAAACAGAACTATGGTTAAATACGGTCTCAAAGTGATAAATGAGGGAAGAAGAAAAGGATTAAAAAAGCTTATCGAAGGAACTTCCTTGAGGCTTGGAGAAATTTCTTCAGAAAACATAAGTTACATAATCGTTCCACACCTTAATGCGTCAGGACGTATTGAGGATGCGTCCCAAGCGGTAGAATTGTTGTACGGCAATTGCCCGGACGAAAGGCTGGATGATATAGTAGCCGATGTGATAGAGAAAAATACAAGACGAAAGAATTTGCAAATGGAGACTTTCCAAGACTGTATTCAATATATAGACAAAGAGAATCCGGAAGACTTTGTAATCATAAATTCGCAAGTGGCCCATGAGGGAATTGCAGGAATAGTGGCAGGAAAAATAAAAGAAACATACTATCGTCCAACCATATTGCTGACACCTTGGGGTGAGGATAAATCTTACCTTAAAGGAACGGGGAGAAGCGTTGAGGGCCTAAATTTATATGAGATTTTAAAAACTCAAGAATCTTTATTTGAAAAATTTGGAGGTCATGCCGGGGCATGTGGGTTTTTAATGAGAAAAGAAAATTTTGAAAACCTGAGGAAGGGTCTCCTGAAAGAAATGAGAAAAATCCTTTGTCAAAGCGATGATCTTTTTCAAAAAAAATATATAGTAGAATTGGAGCTGGATCCTGAAGAAATGACCTTGGATTTGGCAGAACAACTGGAAATGCTGGCACCTTTTGGGAATAAAAACCGCAGACCTCTGGTAAGATGTTCTCATGTTCTAATAGAAGATAAGAAGTACATGGGAGAGAAAGAACAGCACGTTAGATTTTCCGTAGCAAGGCAAGTCGGAATTGACAAAGAAAAGTCGGACAACAAGGTTCCGTGTATTCTTTTTAATCGAGCGCAGGATATAGATTTCCCGCAAGAAGGATATCCGGCTACCGTAATAGGAACCTTGGGGTGTAATCGATGGCAAGGAAAAAGCAAAGTCCAACTTATGACAGAAGAAATAGAAATTGACTAAGAAAAAGGTGGATGTTATAATCGTGTAAAGAAAGGAGCGTGCATTATGGCATATGAATCCAAGTTTAAAAAACCCGATATTGATGAATTGTTTGAGGCAATCTTAACTCTTAAGGACGAAGAGGACTGTTACAGATTCTTTGAGGACATTTGCACCGTTAACGAGATCCACGCCATTGCGCAGAGACTGCAGGTTGCCAAGCTGCTTTCCGAGAAAAAGACTTATATTGAGATAGAGGCAGCCACAAAGGCGTCCACCGCAACTATCAGCAGAATTAATAAGTGTTTGATTTATGGAGCGGACGGATATAGAAGAGTTTTGGAAAGACTGAAAGACAAATAATGAAGAATATTCAATTATTTGTTACAGAAAGGTCTGCATGTGACAGCCGGCAAGAAATGCGGGAAATGTTGATTAAAAGTGCGGCCTGGGTTTATGGTGTGCCAAAGAGCGTTATTGAAGGTGAAAACATTCTGAGGACGGTTAAAGGTAAACCGTATTTTGAAAAGTTAAAACTGCATTTCAGTATTACGCATACTGCAAATTTGTGGGGTTGTCTTTTGGCACCCTCCAGTTGTGGTGTTGATATTGAATATATAAGACCCTGCAATTTTGAAAAGATTGCCGGGCGTTTTTTTTCGGAAAATGAAATTAAATATGTCAAGGAAGAGGGAATAAAAGGTTTTTTTGATATATGGACAGCAAGAGAGGCCTATGGCAAATATACGGGAGAAGGTTTTTTCGGAGAAACACCGGAATTGGTTTCTTCTGAAGGTGTATTGAAAGAAGTAGTTACCGGTTGCCACAATAATGGTGAAAAGGTAAGATTCGAGAAAATAGCTCTCAAAGATAATGTGGTATGTACTGTATGCATCAATGAAAAAGATTGGAAACCGGTTGTTGTAAAAAAGGAGTGGAATTATGAAGATTACCTTTCTTTCAGATAATAAAACAGAAAATCCCATGTGCATAGCGGAATGGGGACTTTCTATACTAGTGGAAAGCCAAGGATGCAAAGTATTGTTTGATGTGGGTGCGTCATCGGTGTTTGCACAGAATGCCAAGGCATTGGGAGTTGACTTGAAAGAAGTTGATGCAGTAGCTATAAGTCACGGCCATTACGACCATACTGAAGGGATGGAGGAATTTTGCAAGTGTAATGATACAGCCCCAATATATATTCATAAAGAGGCTTTGAAAGAAGCCTTCGGAACCGATGAAAATGGCAATATAGAAAAATACAATTGCGGAATTCGCTGGAGTGAATCGTTTATAAAGAGTATCCGTGAGAGATTTGTGTTAACGGAGGGAATTACCAAGATAAATGACAATATGATTTTGGTGGGTAACATTCCCTTGATGAAAGAATATCCTATGACGGAAAAGTTTTATAGAAAGGACGAGATAGAGAGGGATAAATTAGTAGAAGATTCTATGGATCACGAGCAATTTTTAGTAGTTAAAGAAGAGAAAGGAATATCAATTATATCCGGGTGTAGCCACAAAGGCGTTTTATCTATAATAAACTATGCAAAAAATTTGTTTCCTCATGAGAAGGTTTTGGTCTTTATAGGAGGAATGCATTTGTATCCTTTGTCTGATGAAGAACGGAAGACTGTAGTAGACTCCATATGCGATGTTGAAATGGAGTACCTATTCCCTGTTCACTGCACCGGAATGGAGGCGATGCTGATGCTTAAAGAGCGAGAAAAGGAAAGATGTATAATTGCATCAGCAGGTGATAGTTATGAGTGTTGAAAAATGTAGCCAGGCGGCACTTAAGTATGTATCCGGGGCAATGAAAACCGAAGGACAAGTAGAGGAGTATCTTTTAAAAAAAGAGTTTATCCGAGAAGATATTGAAGCATCTATTGAGATGCTTAAAGCTTACAATTACATTGACGATGAGAAATATTGTCAAGCCTACTATAATCAGGCATGCCGTAAAGGGAGGGGAAGAAGAAGAATAGAACAGGAGTTGGAGATGAAAAAGATTCCAAGGGGACTTATAAAGAGAACTCTTGACTATTATCTTTCGGAGGACAATCCTGATTATGGTGATGTGGTTGAAGAAACCATGACGGAGAAGGAAAGGGCCATGTCTGTAGTCGCTAAAATGATGAGGGAACAGCAGGCAATGGGAAAAAATATAGATAAAAATTTCTGTGGCAAGGTTGGCAGAAGGCTTACCGCCAATGGATATTCTTCAGAAGTAATATACTATGTAATAGGGCAAGTGATGAGAGATAATTTATAAAATGACTGTTAGTGATTGATATTTTAAGGAAAAACATTACAAACCCCGGCGTGACAAAAGGAAGGAGAAGAGTGATGAGAGAGCAGTTTCAACGGACCGCAATGTTGATAGGAGATCAAGGCATAAAAAAACTTGCAAATGCCAGAGTTTTAGTATTTGGGGTAGGCGGCGTTGGAAGCTATGTATGCGAAGCTCTTGCCAGAGCCGGTATAGGTTTCATGGAAATAGTAGATAAAGATGTTGTAGATGTGACAAATATAAACAGACAACTGATTGCTCTTCATAGCACTGTAGGCAAGCCGAAGGTACAAGTTGCCACAGAAAGGATGAGGGATATAAATCCCCAAATCAATATAATTCCTCGCCGGTGTTTTTATTTGCCGGAGTCTGCATCGGAGTTTGAGTTTACCGGCTATGACTATATTATAGATGCAGTTGATAATGTAACTGCAAAACTGGATATTATATCAAGAGCGAAGGAAGTAAATGTTCCTGTAATTTCTTCTATGGGAACAGGGAACAAACTTGACCCTTCGGCATTTAAGGTAGCAGATATTGAAAAGACAAAAATATGCCCTCTTGCAAAGGTAATAAGGAAAGAACTCCGCAAGAGAGGCATATCAGATGTTAAAGTAGTCTATTCCGAAGAGGAACCTGTGGAAACGGAGAGCCGTACACCTTCAAGCATAAGCTTTGTTCCGTCTTCAGCCGGTTTGCTTATTGCGGCAACCGTGGTAAAAGATCTCCTTCAAAAGTAGAACTAAATATTCTTTAAGTGGGATACATCTAAGGGGCAATTTGCCTCTTTTTCTATGTAATCAAGAAGCCGGTCCGGATTGTCAAAAACTGCGTATATGTGTTGGCATTCAGCCTTCATAAAGTTTTCTTCCACCATTCGATCCAGCATACGGGAAAGGTCATCATAGTAGTTATTCACGTTATACACGGCGATAGGTTTATTGTGTTGCCCAAGTTGCTTGAGAGTTAGAATTTCAAAAAATTCTTCCAGTGTGCCTATGCCTCCGGGAACCATAATAAAGGCGTCGGACCTATCTTCCATAAGCTGTTTTCTCTCTCTCATGGTTTCGGTAAAAATAAATTCACTACATTCCTTAAAGAGAATCCCCGGCTTGTCAAAAAAAGTTGGGGCAATTCCCGTGCTGTGTCCGCCTGATTGGGAGATACCTTCTACAGCAGCTCCCATAAGACCTTGAGCACCGCCGCCAAAGACAAGGCGGTGTTTTCTTTTTGCCATAAGAGTTCCCAAGAGTTTAACTTGTTCTATGTATTTATAATCCAGCTCATTGCTACTGGCTCCGTAAAGACAAATATTCATGGAAAAACCTCCTTTAAAAAGGAGGAACCCATCCTGGTTCCTCCCTGATATTTTATTTTAAATCTTCTTCCAATTTTGCAAGGCTTTCCGTCAGCTCTGCAGGTAGGTGGTCAAATTTACTGTACCACTCTTTAATTCCGGCAAGTTCTTGCCTCCAGGTTTCTTTATCTACAGTCAATATTTCTGTCAGTTGTTCATCGGTCAGGTCAACGCCTTCCAAATCCAGGTCCTCCTTTGAAGGAACATATCCAAGAGGTGTTTCAACGGCTCCGGCCTTATCCTCACAGCGGTCAAGAGCCCAAAGGAGAGCTCTCATATTATCTCCGAATCCCGGCCAAATAAAGTGTCCATCTGCATCTCTTCTGAACCAGTTTACGTTGAATACCTTAGGCGGATTGGTCATCTTCTTGCCCATATCTATCCAGTGCTGGAAGTAGTCTCCCATATGGTAGCCGCAGAATGGAAGCATTGCCATAGGGTCGTAACGAACTACACCTACTGCACCATTGGCTGCAGCCGTTGTTTCCGATGACATCTTTGAGCCCATAAATACTCCGTGATTCCAGTCGCGAGATTGGCAAATCAGCGGTTCGGACTTGGCACGGCGGCCTCCGAAGATAATTGCGCTGATTGGAACCCCTTCTCCTGTTGCAAATTCAGGAGCTATTGAAGGGCAGTTTTCAGCAGGTGCTGTAAATCTTGAGTTAGGATGTGCTCCTTTTTCCTCGGAAGTATTTCCGTTCCAAGGGCGACCCTGCCAGTCTTCTCCGTTGGTAGGTGCAGGCTGATCAAGACCTTCCCACCATACGGTATTGTCATCGAGATTTCTGCACACGTTAGTGTAGATTGTATTTTTCTTTGTAGTCATAAGGGCGTTGTTGTTGGTTTTGCTGTTTGTTCCCGGTGCAACACCGAAGAAGCCGTTTTCAGGGTTAACGGCATAGAGCCTTCCGTCGGCACCCACTCTCAGCCATGCAATATCGTCACCGATGGTGTAAACCTTATATCCTTTTTCCTGTAAGTGTTTAGGCGGAATAAGCATAGCCAGATTTGTTTTGCCGCAAGCACTTGGGAAAGCTGCACTTATGTACTTCTTTTCTCCTGTAGGACTTTCGATACAGAGGATAAGCATATGCTCTGCCATCCAGCCTTCTTCTTTACCTAGCCATGAACCTATACGAAGAGCCAAGCATTTTTTACCAAGAAGCACATTTCCACCGTAGGCGGAATTGATGCTCCATATGGTGTTGTCTTCAGGGAAGTGTGCTATATATTTGTTTTCTGCATCTATTTGTGCCTTTGAGTGGAGACACTTAACGAAGTCTGCACCCTTGTTAAGCTGGGCTATTACGGATTCTCCTACGCGGGTCATGATGTCCATGGAAAGTACAACGTAGATAGAGTCTGTTATTTCGATACCTATTTTAGAAAATTCCGTACCCGGAACTCCCATTGAGTAAGGGATAACATACATGGTGCGATCCTTCATGGAATCTTTGAACAAAGGACGCATTTTAGCGTACATCTCGTCTTTTTGAACCCAGTTGTTTGTAGGACCCGCATCCTTTTGATAGGTGGTACAGATTACTGTTCTCTTTTCATCTCTTGCAACATCTTTTGGATGAGTTCTGTAATAGTAGCAACCAGGAAGTTTTTCTTCGTTTAGCTTAATCATTTCACCGGTTTGGCAAGCTTCCTTGCGAATTTCTTCCAGTTGTGCCTCTGAGCCGTCAATCCACACTATTTCCTTGGGATTAGTAAGCTGGGCACATTCATTAACCCATTCCAAAACTTTTGTGTTCTTAATTTCGATCATTTCTCTTCCTCTCCATCGAATTAATATTTTGTTAGTTTCAGGTTTATTTAACAGCAGTTTCCAAAGCCAATTTCATCATGTTGGTAAATGATGTAGTGCGTTCTTCAACGGTACTTTTTGCACCGGTAACGAAGTTATCACTAATTGAAATTATGGAAAGCGCGTTGACATTGTTATATGCCGCATTTGTATACAGTGCGGCGGTTTCCATTTCTACGGCAAGAACCCCCATTTTCGCCCACTTTTTCCACCAGTCGCCAAACTCGTAGAAAACGTCACAGGTTACGATATTTCCGGCCTTAAATTGGATATTGGTTTCTTTTGACGCTTCAAGGGCCTTCTCAACTAAATTCCACGATGCAGACGGTGAATACTGTCCGGGAATATCAAAGGCGTGTTGATAATTGGAGTCGGTAGAGGCTGCCAGTGCCAGAAGAATATCTCCCAGATTAAGCTTGTCCGAAAAAGCTCCGGCAGTGCCTATACGGATGAGATTTTGCACTCCGTACTCCGTAATAAGTTCCCATGAATAGATTCCCATGGAGGGCATTCCCATACCTGTTCCCTGAACGGAAACGGGAACGCCTTTATACCTGCCGGTAAAACCGTACATGTTTCTCACATCGGTATATTTCACAGGACTTTCAAGAAAATTCTCTGCAATAAATTGTGCTCTCAGGGGATCTCCCGGCAGGAGAACG
>JAZNUK010000012.1:0-17613 GCA_045592265.1 Candidatus Fimisoma sp. | reverse complement strand
TATAGTACTCCATTTATACCATTAGTTATAACATTATACCCCTAAAATTAATGATTGTAAAGACTTTTTGGGGTGCAATTCAGTCAGACATATTCCCTGTAGGGAGATAAAAAGAAGGTTCGGCAGAGAAAAAATTCTCTGTGGACGGTTTGATAATTGGCCGCACAGAGAAAATCTACGAGAATTTTCGATATTGTCCTTGAAATATGTAAAATTATTCCATATCCGCAGGCGATTATATTTTCGCAAACCCAAACAAGTCCAAGTGTGCCTAAGCAAAGCTAACGAAATAAAACAAAATGAAATAAAACAAAATGAAATGAACTAAAGTGAAATCACGTGCACCGTGGACTGCCGGAAGCTCTGCAGTTTACAGCCTCTTAAAGGACGCCGTCCGCTCCACTATGTCTTCTGCATATTCAATAGATGCATTCTTTTAATACATCTCACACATACTTTGACTGTACCACTTCTATTTTGAGATTGACCGCGAAGACGTTTTTCGCAGAAAAGGTCCTTCAAAACAAAAGGATAATGATTATCGCGACATCGTAAGCAAAAATAGAAAACGAAACAGATGGTACATTAATCTCATCAGAGCAACTAACTTCATCAAGGAGTTTTCCTCTCTCATCGGACTTCCTTTAACATCATACTTTTTAAGTGATGGAGAAATCAAAAAATGCTAAGCCATAGGTTTTAATACTTGGCTTAGCACCATATTTTTATATTCAACTCTCAAAGTCACGCATTATATACCAAAATTTAACCATTGTAAATGGTCTTGTGGACAATCAACATTCACATAAAGAGCATCTTTTTTCTTTTAGCCTTATTGAGTATTAACCTGTCTCCCGGCTATTGGGTTATTATATCACTTACATCAATATCCTCATCTTTGATGTAGGTATATTCTTCTTTTGTAAATATATCGTACACGATAGGAACTACAAGCAAAGTCAAGATAGTGGCATAGGTGAGACCGCCTATGCAAACCAGCGCAATTGGCTGCATCATATCTGTTCCGGCAGTCTTTCCCACCGCCATGATTACAAGCCCCAAGATAGTAGTGAAACTGGTCATCAGCACCGGTCTTATACGCGTTGTTCCTCCTTCTATTATGGCCTTTTCCTTTTCAATACCGCCGGCTCGCAGTTGATTGATATAATCCACAAGCACAATTCCGTTATTTACAATGATTCCTACCAGCATAATAAGTCCAATCATTGCGATGATGCTGATTTCCTTGCCGCAAATAAGCAGTGCCAAAAGCCCTCCTGTAAAGGCCAAAGGAATGGTGAACATTACTATAAACGGTGAACGCAGCGACTGGAACTGGGCAACCATAATCAAATATACAAACAGTATGCCTAGTGCCATCATCTTCAGAAGATCCCACATAGCTTCCATAATCATTTCGTTTTCACCGGAAAATTCATACGTTACTCCTGCCGGCGGCGTATACTCTTTCAAAGCCTTTTGAGCTTCTTGAGTCACCAAGGTCACGTTGTTTCCTTCTTTTATTTCCCCGGAAATAGTAAGATACGTTCTTTGATCTGTACGGTTTATGGCCGGCAATGTACTGCTTTCTTTCAATTCTGCTACTTCGGATAATTTCACAGTGACAACATTGCCTCCGGTGTCGGTTCCTTCCAGAACCAAATTTTCAAGCTGCCCTACCGTTATGGATGCGGCATCGGGATCCTTAACTACAACGTCGTAATCATCACCTTGCCATCTAAGGGTTGTAGCATTTGCCTCTGCTGTTAGTGCTTCTGCCACCTGCATATATATCTGAGCTACCGTCAACCCTTTTCTCATCGCTTTTTCTTTGTCTACGATAAAGTGAATTTCCGGCTCTGCTTCCTCTAAACCGTTGTTTACACTTTTGATACCCTTCACCTTTTCAAGGGCTTCTCCCATTTCTTTTGCTGCTTTTTGCAGGTCTTCGGTGCTGTTGCCGTAAATTTCAATGGTTACTCCGGCTCCCCCAAGGGCGCTTGTATAGGATGTCATAGAGGAGGAACTCAGCACTTCCACATTGCAGTCCAAATCTTTGCACAATTTGTCTATGTCCTTACATATTTGATTGCCTGTTCTGTCGGTATCTTCTTCTAAAATTATATACAAGCTTACCGTGTTGGTGGAAGTTGCTCCTGTGAAAGAATTAGATGAGGAAAGCATTCCTCCTACTGTTTCTACTCCTTCCACTCCTTGAATTTTCTCAATTACAGCATCTGCCATGACTTTGGTTTCTTCCAACTTTGCCTCTTCATTTTTCATGGTCATAGTTCCTGAAAGCTGAGGGGTTGCCATATCCGGCATGAATATAAATCCTTTGGCAACGGAAGCTACAATGCTAAACACCAGCAATGCCACCGCTACAATGAGGACCAATGCTTTGTGCTTCAAATTCCAAGATAGAATTTTTGTATAGAATTCTTTAAATGCGGTGAATTTTTCTCCTTCCCCTTTCATCTCTTTCTTGAACATCATAGATGACATGGCAGGAACAACTGTAACTGCAATTACCAAACTTGCAACTAACGAATACGTTATGGTCAATGCCATATCGGTAAATAACTGTCTAGTAATTCCCTGTACAAATACAATAGGTGCAAATACGCAGATGGTAGTGAGGGTGGATGCCGCAATGGCTCCTGATACTTGTTTGGCACCTGCAACAGCCGCTTTCTTTACAGGGACTCCTTCTCTCCTCAGACGGAAAATGTTTTCTATTACTACAATGGAATTATCTACCAACATTCCCACCGAAACGGCCAATCCCGATAAGGAAATCATGTTTAAAGTCACGCCGGAAAAGTACATGAGCGTTATGGCAAAAAGTATGCTTATAGGTATGCTGATTAATGTTATAAGTGTAGGTTTAATATCCCTCAAAAACAGGAGTAATACCGCCACAGCAAAAATTGCTCCCCAGCCCAGGCTCTGCCCAATGGCCTCTATTATGAGATAAATGTAATCCCCTTGGTCCATAAGGGTGGTAAACTTGAGACCTTCATATTTTTCAGATAGTTCTTTGCATTTTTCTTCTATATTGTCCGATACGGTAGCAGTAGGGTAATTTGATTGTTTTGAAAAGGTTAAAACAACATCCGGATTTCCATTGATGCTGGCATACACCAGGTCCTTATTGTCAGCCATGAAAACATCGGCGATATCTCCTATTCGGATATCCCCAAGCCCTTCTACGCTAAACAGAAATTGATTTTCTATTTCTTCAGGCTCTGTGAAAGCATCACCTACGCTGACCAGATATCTAACTTCATCTTGTTGTATATATCCGGCGGGCATGGAAAAATTCTGCCCCTTTAGCAATCCGGATACCATTTCTATGGTAATCATGGAACCAAGGTCTGCCTCTCTGAGGGCTGTGTTTCCTGCCTCATCCACTTGGGCCATGGCTTCCTTCACCTGACTTTTCTGAGAAAGCAATTGCCCTTGGGCATCTTCTAACTGTTTCTTTGCGTCATGGAAGGACTCCTGTGCAGTGTAAGAACCAAGCTCTGCCTGTTTATATGCTTCCTTTAGCTGTTCTACCTGCTGATTGAGCACATTAAACTGTGCTGTGAATTTTTCCAGCTGCTCCATTGCATCTTGTAGTTGTTTTTTTAAGTCACCGTTAAAAGGTGCCTTCTCTATCTGCGCCTTCAATGACTTTATCAGGTTTTCTGTCACATTTATCTGTACGGCCAAAGCATTTACTTGCGCCACTGCCGAATCCAGCTCTGCGCTTATAGTTGCCAGTTGATCGTAAGTTTCTTCTTTTTTCTTGTCCAGTTCACTTTGTGCTTGTTTAAGCTGCCTTTCCGCTTTTTCTATCTCTTCCATACCCGATGACAACTGCAATCTTGCGTCTGCGAGGGAGGCATTGGCTTTGGAAAGCAATCTGGTGTTAAGGCTCTCTATCTTTTCCTTGTTTATTGAAACATTTACCTTGGATTCAATAAGCCCTCCGGTACTTATGGATGCCACGCCCGTAGTTCCTTCCAGCTCGTTGCTTAAGGTGTCCTTTACAAAAGTTGATATTTCTTCAACGGAATATCCTTCTCTGTCTACAGCGGCAATGCGTATAGGCAGCATATTGGGGTTGAGCTTCATAATGTAAGGGGAACCTATCATCTCATCCCATCCGCCTTCTACTAAATCTATACTTTGCAGGATATTTACAACTGATGAATCCATGTTGGTTCCGTTTTCAAATTCCAATATTACAAGAGAATAATTGGCTCCGGAGACAGACTGAATATTTTTGAGGTTTTCAGTGGTAGCAAGGCCTTGCTCCAGCGGCTTTGTTACCGTGGTGGCAACCTCTTCCGGTGTTGCCCCCGGATATGTTGTCATAACGACTACATAGGGCAAGTCTATATTGGGCATTAAATCAGGCGTCATTCCAAGTATGGAAACAACACCTAACGCAATTATTATTATAACGACTACGAAAACTGTCATAGGTCGTTTTACGCTGTATTTTGGCATTATTCGTGTCCCCTTTCTGATGCCTCTTTTATGATATTTGCGTTCATTATAACACAGCTGTAAGCTCCTGTTGCTTGTTTCAATGAACGCTTCCTCTCGGCAACGCCGCCGATATGATATTTGCGTTCATTATAACATATTTTTACTTTTAATATAGACGGTTTTGGGTATAATATTATTAAAATAACTTTGAAAGTGAGGATTCTAAGATGATTATGAATATTACAAAAGAAAATTTTGATAAAGAAGTTTTGTTTGCGGAAGGTCCTGTTCTTGTTGATTTCTGGGCTTCGTGGTGTATGCCTTGCAAAATGCTTTCACCTATTGTCGATGCTGTTGCCGAAGCTCGCGATGATGTTAAAGTTTGCAAAATAAATATTGATGATGAAGGGGAACTTGCTATACGATATGGCGTTATGAGCATTCCTACGGTTATTGTTTTTAAAAATGGTGAAATCACCAATAAGTCTGTTGGCTTAGTTTCTAAGGAAGAACTTCTTTCTTTGTTGTAAACTATCACGTTACATACATTAAGGGGGTATTGCTATGAGAGATATTAAATCCGTTTTTTCTTCACCAAAGAAAATCGTATTATTTACACTTTGCAGTATTTTAGTAATAGCTTTAATCGGCGGCATCGCTGCCTTTGCCATTACATCTGTTGCCAACAACACCGGAATCGGCAGGGAAAAAGCTTCGACAATTGCACTAGACAATGCGGGCCTTGCTGAAGAAAGTGTTAGAGGCCTAAGAAGTCGCTACGAGTACGATGATGGAATGAAACTTTATGAGGTAGAATTTTATGCGGAAGGTTTTGAATATGACTACCTTATTTCTGCTGATGACGGTACAATTCTAAAATCGGAAAAAGAGCCTTCTGTTACCGCAGTTCCTCAACAAGATATGGGCGGCAAAGCAACTCAGACTCCAATAGAGGAAACTTCTTCTCAGAATACTGAAATTGACGTCAATGAGGCAAAGGTTTTAGCTTTGACCCATGCCGGAATTGACCAGGCTTCCGCCGTTTTCACAAAAGCATTACTGGGTATAGACGATGGAACGGCTGTATATGATTTGGAATTTTATGCCGGCGACTTTGAATATGACTATGAATTAGACGCCTCTACCGGAGCCGTGAGAGACTTCGATAAAGACTATAGATATGATTAAAAATATTTTAAGAGGACTTGCAATATGCAGGTCCTCTTCTTCTTGCTTTAACCTTATTTTACTTTCGCAGTTTTTCATCTTTTTCATCGGATGAAAAATTTTTCTTTTATCTTACTCCTTAAAGAAGTTTGCTGGTGTTCTTCCATATTCCCATTCTTTCCGCATCTTTGATAAGTTCATCTCGGAAATCCGGATGGGCGATGTTTATAAGAAGCTCTGCTCTTTCCCAGGTGGTTTTACCCTTCAAGTCGGCAGCTCCGTATTCGGTAACGATATAATTGGTTGCCATTCTTGGAGTTGTTACGATTGCTCCCGGAGGAAGCACTGCTGATATCAAGGATTCCACCTCTCCGTTTGCTTTGGTCCTTGTAGATGGAGTGCAAAGGAAGCTATGACCTCCAATAGACTGGTATGCACCCATTACGAAATCCAGTTGTCCGCCGGTTCCGCTGATTTGCTGGTGTCCCGCTGATTCCGAACATACCTGACCGTAAAGGTCTACTTGTATACAACTGTTTACAGAAATAAAGTTGTTTATCCTGGCTATGGTGGAAATATTATTTACATAGTCAACAGGGGCGTTACAGCATATAGGGTTGTCGTCTATAAAATCATACAGCCTTTTGCTTCCTCCTGCAAAGGTATATACTGCCTTACCCTTATCTATCGGTTTATTTCCCGTCAGCTTACCTGCCTCGAAAAGGTCTACATAAGCATCGGTAAACATTTCAGTATGGGCATTGATATTTCTCAAATCAGAGTCTGCTATCATTTGTCCGATGCAGAGAGGCAAACTGCCTATCCCAAGCTGTAATGTACTGTGGCTCTGGATTCTCTCCACAACATGAGCCGCAATTTTCTTGTCTATCTCAGACGGTGCCTTGGCAGGAAGTTCTGCTAGAGGGCTATTACTACCTTCAACTACATAATCTATTCCGTACAAGTTTAGTTGTGTCTGATAGCCGTGGGCTATAGGCATATTGTGATTTACTTCTACGATTATTTTTTTTGCCGACTTGATTACTCCCCACATGTCTGCAACCTGAGGACCCAAGTTGAAGTTACCGTGTTCATCCATCGGTGCAACTTGGAACATTGCAATGTCCACTTCGTTGTTGTTGTGGAACCACAAAACAGGAAGTTCCGAAAACATCATAGGAATATACCAGCACCTTCCGTCTTTTGACATTTTTCTATCGTGAACATTGAAATGGGCCGAAGCAAATCTTACTTGATCATTGCTGGTGGTGGCAAGATATGTTTCAAAAGGTTTTTCTCTTATACTTACTGTACTGATTACGGTAATATCCTTCAGCTCGTCGGCTCTCTTTGCGATTGCTTTATCAATGTCAACGATGGAACCGCAACCAAGGCCGAAATGAAGGCGATCCCCCGGCTTAACCATGGCCGCTGCCTGTTCAGCCGTTATGAGTTTTTTCTTATACTCTTCTTTTAAATTTGCTACTTTATACATTATTCACACCATTTACTTTCTTTTAGTTATCTCTGTTCGAGGGAATTGTTACCTTTTTAACAATTCCATATTATTATATAATATTTTGCTCTAAATAACAATAAAAAACTTTCTCAAATAATAATAAAAAACTATTCTTTTTCCGAAAAAGATGTTAATATAATAGTGTATGTTGTAGCTTGCACTGTAAGCAGCATTATCAAAGTTTTCATTAATATGTCTCCGTAGTTAAATGGATATAACAGTGCTCTCCTAAAGCATCGTTGGCGGTTCGATTCCGCCCGGGGATACCAAAAGAAAGAATGACGGTCTCTGTGGCCGTCATTCTTTCTTTTCATTTACAGCAAGGGCGGAATCGAACCATTAACGGAAAACAGATATAACAATAGTTCTCTACACACTAATAGAAATCCTCTCCCGTTCCTCTTCTCCTGCTTCCAAGTATTCAAAGGCTTTAAATCCGAAGATCTTTGCCGCTACATTGGCTGGGAACATCTGAATTGCATTGTTGTACTTAAGAATAATGTCATTGTAAAACTGGCGAGCTTTTGCAATCTTGTCTTCCGTTTCGGCCAATTCTTTTTGCAGCGCCATGAAATTTTCACTTGCCTTCAACTCCGGATAACTTTCACTAACCGCAAAGAGATGATGAAGTTTCTGAGTGAGCTGTCCATTAGCGCTCATTTCTTCGTCCAAACTCTTTGAACTAACTGCCTGACTTCTGGCCGCAACTACTGCCTCAAGAGTGCTCTTTTCAAATTCGGCATAACCTTTTGTCGCTTCAACGATATTTGGAATCAAGTCATACCTTCTTTTGAGTTGCACATCTATCTGTGAGTGCTGGTCCTTAACACGGTTTCTAAGCACAACGAAATTGTTCCACGAACGAATAAGAAAAATAGCCACCACTATTAAAACTATACCTACTGCAATTATTATGTATTTCATTTTTGCCTCCTTTTAAAACTTTATCTTCACTAACTTAATATTTCTCATTGACATAATCTCATCTACTATTTGAGTGTTTTCTTCCAAAATTACGGCATATACAAGGAAGTCGTCCCATAACACCAATCTTTCCTTATCTGCAGAAGAGAGATTAGAAAAGTCACGTATAAAATTCTTGAGTCCATATATTTCTTCGGTAAGAACTTGTCCGGCTTCCGTTCTTTCTATTTTCTTTACATTTGAATTTTTAATAATGAATCTTATTCCCAAAGTAAATGGAAATACCATTGATGCGAATAGCCCGATTCCCAATGCGATAATTGCTATGGACACCATAATAAATATGGGATTTTCTTTAAAGTAGCTAAACAGCTCTGTATTGCTTTCAGCTTCCAGTGCCATAAGCTGTTCAACTATATCACTTTTAACAAAAACTCCTCCTATTGCGGTAATAAGAAAGAATGGCAAGCAACCAAGGCATCCGCTGCACCCTGAACCTTTCTGAGAATTCTTTACGTCGATATTCCTTTTGTTTTTAATAAATTCTCGGTCTATTATTTCTTCTTTGGCCATCTTTTTCCAATGTTCTGCGGCTCTTACGTCTAAAGAGTTATCTTCTATGGTATCTAAAAGAAATCTGTCACTTTCCTTTAACCCTGGATGTCCCTTGTTTAATATGGTAATTTTATCTTCTTTCATTTCCACAATACCGTCAAGGGAATATTTGAGGATCTGTGCTGTAATATCCTTTTGTATTTCTATGTCAAGGTCCACACACATACTAATTGTGGCGGGTGAAATCCCCGTAAGTTCGTCACGATAATATTCGAAATCCTCAAATACGGAAAAGGTTGTTTCTTTGATGGCTTTATTCTTCTGGGAATTGCTAAAGGCTCGCCATATCATCATAATGGGAACATATATAAGCGCCATGGAAATAAACATTGACAAAAATACAACCACACCTTCAACAAAGGAGTTCCTAAATATTTCCAAATATGCACCTAGGGAATTTCTCCAAAAATACAGTGCTGTTACAACCGGTATAAGCCAAACCATTTTATCAGCGCGTTCCAGCTGTTGAATCTTTTTTGTCTTAATATGCTTGGTATGTTTCTTTTTACTCATAGGCCCTCCTTTAATAGTGATAATTACCCTGTTTAATACTCCCCCTACATCAGCGGTGCAAAGCCTTTCATCAGATACCCTACCATTCTCACAATCAACTTCTCTCTTTTAATTGTTTCTTCTGTTACCTTGCGACACTTGGATAAGGTTTCCTGAAAATCTTCCTCCATGTGTGGGATACACTCCGTATCATACATGTAAGCCCCACATTCAAAATGATGATATAGACTCCTGTAATCCAAGTTGATGGTGCCCACTACTCCCTCTATGTCATCGCTGACAAAAACCTTTGCGTGAACAAAGCCGGGAGTATATTCGTATAGCTTAACCCCCGAACCTATCAATGTTCTGTAATGAGTTTTTGCCAAGGCATAAGGTATCTTCTTGTCGGGGATTCCGGGTAAAATTATTTTTACGTCTACTCCCCTTTCCGCGGCAAATTTAATGGCTGTTTCCATTTCGCTGTCCAGTATAAGATATGGAGACATGATGTGAACGTACTTTTGAGATCTGTTAAGAATGTCCATATACACCCTTTCCCCGATTTTGTCTCCATCAAGAGGGCAATCTCCATAAGGCACAATATATCCCTGCTCTTTTACCTCTTCTCTTCTTACGTCATCTTCCATTGACGCTTCTTTCCTTGAGCCTTCTAAAAGTTTTGCTTCATTCCATTGCAGATACTTTTCAATTGCCGGCTCTTTTTTTCCCTTGTTGGACCAGTTTTGCAGAAACATAAGGGTGAAGCTTTTTACAGCGGGACCCTTGATCATTATGGCTGTATCCTTCCAGTGTCCGTATTTTTCTACCTTGTTTATGTATTCGTCTGCCAGGTTTATTCCTCCTGTAAATGCTGTGTGTCCATCTATTACAAGAATTTTTCTGTGATCTCTGTAGTTGTAATGAGTCGAGACAAAAGGTGTTATCGGCGCGAACACTTCACACTTAATGCCCAGCTTTTTAAGTCGTTTTGGATAGTCGTGGGACAAGGAGGAAAATTCGCAAGTGCCATCGTACATGACTCTCACGTCAACCCCTTCTTTTGCCTTTTGCGCCAGTATGTCCAGCACCTTTCCCCACATTAAGCCTTCATCTATAATGAAATATTCAAGAAAAATAAAGCTTTCTGCTTTTTCAAGCTGGATGAGAAGTTCCTCAAATTTGGCTTCACCTGATTTAAAATATTTTACCCCCATATTGTTATATGTGGGAAATTTACCCCTGTTATATAGATATTTACACAAGGAAGCCGCTCCTTTTTCCCTTCTGCTTATGTCTTCGATAACATCTTCGGAAGGAGGCAGCAAGTCTCCCGTTTCTTTGACCATCTCCTTAAGTCTGTCTCTAACCTTCCTGTGTCCCAAATCGCTTTCGGTAAATGCGTAGAGTGCAATGCCGAAGATTGGTAGAAACACTATTATTGCAAGCCATGTTATCTTGGCTGTGGGATTGTGGTCACTGTTAATCAAGTATATTACCATAACCAAGCCGAATATGGTGGAACCTCCATACACATGTGGCAAAAAATCATTAAACCACACGAAACCCAACAGCAAAATTACAAACTGCCCAATCAACAAAAGTGACATTATACCGACGCGGCTAAACACAACATTAATTAATCCTCGTTGCCATTTCTTTAATAGTCGTATGCCCGTGTTTTCATTGCTGTCATTTTTACTCACGATACTTCCCCTTTCTATAAGCAAAAAGCCCTTCTCAGGGCTTTTCATTTTTATACTCGTAGAAATTCTTAGCTTTCAACTGTATCTTGGGGGTTGCTTATTTCTTCATAAAAGGCCGCTTGCACTAATCCTAAGAACAGTGGGGATAAAATACTATAAGCTAACGAACCTAAGAATAATATAATTCCAAATAAAATTCCTATATATGGAATTGACGCCAACGCGCTTAAAACAAGGTATACTACAAGGAAAGCTACTCCTACAAAGAAATCGGCAAGAAACATCTTTCCTTTATATCCGGTTGTTCTGCTTGAAGAAACTTTGATGGCCTCTGTTACAGAAATTTCAGGTTCCATTACAAGGATGTACGGAGTAAAACGATATTGATATGTACGAATAACTGCGAAAACGATTCCCACTACAGGAATTAAGCTCCACAAGAAAACCCATAAGTACATCCAACCCATTCCGCACACAACCCTTTTGATTGTCTCCCAATCTTTAAAACATTCAAATAGTTGAACAGCCTCTACCTTTTCGCCGCGGTATCCATGTAAATAAATCATAATCATAGAAGTAGCCAACAACCATGTTACAGCCATTGACAGTGCCGGTATTATTCCTAGAAAAATTACAACTAAAAAGGTGAGTAGTACATAAAGTAATGAAATTCCCCACAGCACTATGGGCTTTTTCATTAATACACTTATTGCACGTGAGTAAATTGTTTTGATTAAATTCATATTTTTTCCTCCTATCTCAATTTGGTCGGGATGACAGGATTCGAACCTGCGGCCTTTGCGTCCCGAACGCAACGCTCTACCAAGCTGAGCCACATCCCGTTATCCACACAATATTACCACATATTTGTTAAAAAGTCTATATTTGTCGTCTTTTATTGCGTCCTATTTTCTCTTTTTAAGAATTCCTGCCTATTTTCCACAGAGCATCAATCAGGCACTTTACTTCTTTCTTAGTATTAAAAGGGCCTACGCTTATTCTAACGGCTCCTGTTTCCCATGTACCTATTGTCTTATGTGCCAGCCCTGCACAGTGATATCCTCCCCGTACTGCTATTGAATACTCGCTACTGAGTATGGATGTCACCTCTTCTGCACCGTAGCCATCAAGATTTATCAGCGTTATTCCCGTCTTCTCAGATGGCTTGGGGCCGTAAATCCTTACAAATTCCATGTTGCTTAAATCTTCCTCTAGCAATGTTATTAGCCATTCTTCATATTCACTTACAGTTTCTATCCCTACCTTCTTTACAAAATTCACCGAATGACCCAAGCCTATTATTGCCGGTGCATTTATTGTCCCAGCCTCATATCCTTCCGGAAATTCTCTGGGTTGAGTCCTTATTCTCGAGGCCGTTCCCGTCCCCCCTGCCATCAAAGGTTCCAAATCCAAGCAAGGTCTTACATACAAAAAACCTGTTCCCAAAGGCCCAAGCAAGCCCTTATGTCCCGGGGCTGCCAATATGTCTATATTAAGTTTCTCCACATCAAGATTCATGTTACCGGCACCTTGAGCCCCATCAACCATAAAAAGTATTCCTCTTTTCTTTGCCAGCCTTCCTATTTCCTCCAAAGGCATTTTCGTGCCCGTAACATTGGACGCCGCAGTTATCACTATCATTTTAGTATTTCTTTTTATAGTTTTCTCTATATCCCAAGGAGTAATCTTGCCGTCTTTATCCCCTCTTATTATTGAATGACTGACACCCTTTGATTCGAGAACTTTGAGGGGACGAAGCACCGAATTATGTTCCATAGATGTTGTTACCACGTGATCTCCATTTTTAAGAATTCCCATCAGTCCCATATTTAATCCTTCAGTAGTGTTCTTTGTAAAAATAATTCTTTCGGGGCTTGTCATATTAAAAAGTTCTGCCAAATCGTTCCTTGTTCTATATACTTTTTCCCCTGTTTTCATGGACATCTCATGACCGGATCTGCCCGGGTTGCCACAATACTTAAGTATACATTCTTCCATTGCCATAACCATACCCTTTGGTTTTGGAAATGAAGTGGCTCCATTGTCAAAATATATCATACGCTTCCTCACTATATAAAAATAGAGGACATCTCTGTCCTCTATATACTATGATTCGGTTTTCTTCTTTGTTACTTTGGCTTTCTAAACTATGCTTTCTTTCTCTTCGGTTTACTTTATCTCCTGCCACTCTTCTCTAAGGAGGGAAAACATGAGATTGTCTCTGTCTGTTCCGTCGAATATATGATAGCCTCGCCGCTGCAACCCTTCATATTTAAAGCCGCATTTTTCTATTACTCTCTGGGACCTTTTGTTGGCAGGCCCTGTACACACTGCCATAATGGTTAATCCCCATTCTTCGAAGCCATAATCTCTTATTGCCTTGGCAGCTTCCGTCATATATCCTTTGCCCCAGCTTTCTTTGGCAAGAGAATATCCCAGTTCTCTGCTGTTGACATCTTCTCTTCTTCTGTCAGGCATCAAGCCAATGCTACCGATGATTTTACCGGTTTCTTTTTCTCTGATTGCCCAAGTTTTTTCAGGAATAAACATTTCTCGTATGATTGTCGCCGATTCCTCTACACTTTCGTGAGGTTTCCAACCGGCCCTTGGTCCTACATCTGGATCCTTTGCATATTGAAAAAGTCCTTCCGCATCTTCTTTTGACTCGTTCCAAGGTGTCAGACAGAGTCTTTCTGTAATAATGGTTTTCATAGAGTCCTCCTATTCAGTGGTCCCAAGGATTTCTCCCTTCGTTTCAACTTGGCTTACCTTCATGTTAGGTGCATCTTCAGGATCCACATCTTCCAGCAATCCCAAAATATTTTCACCCAGATAAATGGTTTTAAGAACCTTACCATCAAGACTTACCTTGCTTCTTTCTGTGAAGTGTTGCCCTTTTATATAATATCTGTCTCCGATGAGAACCACGCTGTCTATCTTTATTTCGTTTACACCCATCTTCATATCGGTCTTTTCTATGGGATTAACACCTCCGTAAATGAAGTGCTTGCCGTAAAGCATGTCATACCCCAATGCTTTCAAATCTTGTAAATAGGTTTCGCTGTTCCCGTGATTTTGCTGATATGTGAAAATGGTTCCTACCTGCATATCAAGCATTTCCATCACATGGCTTGCAATTTGATAGGTATACATATCCTCATCATCGCCTTCCATACCGAAATTGTTCCATATAACATATTCGGTACCGTAGAGGTTTCCGTTTTCCAAATCATCTTCCGTCAAATCTATAGCAGGTATATGATCTCCGTACATAACCAGAACTATTGGCTCATCGTATGCTTCAAATTCGGCGATAAGATCCTTTATAAATATATCCATCTCGTAAATCTGATTTGCATAATATTCATACTTCCACTTGAGTTCCTCGCTTGGCGCTGAAGTAACTTTGATTTTAGGATTTTCAAGAACCTGCTCTCCCGGATATTTCCCGTGTCCCTGAACAGATATTGTATATATCATGTCTCTTGATTCGGTAGAATTGAGGGCATCCGTCATACAATCTATCAGAATTCCGTCTTTCGCCCAGTTTTTTGGAGTCTTTTCCACATTGCTCATGTATTCGATACTTGTGAAGGTATCCATTCCCATGTTAGCAAATACAGTGTTTCTGTTATAGAATACGCCTCTGTGATTGTGTATGGCATGGGTAGAGTATCCCAGGCTCTTTAAATCATACGCCACCGTTTCCAAAGTTCTTTCCTTGAGAACCGATTTATATGGATATTCTCCCGGACCGAAAAATTTAACGCTGAGACCGGACATTACTTCAAACTCTACATTGGCAGTACCTGCTCCACAGGCGGGAACCGTCAATTCTCCGGAAGGATAATTTTCCACCAACTCTCTAAAGTTAGGACAAACATCCTTGTCCACTTCTATAGACTTTATGGTCTTTGGATCTATAAAGGATTCCAGTTGCAGGAATATAATGTTGGGATATTCCTCATCCACATCCTTCTGTTCCAAAAGCATCGCTCCGTCTTCTCCAAGCTCGTCATGGTTAAAAATCTTCTGCATAGATTCCATACTATAGCCATCCGGCTTGCTGATGCCTGTGTTTAACCATGTATTTATAAAACAATATGCAACACCGTAATCTCTGTAAGCATAGGCCAGATTACCAAAGAAGGTCTGAACTCTGCCTGTGTTTATCATAAATGTGGTTCCCCCAAAAGCCAACGCTATAACCAGGCCAACCGCAAGCAAGTTTCTTTTCCATTTTGGATGAGCTTTTCTCGGTCCTTTAATATACAGCAACACCAAAAGTCCGATGGCTATGGCAATCCCTATTCCTACCAAAACGATTTCCAATGTGCTCAAGTAGTTTGTAACGATTGTCAATCCGTCGTCCAGTATACTCAGGTCTTTCACCGTAAATGGAGTCATTCTTTGGGTGAGGATCACACCATTTGCCACTCCTATGGCTATCCAGAATATAGATATTACCGTAAAGAAAAACAACCTCCTCTTGAACAGTGATGCCACCACCAGAGTTGCAAAAATAATAAGAGTATTATAGAAAAACACAATTGGGTTTTGAAAGATGAATTGTATTCCTCCCAAAACAGATGTTGTAGCAAAGCGTCCCAATGTTTCGATTAGCAGATTCAATATAAATGCCCACAATCCTGCCACGGCAAAACTGTTGTGAGTTGCCTTATGAACCCTCTGCTTGTTGGTCATGTTCTCTACTTCATGGATCTTTTCTTCTATTTTGTGATCCAACTTTTCAAACTTATCAAATTTTATTTCTCTTTGTTCTCTTGGTTCTTTTATTTCCTTGCTCATAATCTTTTGTATACCTCATTCGTTATCTGTCCAAATTCCTCTAATGTAAGTGTCTCTGCTCTGCGAGTACAGTCTATGTTTGCGGCTTTAAGTGCTTGCGCAATAACTTCCTTGCTTGTCCCACCAATTGCCTGTAATGAATTTAAGAGAGTCTTTCTTCTCTGTCCAAAACCCGCTCTGATGCAGTCAAAGAACAATTTTCTGTCTGCCACTTGTATGGGCGGTTCTTTTCTAATGTTCAAGCGCAGTACTACCGAATCCACATTTGGTTGAGGCATGAACACGCTCCTAGGTACATCTGCAATTTTATCAACGGTACAGTAATACTGAACTGCCACTGAAATGGCCCCATAGGTTTTATTTCCGGGACCTGCTTTAATCCTATCTGCCACTTCCTTTTGCATCATTACCGTAATGGTCTTGGCGTCAATTCCCTCCTCCAACAATTTCATAATAATTGGGGTGGTTATATAATATGGAAGGTTTCCCACCACTTTTACCCGGTTTACACCCTCACCGGCCAAAAGCTCCTTTACGTCTGTCTTTAGGATATCTTCATTTACTATTTTTACATTATCGAACCGGGACAATGTTTTAGATAAAATAGGAATCAGATTTTTGTCTATTTCTACAGCGATTACTTTGGAAGCCTTTTGAGCTGCCTCTGCAGTGATAACCCCAATCCCGGGACCTATTTCCAGCACCGTATCGGAATCTTCCAATTCCATTCCCGATATTATCTTATCTATTATATTTTTGTTTGTAAGAAAATTTTGTCCTAAACTTTTTGAAAATTTAAATCCGAAATTTTCCTTTATCTCCTTTATAGTGGAGGGTTCATAAAGTTTCATCTTAGTCCTCGTATTTTTTAACGGCAGATAAAAACGCTTCTCTTGTTACATCGAAATTATTTAATTTGTTTAAGAAGGTTTTTGTATTGCCGTATCCTATGCCTAGTTCTTTTCCTACTGTTTCTCTGTTTTCTTTAGCTTTGCTGCTTCCTGCCAGCTTATATTTCTCAAGATCCTTTATAGTAAATATCTCTTCTTTTTTATCTTTTATAGCAGCTACTTTTGTAAGAGCCTCGTATATATCCTGCGGGGTTGCGTTTTCTATTCCCACATCCCCTTTCCTTGTGGCGCTTTTTCTTGACATATACGCATGTTTGCTTCCGGGGAATCTGGCTGTCACCTTTCTTCGTATCTCCTCCCCTGAATAGTCAGGGTCTGTGAATATTATAAGCCCTTTTTCTTCATAAGCTTTTTCAAGTAATTCCCAGGTTTTTTGGCTTATTCCATAGCCATGAGTTTCTATAATCAAAGCCTCTACAGCCTTTTGTACTGCTGCGGTGTCATCTCTTCCTTCCACCACAATAGCTTCTTTAATTTTCAGCTTTTCCATTATTCTCTGTACTTTCTTCCGTTCCTTGTTTTTCTTCTGCAAAAACTTCTTCCGGCAATACAAACAAGATTTCGTTTTCTTTTATGAGGCGTAAGTTCTTTCTTGCTTGTTGTTCAATGTATTCGGAAGAATCTACGTATTCCAATTCTGCCATCAATTTTTCCTTTACTTCTTTCAAATTGGCCTGTTGTTTTTCTAAATCCTCTTTCTCCGCCTCAAGTTTAAAAAGGTTTATGACGGAAACGCCAATGGACATGATAAAAACACATACTATCATAAAACCGGCAAACCGTCTCACATTTATCGTTATCCTCTTTTTCTTCTTTGGTTTTCTTATTTCTACTACTTCCGGAACTTCTCTTATCTTCTTTTCCTTTTGCTGACGTACGGTGAATTCTCTGTTATTTTTTTCAAAGTTCCTAAGTCTCTTTCCCTTTTTGTTCATCTTTATCACCCGGATATATTCTAACACAAAATATCTTTCTCCACAACCAAAGA
>JAZNUK010000011.1:0-76053 GCA_045592265.1 Candidatus Fimisoma sp. | reverse complement strand
AATCTCCAACCCAGATAGATGCTATTACCAGCATTAAAAAGATTGCTGTAATTATCCTGTTCAACGGTTGTCACCTTCCTCCATTAAATAAGGTTTCCTATTGCAAAGAGAATGAACATAAAGTTGAAAACGTGCATTGTATATGCCATAGGATGCAACTTGGTCTTTTCTCCTTGAATCTTGCCACCTTTACGGCAGTAAACATAATACACTTCCGATGCAAGCAAAAATATGATGGTTGCTATGGAAAAGAGCTTCCCCCAGAGACCTGTTCCTGCCTCTGTCCCTATAGATGCAAAACTGCATGCCAGTCCAACGACGGAAAGAGTGACAACCCGCCTCACATGGAGATTTTCTTCTTTAGGGAATTTGGCAATAAAATGTACAATTGTATATACCAGCCCTATGCACAACATGAATCCTGCAAAGGCAGCGATTCTGGTCCACATCTCTCCTATGTAATCTTCCACAAGGGCCAAAGCCATCACAATAGTAATAGGTGACGCCACAACCACTGTGAAAACGGCTATAATGGATAAGATTTTCCTAAGCTTTTCTTTACTTGCCATAGTTACCCCCAAAAAACGCAACACATCTTGTGATTTTTCTTATTTATATGAATACTGGAAGCTGATGCTTCCTATGCTGTTTTCAATGCTCTGACCGTATTCTGTAGTGTTCACTTGCTCATAACTGAAATTGTAAACTTTATCTGCACCTGTCATGAGTAAAGTATAGGTTATTTCATCGCCTCCGGCTTCATAAGAAACGTCATAGCGATAGGTCGGCAGTCCATCTATTTCAAAAGTTTCGAAGTTTATAACTTCCACATCTATTTCTTCGCCGTAAATCTGCTCCAAGGCTTGCTCTTCAAACTCTTCGCATACATCTTCATTAAGGTCGTCAAAAAAGCGTAACTCACCTGAACCCTCCGTTACCCAGTAGCTGAAATAGAAAGTTTTATCTCCGTCTTTCTTGATATGTACATCGTTTTCCTTATCATATTCCATGCCTTCCGGAACTTGGTACGAACAGTCGGTTACCTCAACTTCATCCAAATGCCGGAGGATCCCCATAGGCTCCGATAATCCACATCCGGACACGGTAATAACTAATGCAACGATTGCTATGATTGTCTTTAAAATTCTCTGTTTCATAAACTTCCTCCCAAGAATACGGTTGTCTCATTTAACTACTGACATAATCAGCCCCAGCAACACAATTGCACCTGCTCCAATGAGAGCAAATACTGCAAATTTAGCTACCGGCTTAGACTTTATCGCTTTTTTGCCAAATATCACAAAGCAAAATACCAATGCCGACAATAAAGCAAAACATATAATCCAAAAAATAGGTGTCATCGGTTATCTCCTTTTATTCCTATCGAAAGTATGCAACCAACATCAATATTGTACCAATAAGCTGGAAGACAAGTGCCGTTATATGAAGAATAGTATGCTTTCTTTCTCTATCCGGGGACATCTCCTCAGATGTATTGTCGTTCTTAATAAAAACTGCTAGCAACACAGTCCCTATTACCAGACAAGTTGCACCAATAACTTCCATCATCGTGAACCTCCTTATTATATTCCTCTAGTTTTTTGACTTCGTTGACCTCTCCTGTACAATAGGCAAGACTTAATTGGATATATTCCTCTCTCATTGTAATAAGTATTATCTTTGCATCAAAAGTTGCCTGTAAAATTATCTACATAATGAAATCAATAGAAGTGCTACACCTATCAGCTGAAATATACATGAAGCTGCACGTAAGATATTATGCTTTTTCTCTCTGCATGGATAGCCTTCTTCAGTTACTCCTCCGCACTTCATCGAAATTGCCAGTAATACAGCCCCTATTCCCATGCAAATTGTTGCTATTAAAACCATTTGTGTAAAACTCCTTTCCTTATATAAAAAAGTTTCATTTTATTATGCTTAATATCTACTATTAAGAGGCAATCTGCTACTTGAACAAACTGCCCCTTTTATCAAAAATATCGTTTAACTATATATTAATATGTCCCCCAACCTTTTGAGAACTTCTTCTTTTTTGAATCATATCCAATATGGCAACCACCTTTTTTAGCTGCCTTGCTAAACCATGCTGCACCGATTCCCAGTGTTACCCCAGCAATAGCGAAATAAAGTGTTGTGCCTGCCGTTATTATATTTAGTCCTGGAACAAAAGATAATAGCGTAAGTATATAACTAGTGATGCCACAGCCCGCACCATTAACTGACAATCCTTCTGCAAGCAATTTACATGTAGTCTTGGATAAATTTATACCATAAAACTTACCGCCATCCAAATACATCATTTCGTCTTCACTGTGCTGCGCAAAATTTCTTGGTAATACCATTTCGTTTGTGTAAGTCATCGTACTTACTCCTTTCATTTTACTAAAATTTTACAGTGTGTTCAAGACCTTCCTTGAACCGTATCTATGTAAATGCCCTTGCCTCCGGATGCTTCGAGCAAATACATCAAGTGTAGCTTATGGTGTCTTCATCTTCCTCGTCATTATTAAAGTCGGTTTTTCCGGCCGTGCCCCCGGCAACATCATTACCATTGACGGTTCCCCCGTCACTTCCGGCTTCCCCGCCGGTCCCTTCATCTATTTTAAAATTCCCCTGTTGCATCTGCCACAGCCTGTAGTAAGTCCTCTCCATGGCAAGAAGCTCTTCATGACTTCCCTGCTCTATGATTTCCCCCTTGTCCAGGACTATTATCATGTCACAGTTCCTTCCCGTTGCCAACCTATGAGCAATTATCAGCATAGACTTTTTCCTAAACTTGTTGTAAATCATGTCAAAGATAATGTTCTCTATATCATCCTTGCTACCTTCTATTTCCTCTTTTTCGTAATCGAGAATCTCCGCTATCCTCTTCATGGAAATGCTTGCCTCTTGTATCTGCAGCTGCAAGCCTACCAGTCTTCCGATAGGATCCATAAAGTATCCGGACAAGGTAGTAAATGCCATTAGAGACCCTAAGGAAATCTCCCCTTCTATCACCTGCTTGATCCCGAAGTACATGAGAAACAAGTTGCCTATGGTCTCAATAGCCCCGGAAATTATCCCCTGAATGTTAGAGAGCATGCCTTCCTTATAGGAAATTCTCATGGATTTGATGTATTCTCTCTCTATGCTGTCAAGTTCCGTCTCCTCGTTGGCATTACCCTTGATGGTTTCAACTCCTCCAAGACCTTCTATTATCTGAGAGTTGAGGATAGATGCCTGCTGCATCTGCTCCAGGTTAATCTTCTTGTACGGTTGTTTAAAAATCAGCACCAAAAGTATGCTTATGACCGTTAGAACTGCAATTACAGCAAACAATGTTTTGTTCATGCCAAAGAGTATTGCCCCGGTGATTAATGCCATGGCGATATCCATAATCAAAGTAAGGGCTATGCTGGTAAATATGTCCTTAATGGTAAAAGCATCGGAAAATCTGGTTATAATATCTCCCGTCTTTCTCGTCGAGAAAAAGGACATGGGTAGACTATATATGTGTTTGAAATATCCAAGCATAAGGGGAATGTCTATCCGTTGAGACAGGAAAATCATCATCCAGCTTCTGAAAAACTCTATGACTAGCTGTGTGACAGCCACCACTGTAAATACTATGAGAGTCATCACCAAAAGATTAGTTAACTTGTACGGCAAAACTTCGTCCATAAGAATCTTGTTGAACATGGAAGATCCTATGCCGAGCGCCGTCATTATGAGAGAGGCTATAATGGAGAATATAAAAAGTTTCTTCTGAGGAAGGCGCATAGCCTTTTACAGAAAAAAAATTTGTATGGCGCAAGGGGCTTTGGCGGAAAGGTTGAAAGTTTCTGAAGGCTATATGAGCCGTATTGAAAAGGGAACTGCCAAGGTTTCTTTGGCACGTCTGTGGGAAATCGCAGATTTGCTTGAGGTGGATATTTCTCTCTTGGTGTCGGACAAGGCGGTTCTTTCGGAAACCCCTGTCAACTCGGAAATATATCAGCTGATTAAAGATTGGTCTCCCAAGCAGATATCACTGCTGGCGGACCTTTTGTCCTGCGCAAATGAGAAAATGGAATCTAAGGAATAATTGGTGCTGAGCCCATGGAATGCCGGTGGAGAACTATTGAAAAAAAAACATTGTGTTGTATAATGTAGAGAGATAATACGCAAGTGCTTGGAGGTGTTTCCATGGGAGATTATAAGCCGCCTTTTACAATCACAAACAATATAATATCGTATGTATCTTCTATTTCAGAAAAAATAGGGAGAATTACAGCAATAGCTAATTTAGAATCCAGACCTCATCTAAGAAAAAACAATCGTATTAAATCTGTTCATTCATCTTTGAAAATTGAGGCTAATTCACTTTCTTTGGGGCAGGTCAGAGATGTAATCAATGGGAAGGCCGTTCTTGGCCAACAAAAAGAAATACCATGGCATTATGACCAAATATATTATTGAAGAATCAGGTGACTTTCGCCTGGGAGAAGAAGGTGTTTTTGATGGAGACCGGTGTATTTTTATGGCGCCACCGGCATCCCTAGTGCCACAGCTAATGGATGAACTTTTCACTTGGATGAAAAGGACTGAAAAAAACCTTCATCCTCTCATTTTAAGTAGCGTGTTTCACTATGAATTTGTCTTCATTCACCCATTCTCTGATGGGAATGGCAGGATGGCGAGATTATGGCACACGGCTATTCTTTCCAAGTGGAAGCCGGTTTTTGAATATATACCTATTGAAAGTCAAATTGAGAAATTCCAAAACGAATACTATGAAGCAATTGCTAAATGCCATTTAGATGGTGAATCCACTGTTTTTATTGAATTTATGCTGTCGCAAATCGATAAGATTTTAGATGATATTTCACTGCAGATCAGTGAAGATAATGAATAACAGAAATCAGAGACATATAAAAAATAAGGCCTGTGCGCGACCGGGCCTTATTCTATTTCCCCTTCTTCAATGTATCCCTGTTCCACCATGCAGGTGATTACCTGTTGTCTCCGTTGTTCGGCAAGATCCGGGTTCACGTCAGGTGAATATACCGACGGTGCGTTGGGAATCCCTGCCAACATTGTTGCTTCGTAGTCGTTTAGCTGCCACGGTTCTTTGTCAAAGTAGCCTTGGCTGGCATCTCTGATGGTGTAATATCCGGAACCGAAATATATAATATTTACATACAATTCGAAGATTTCGTCCTTGTTCAGTTCTTTTTCTATGTCAAAAGCCACCAGAACTTCCGCAACCTTTCTGGACAACTGCTTGTCCTGCTCAAAATACATATTTCGTGCAAGCTGCTGGGTTATGGTGCTACCCCCTTCTGCCAATTCCCCCGCCTTAATGTTTCTAATCAAAGCTCTTCCGGTGGATATTATATCAAATCCGCCATGAACTCTGTATCTTCTGTCCTCCGCAGCAATAACCGCATCTATATAAGTGTCCGTCAGCTCTTCGTATGTGGTGTACTGTTCCTGCTGTCTTATAGCTTCAATCTTTTCAGATAATGGCACTTCCCGAGTAACATCTTTATAGGCGCTCCATCCTTCGTATACGGTATAAAGACACAGCCCCACGGATATAACCATAATCAGTGTAATAATTCTCTTTATCAATTTCATCTCAATTCCCCGTATTTATCTTCATGTTTATCTTCATATTGGTCTTCTATTTACCGGTATGCCGTAAGAAGATATCTTCCCCCTGGTCCAACACAAATCTCTTCAGCTTCAAAACATGGTCGTTGGCATAGGCCTTGGCTTTCTCCGTATTTCCACTCATAATTGCTTCTTCAATTCGTTTGTGATCTACCGGCATATTTTCGTATCTTGAAAAATCGTCATAATATAAATATCTGAATCTTAAGGCAAGCTCCTGAACCTGAGAAAAGAGTTTTATCAGTGTCTTATTACGGCTACAATTAACAATCATCTGATGAAACTGCTCGTCACATCTTATGATATCCTCTGTTTTTTCAGATTCTACTGCTTCCCTGTAATTTTCGGTGGCTCTGGACAGCAGTTCTTTTTCCTCTTCCGTTATCCTCTGGGCTGCCAGCGATGCCGCCATTGCCTCCAGATCCTGCCGCACCTCAAGTACGTCCAGCATATCCTCAACAGATACCTCTGAAGCATAGGCTCCGCGGCGAGCCTCCATGGTAACAAGACCTTCTTTCTCAAGCTTTCTGATTGCTTCCCTCACAGGTGTACGACTTACACCCATATCTTCTGCCAGCTCTATTTCCATCATTCTTGTTCCCGGCGAGATTTCACCTACAAGCAGTTGTCTTTTTAACTCCTCATAAACTATTTCCCTGAGGGGTCTATGGTTTTGCAAATCAAATTTTGACATCTCTCTTCCCTCTTTTTTCCTCTACCCTATTCTTCTTTATCTTCACAGAGTCTTGCCCCAGTAAGCCTCGTAGCCCTTTTCTCTCATGGTCAAGCAGGCCTTTCTTGCCTTCTTGACATCCTCAAACAGTGCAAACACTGTGGGCCCGCTACCGGTCATAAGGACTTTCTGGGCAAATCTGTCTTTGGCTACCTCTTCCTTTATTGCCTTTACTTCCATATATCTGTTCAAGGTATATGCCTCGAGGACATTAATCATATTAGAATATATGACGTAGTCGTCCCCTTCCTTTAGCGCATCAATCAGCCTTTCTGTATCTGGTCTCTCTTCTATGTCACAGTCATCTATTGCTTGGTATACCTCCTTGGTAGACACGCCAAAGGCAGGTTTTACTAAAAGGAGGCCTTTCTTGAAAGGGGTTCTTATGGTGGTTAACTCCGCCCCGGTCCCTGTACCAAGCGCACAGCCGTACCTTGTGTTTTGGGTGAGAACACAGAAAGGCACATCGGCCCCCAGCTCTTCCCCCAGTTTACACAGGGTTCTGGTTCCAAGCCTCAGCTTCCATAGGCGATTCAATGCAATAAGAACTGCTGCTCCATTACCGCTTCCTCCTGCAAGTCCGGCAGAAACAGGTAGTTGCTTTTTTAAATATATGCTAATCTGACCTCCGCCAATTCCCTCACCATATCGGTCTTTCATAATTTGAGCGGCCTTATATGCTATGTTTCTTTCGTCTCTAGGCAAAAACGGGTTGTTGCTGTTAAGAACAATTTCTATGCTGTCCGTATCCTGCTTCTTCCACTCCACTATCACTTCGTCATACAAGGATATCTTCTGCATGACTGTTTCCAAGGTGTGATATCCGTCTTCCCTGACACCGGTAACATCCAGTGACAGATTGATTTTGCCATAGGATTTAATCTTGATTTCTGACATTTTCTTCACCTTACGAAAAATGAGAGGTGAGCCTCTCATCTTTCTATTTTAACTACTATTTCTTTTTCTTCTTTGCAGCAGCCTTTCTCTTCGCTGCTTCGGCTCTTGCCTTTTCGGCAGCAGCTTTTCTCTCGGCTACGTATTTGCTTCCTGCTACTGAAGCAGGTCTTCTGTTCTTTACTCTGTATGTGTCTTTTTCCTCTTCTTCGTAGTCTTCTTCGGCAGCCTCTCTTGCAGCTTTCTTAGCTGCCTTCTCTGCCTCTTTGGCCTTTCTCTTCTGATCCTTTTCTACGATTTCTTCAACTGACTTACCCGTCTTCTTAGCTTCCTTGTATGGATTAACTTTTTCCTGCTTCTTTCTTTCTTCTTCTACTGCCTTCTGGGCTGATTTAACAGATACGAGCATCATTCCGCCAAACATTACAACCATCATACCCATACTTATCATGGTATTTACACTCTTATTCAAAGTTCTGAAGGTTATCTCCTGTGCTTTTCCAAGCTTATTTCCGTTATCATCAACCAATTCTTCTGAAATCTTCAAGGTATATTCACTATTGCTTTCTACCTTAACTGCTTTCTTTGCATTGGTGTCGAGAAGAACGAGCACAACGCCTTCTTCTGTTGAGTTGTAAAGAGTCCTGGTAGGAAGCTTTTTCCCCTTACTGTCATAAAGCTGGAAAACCTCATCCTTGTTTGCCTTTCCTGCCTTTTCTTCCGTCATGGTTCCGTCAAAATACAGCTTAACTCCCAAATTCTCAATAGATGCACCCTTTGACCCGTCCTTAGGATAAGAGCTTTCCAAAGTTAATCCGTCATCTGCAAAGCAAAGTGAAGTTGATAGTGTTACTAACAGTGCTACTAAAGTTAAAATCGCACCTATTCTTTTCATTGTTCCGTTTCCTCCGATTTCTGTTCCTTGGTTTTCCTCAGGTCTTTAAAAAATTCTTTTAAAATCCTACTGCAATCTTCTTGCATAAGTCCTGTTTCTATCTCTACTCTATGGTTGAGTTTGTCCTCTTGCAGGATATTGAACACTGACCCGCAGGCTCCCGCCTTAGGATCCATCGTTCCTATATATACCTTTTCAATTCTGGCCCAAATCATGGCGCCGGCACACATTGCGCAAGGCTCTGCGGTTACAAACATTCGGCATCCGGTAAGTCTCCATCCGCCTAAGACCGATGCGGCCTCCCTTATGGCCTGCATCTCCGCATGTGCCGTGGGATCGTGAGTAGTTTCTGTAAGGTTGTGACCTCTTCCTATAATCTCCCCATCCCTTACGATTACGGCTCCTATAGGGACTTCTCCCTTTAATTTAGCCTTTTGTGCCTCTTTTAGAGCTTCTAACATAAACTTTTCCATACATTTTTATATGTTATCATATTTTTGTTGGGATTTCAACTACACTTCTGTGATTTTTAGGGTGTTTTCGTCCAAAGCGGCAATCCAATATCCATAAATAAATTCTGCAGTTTCTTCCTCCATTTCTCCCAGATTCTTGTAGAATGTCTCTCCACCTCTTAAAGGCTGCCATAAAGTAAACCCCGTTTCCCCACCTGCCGGCTGTTCCTCAAGTATGAACCTTCCCGGTATACCTATGTAATTCCTGTTCTGCCCTTTTCCTATTATAAAATGGTTGTACTTTTTCGCCATGGCATATCCTTCTCGGCAAAATTTCTGAAGAATTTCCACATCGCTGTGCTTGGTCCATTTACTTGCCGTTTCATCTATGGAAAAAAGGCTTCCTTCATTCTTCTTTAGTAATTGATTTAAAACATTTATAAGATACTGTCCGTTCATGTTCTACCCTCCCACCATATAATATGCCAAAGGGGGTATGTATATGTTCCTCAATTTTCCAACTACTTGTTGTGGATTTTTCTTTTATTTTTTGTTTACACCACAATATATGTGTGTATAATAGACCTATACGAAAGAAAGGGAGGATTTATTATGGGTATAAAAATTACAGGCAATGTGTCCCCGCAGGAACAACAGGCTTACGTTGATTATCTTGAAAAAAAATATAATAGAAAGTTGAAATCTCTTGATATCACCATAGATGGAGAGTTTGCAGATTTACATTATCAATTTGAACATGTTCCATTTGAGAGAATACGTAGAATCACGGGATATCTGGTTGGAACTATGGAGCAGTGGAACAATGCAAAGTCCGCTGAAGAAGCAGACCGTGTTAAGCATGATTTAAACACCGGTTTTGAGCAACTGTAAACATAGCAATTATAATTGATTCCTCATTTTAAATGCCAAAGAAGGGTGCAGATTGTTACCGATAATCTGCACCCTTTTATCTGTCTTCCTTTTTTCTATATCTTTTGAAATTATCTTTCACTTGTTTTGGTCTATTTTTATCCCTATCTTAGCCGATTCCGCCCAAAAGGGTTCCCATTACCAACACCAAAACAGTTAAGCCGCAGAATACATATTTGCTGGCCCATTCGTACCAACTTCCAAGTTTTCTTGTGGCACCCTGATCTATCTGCTCTCTTACAAATTCCTTGCCACAAACCCAGAAAAACATTATCGACGCTAAAAGCGCTCCCAGCGGACACAGATATATGGAACAAACATCCATCCAGCCTGAGACGATTCCTTCAATGCATATTGCCACAATACTTCCAACAATACCTATTGACAATACTGCTTTTTTACGGCTCAATCCAAATTTGTTTTGCAGCGCTTCAACCGGCGTTTCAAAAAGATTGACAAGGGAAGTAAATCCTGCAAAAGTCACCGCAATAAAGAATACTATTATAACCAGTCTGCCTCCCGGCATATTAAGGAATACATTTGGAAGATATATGAACATAAGTCCCGGTCCCCCTGAAGTGAGTTCCTGGCCCGCCGTTGCCATAGCAGGTATTATGGTTATAGCTGCGACAAGTGCTGCGATGGTATCCCACAACGCTACATTCCTGGCACAGAATGGAATATCTTCAGTTTTTTTCAAATAGGAACCGTACACCAATGTTCCCGAACCTGCCAATGACAAGGAGAAAAAGGCTTGTCCCAAGGCATAGACCCATGTTTCCGGATTCTTCAAAAATGCCCAGTCAGGATTTGTAAGATACTTGTATCCATCCATTGCTCCGGGCAAAGTAGCTATATATATTGCCATCCCTATAAACATTATAAAGAAAAGTGGCATCATAAACTTGTTAGCTTTTTCAATTCCGGAAGATATGCCGTACACCATTATTACAAAGGTTATTATAAGTGCTACCAGATGCCATCCCACATTACCAAAGGAAGATGCTGTTTCTCCAAACATTCCTCCCAGCTCTTCTACACCCTGTGCCTCAAACAATTGACCATTTACAGAGGCGAATAGATATTTTAAAATCCAGCCTACCACAACGGAATAGCCGATTGCCAAGGCAAGGCTACACAATACAGGAACAAGAGCGAAAGTTTCTCCCGGCTTCTTTCCTTTGCCTGCCCTTTCCGTTGCTCCTCCAAAGGCTCCCATAGGACCGGCTCCCATGGCTCTTCCAAATGCCATCTCACCTACCACTCCGGTAAATCCTAAAAATATTACGCATATAAAATAGGGAATCAAAAATGCCGCACCGCCAAAGGCTGAAACTCTCGCAGGGAAAAGCCATATATTTCCCATTCCCACCGCTGAACCGATGCAGGCCACAATGAAGCCCCATTTGCTTCTAAAGCTATCTCTTTCCATTTTCTTCTCGTATGATTCAATTGTCTCTCAAAGACATTTGAGTATACTTTCCTTTCCTTGAGTATGACCGCCTATTTCCGCTACGACCCGGCAATAGCGCTCTTCAAATAGAATACTTGATTTTTCGCCTTAATTCAACAAAATAAGCATATTTTGTCTCGTATTTCTTGAATTTTTCTTCTTCGGGTAATATAATATTATTTATAACGTAGCAAAGGAGATTTTCAATGTATAAGAACGCCTTAAGACCTGCCTGGGTCGAAATAAATTTAAATAATTTGGACTTTAACATTAAGAATATAAAGCTGAAAATAGGCGCCAAGGAGCTAATCGGCGTAATCAAAGCCGATGCTTACGGTCACGGAAGTGTAAAGGTGGCAGAGGTTTTGAGAAATAACGGCTGCAAAACTTTCGCCGTTGCAACCTTACATGAAGCAATAACTCTGAGAGAAAGTGGCGCAACGGAAGAAATCATAATCCTTGGACTGACTCCTGATATTTATGCGGATGCCATTGTAGAATACGACCTTACACCTGTTATTTGCAATTCTATGAACGCGGCAGCCATAGATATTGCGGGAAACAATATAGGTAAAATTACTAAGTGCTATATTGCCGTAGATACGGGCATGGGACGCATTGGCTATCTTGCCAGTGACATTACTCAGTCTGTGGAAGATATTAAAAAGATAGCTGCCATGGATAACCTGGAAATCAAGGGGCTTTTTTCCCATATGGCAACAGCAGATGCCGCAGACAAGAAATTCTCTCGTTTCCAAGAAGAGCGCTTCAATAATTTCTACAAAGCACTAACTGCTTCCGGAATAAACATACCTACGAAAACTCTTGCAAACAGCGCATCTATTATGGAACTGCCTTCCGTTCACTTTGATGCTTGCCGTCCGGGAATCATCTTGTACGGATGTTACCCTTCAGACGAAGTAGACACCCGCCAATTGGCCATTAAGCCTGTTATGTCCGTTAAGGCAAACATCGTTCATCTTAAAGATGTTCCGGAAGGTTTCTCCGTGGGATACGGCAGAAAATTTATTGCAGAACGTCCTAGCAAAATCGCCACTTTGGCTTTAGGATATGCAGATGGGTATCCTCGTCCATACTCAAAGTATGCTCGCGTGTTGGTTAACGGTTGTGTAGCGCCTGTTGCCGGAAACATCTGCATGGATCAATGTATGATAGACGTTACAGATGTACCTAACGTTAAAGTGGGTGACGAAGTTATAATAATGGGAACCGACGGCAAAAACACTATTTTGGCTGACGATATTGCCAGATCCACAGGTACCATCAACTATGAAATAGTTTGCGCTTTTGGACAGAGGCTGCCTAAGGTATATGTAAAATAGAGCCTGCTCAAACTAAACTGTTAATGGGCTATAACAATTCATATAATACATATAAAAACTCCTGCCGGATTAATGGTTTTCGGTCACAAGGAAGTAATTTCCGATTAGGCGGCGTAGCCCCGTAACAAGGGCTATGCCGTCTTTTCCTGTTCATTGGTTTCTTTCCGTTCCGTCTGCGGGTCTGTCGGGAAGCGGAGTTCGCCCACAAAGTTGAATGCAATGTCTACTTTCTGATAGCGTTTCCCATTGACTTTTTCCGGCGCATGGACAACAATTTTCTTGATAAACTCATTGACGATAGTGGGCGTCAATTCCGTAATCCCCACATACTTGCGGATAATGGCGGCAAAGCTGTCAAAATCGTTCTTGTTCTGCTCGTAGGTATCGACTTCTTTCTGTTCCGCCTTGACCTTTTCCGTCAGTTCCCTCTGCTCCGCTTCATACTCGGCGGACAGCTTCAAGAACCGTTCGTGACTGATTGCGCCGCTGATGTCGTCCTCTTGACTCAAACGGGCGTATAATGTTGTTATCTGTCCGGTAGTGGTTGTGTATGCTGTCATGTGTTCATTCCTCCTGCAATGAACGCCGGACAAACAGGTTGTGATCTGTATTATAGCGGACTTCCTCTGTTTTGTCGGCAGGCGTTTTGAAAGTTTCCGATTTTATCAGCCGCTTCATCTTGTCATAGAGCCGTTCCGAACCGCCGCAGGAGGTTGACACTTCATAAATTGTGCCGCCGATTTCATAGCAGACAGTTTCATTCAGCGGATTGCCCCGTTTTGGCAGAAAACCGCTGTTTTCCGTTTCTCTTTTCCCAAAATGCGCCGCATTTTCCTTGTTGGGAATATCCCAAACCCTTTCACTATATACAACACTTGAAAATGCAAAAATGCCGAAGATTTCACAGAAAATTCATAAAGAAATTTCCCCTTATCACTAATACGGTAGGCGTGTCCTGTTTAGGCAAAGTCGGCGCAAAAAATGTGCTTGTTCTTCTACTTAATATCCGACTGAAAAAAGGCGGCTTGTTACATTAAGCAAGAAAACTTATTGTAGTTGTCAACAACAAGATTTATAATTTAATTTAGTTTTCTGAAACTCTACGGAGAGTTTATTGTATCTTGTTTCTCCGTTTTTTATAATGTAGACAAAGGAGAGAGAAAAATGGACAACGGTAAAATCGGACAACTGATTTATAGATTGCGAAAAGAAAAGCATTTGACCCAGTTGCAATTAGCAGAAAAAATGAGTATAAGTGATAAAGCTGTTTCAAAATGGGAGCGAGGTTTGGGGTGCCCCGAACTATCTCTGCTGCCCGAACTATCAAAAATATTTGATGTCGATTTGGAGAAATTGTTATCAGGAGAACTGAATGAGAACGAAATATTAGGGGGCAATATGAAAAAATTGATTTTCTATATTTGCCCGACCTGCGGCAATATGATTACTTCTATGGTAGATACGAATATTTCATGTTGCAGCAAGAAGTTAAAAGCTATTCAGGCGCAGAAAGCGAGTGAGGATGAACAATTATCCGTGGAAATCATTGAAAATGACTTTTTTATTACAAGCAATCATTCAATGACACGAGAACATTATATTGCTTTTATTGCACTTTTGACTGGCGATAGCGTTATGGTGCGAAAGCAATATCCCGAATGGGACTTACAAGTGCGTATTCCCGTTTTTGCGCATGGCAAATTGATTTGGTATTGCACGAAGCACGGATTATTCTATCAGGAGGTGTAGTAGCGGTGCGAGAAATTGAATTTACCCCTCTGGATTTGCAAACATGGAACAGAGGGCAGATATTCTATTATTTTTCTAAAACGGCTCCCACCGGCTATTCGCTTACCGTCGATATTGATGTCAGCCACATGAGAACCGTGTTAAAATCTGCCGGGATAAAGTTTTTTCCAGCTTATCTCTGGCTCGTTACAAGGACACTTAACCAACAAACAGAGTTTAGAATTGCAGAAAGAAACGGGCAGTTAGGCTATTATCATTCGTTGACACCCCTCTATGCAACTTTCCATCCGAATGACAAAACTTTTTCCCTGATGTGGACGAATTATTATGATGATTTTCGGGTGTTTTATCAAGCCTATCTGGGTAACCAACAGCAACATGGGGAGCATCGCGGAATACTTGCTCAAGCAGTAGTACTGCCGCCAGAAAATGCGTACACGGTATCCTGTGTTCCATGGATTTCTTTTAAGCATTTTTGTGTTCATTCCTATGAGAATAAACCTTACTACTTTCCCTCTGTTGAGTCTGGGAAATTTTACGAGCAAGTGGGAAAGGTTTTTATGCCATTATCAATCACCTGCCACCATGCCACTACAGATGGATACCATGTAAGTCGGTTTATAGAAACATTTCAACATAACGCAAATAAGTTTGAGGAGTTTATTTAATTACAATGATACTGTGTGATGTGCCACCCAACGGATAATAAAAAAACCGTTGTTTCGGCGGCTGTATCATCACCCCAAAACAGAATACAAAAGCCATACGGCGGTTTTGATTATTTTTCAAAGCCGCCGTATTTTTGTGCAAATTGAAAGTCTGGCGGTATCGGGAGGTATCGTCATGTTTGCTATCCTATCGCCCCATAACCTACAGTCAAAAAAAGCGTAGTTTTGTTGTGGGATATTTCCACCCATAATAGTGAACACACAGGTCATATAATTAGCATTATCAATTTATGTCGTTCAAACACCCGTACAGTTTTGTGCTGTGCGGGTATTTGTTTTATTAACCCCTTGCCGGGAGGAAAGAGGGTGAATTGAATGACTTACACAGAGCAGTATCGGGAGCATATCGAATGTACTTTCAACGGCTTTTGCAAGACCGTACTCTATCATGCCGCAATCAATGATTATCGGGATTTACGGAGAAAGCAGCAGCATGAAGTATCCCTTGACTATCTTCGGGAATACGATTTTGAGCCGATTTCCACAGACAAATATTTTGTTGCCCATGACGAGCCTACCGCCTTTTCTGTCTGCGGGGAAACGGTAATCGTGGAAAGTGAATTGTTGGCAAAAGCATTGTTGCGTCTGCCGGAAAAGGGGCGGGAAATCCTGTTCCTGCGCTTCTATTTGGGGTGCAGCGACATTTAGATCGGCAAGATGTTAGGGCGTTGCAGGAGCAGTGTCAACCGCAGGAAAAACTATGCGCTTCGTCTATTGCGAGAAGAAATGGAGGCATTGCAAAGTGAAGAATAGGAAGTATAAGCTACTGCCCTATAAAGTGATTGAAAAAGCAGTTGCCGGAGAGCCGGAAGCGGTCAACGCTGTTTACAGAATTACACAGGCTATATCAAGTATCTGTCCTATTTTCAAGGGCATATCAACAACGATATAGAAAACCGCTTGAAATCACAGCTCATGGAAGCAATCTTGAAGTTCCGTTTTGACCGATAGGGAGTAGCAAAGCCATGAAAAGCCCTTATTCCTTGCGGCTTCCAAGACGCAAAAATCAGAGGGGAATGGTTTTATATGCCCGACCTCCAAAACACCGTTCTATTGCGTAACATCTGCCCTGTCAGCGTGGACATTTAGAGCGTAAAAAAGTCAGCATTTGTGCGGCTTTCAGAGTGCGAAAACGGGGTAGGCAATACAATATCCCTAAAAAGCGGAAAACGCTGTCCTAATGTTCCACGGGGCATAGAAAGAACGGGCGGGAAGCTGTCTAACTTCCTGCCCGTTTCCTGTTCAACCTGTCTGTCAGCGTTAGTGGTAATTTGTTGTGGATACTTCCTTATCACTGTAAAACTAATTCCCGCCGGGAGTTTTTATATGTTACTTCTTCAAAAGTCCTCCCACCAAAACAAAATAGGAAGGTACTTTTTCCTCTTCTATCCACTCAAGCTCTATGCCCATAAGTTTTCTTACGGTCAAACCTACATTTCCGCCTATAGACTCTATGGAATATCTCATCTTCTGAGGGTGTCTACACGCTCCGCCTTGAGGTCTGGTGCATCCTTCTCCTTGGCACAGATGACAACTTCCTGCGCTTAGAGATTCAGCTCCCGAAGTAATTTCCTCTAATTGAAAAAGCTCCTCAGACATATTCTTTTTAACTTCTTTAAGTATCTGATAGGATTCCTCTTTAGATACGTCTTCGGTAAAATTAATCTTGTAGGCAAAAATACTGATCTCTGAAAATTTTTCCCAATATTTTTCCGCATCAAAATCATAAGGCGGACACGACCATACTTTGCCGTAATTTGGGCATTCCTTGCAAAACTCTTCAAATTCTTTTACATTTACATACCCTTCTATGTATTTTTTTATATCTATGGTTTTTTCAAACTTTTCTACTGTATACATAAATTTCTTCCTTTCAACATCATTTAATTATATCATATTTTTTCTTTTTATGATATGATGGTCTTGGTATAGAAAATCTATTTCTTACCAATAATTGAGTTGTAAATTGAAAATGTGAAAATATACTATGGAGGATTTTATGAAAAAACTGTTTTCTATTTTATTAATTTTATGCCTTTTGTTTTCTATAACCGCTTGCTCACCTACAGAAGAGTTTGAAATTCCCGAAAACATCGTTAACCCAATAAACGTAACCATTTCTTTTGCAGACAGTGCACAGGATGAAATAGTTGCCGAAGGTTTCACCCCCATAGAGGAAACCTCTTTCACTGTGGAAGAAGGCACTAATGTGATGGATGCTACCCAAATTTTCTGTATTGCCAACGATCTTGATATTGCAGTAAATAAGGTTGAAGGCTATATTTCCGGATTGCTGGGTGTCAACGAAAAAGACTTCGCGGATACTACCGGCTGGACCTTTACTATCAACGGTGAAACTGTGATGGTAGGTGCTAATCAAAAAATTTTAGAAGATGGGGATAAAATTGCGTGGGAATTTGTTGACTTTTCTACTTTCCAGTGGTAATATGTTCTTGCGTAAGTATTTAAATATACTTTCCTTCTTTTATTGAATACACACACTTTCGGAAAAAGGCACCTCGCAAGAGGTGCCTTTTTCTTTCTGTTAAATTTTCTGTTTTTTATATACCTACTCTTCTACTTCCTCCACCGTTCCCACAAGCTTTGCCTGCACAACATTACGGCGATAATCATCACTATCTTCCGTACATGTGGATAATGTCAATATCTTCTGCCCTGCTTCCGGTCCCTGTGTATCTCCGTACACACTTTTCTCCATAGTCAAAGTTACATATCTGTTGTAGGCGTCCTCATCCCCGGTAAACAAGGTGAAAGTCCCATCATCTACATCGGCTGTATAGTAGGAATAAATTTCGTACTTATTCCATCTGCCATCCGGCAACATAATATATATGTATGGATGTTCCTGCCTGTAGCTTTCATTTTTGTACTTATCCAACCCTCCAAACATGGAACCGTTATACATATTATGCCCGTATATAATGGTATGGTCATCGGTAAAGTCTGCACGGCTTGCCGCATCCATAAATATACTCCCGGCCACAAGGTAATTTTTTTCATAATCACGGAACAAATAATACTCATTATGAGGTCCCTGAAGAACCGGATAGCTTATTCCCGTGTCCTTTATGTAAATCCACCCTATGACATCATCGTTCACCACTCTGAGGCTTTCTAAATCTATTTGCAAGTTGTCATCTTCTGTCTCTACAACATACTCCTCTTCAGCCTTTTCATAATAATTATCTATTTCCTTGTAGTCAAGGATTATGCTCACCACTTTATACAGGGCAAACAGAAATACAATTACACATATGACCATCAGTATCGTATATACCGTTCCCTTTTTGCTTTTCTTTTTTTCTTCCATAAAGTCTTACCCAAACTCCTTTTGCTGTATCGTTATTATAGAATATAATTTTCAAGAACCTGTCCGTCAAAGTCGAAGTCCTCAATCTGAAGATAGTATTCTGCACTATCTATAAGGGCCTTCATCGGACACAGACCTATTAACTCAGAACCTATAACCTGTACTCCGTATTTCTTGGCTTCCATTCTTACCATCTCTGTTACTCGGTAAAGAGGGGTCACCCTAAAGTCTGTCATATTGATGGAAACCTGAGCTATATTTCTATCTTCCAACATGAATCCCATAGCTTTAACATTTGCCAGACCACCGTCTTTTTCTCTGATAATCTTGGCAATATTCTTGGCAACTTCCACATCTGAAGTATTAAGGTTCAAGTTATATGCTACTAAAGGAGGTCTTGCGCCTACTGCAACAACTCCTCCCGTAGGATTAATTCTTGCTCCTCCAAAATCAGGTTCCCATTCCGGATCCTGCACTTTTTCTGCCATACCTTCAAACTGCCCTTTTCTTACTGTTGCCAGATTTTTTCTTGCAGGCTTCTGGGCAGACATTTCATATAAGAATACCGGCAAATCCGCTTCTTCTGCGATTCTCTTTCCCACAATCTTGGAAAGTTCTATACATTCTTCGTTTGTAGCATCTTTGATTGGTACAAAAGGCATTACGTCTACACAACCCATTCTTGGATGTTCTCCCGTATGTTTAGTCAGGTCAATCAGTTCCACTGCCTTCTTAGCCAGCTTTACACTTGCCTCTTCCACGCCTTTAGCATCTCCTATGTAGGTAATAACCGTTCTGTTGTGGTTAGGGTCTGATGAATAGTTGAGCAACGTGCAACCGGGCGTAGTTCTTATTTGGTCCACGCACGCTTCTATAACTTCCTGATTTCTTCCTTCTGAAATATTAGGTATACTTTCGATAATCTGAGCCATTTTATTCTTCTCCTTTAAAACAGTATATTCTATAGTATAAGTCACTTCTACAGAGATGCCAATACATCTTCGTATATTTTTGCAGCTAGCAATTCTCCTTCTTTTACCATCTTTTCTGCGTGGTCAAAAGGTTCTCTTGCATTTTCATCCTTTATTCCCGGCAGATTAATCATTACGTTGAGATATGCGCCCTTAAGACCTGCCAGTAAATTCAGGGCGGCAACACCAAGGTCTGATGACGCATTAGGGTTTGATTTTCCCACAATCTTTGAGGTTATTTCAAGGCCTTTCATACATAACTGCATGGTCTCAAAAGGAACCTCCGTTGCCACAATTGTAGCTTCCTGAATAGCCTTGCTTCTGGCCGCTTTTTCTTCATCTGTTTCCTTTGGAAGTTTAAATGCGGCAGAAACCTGATTGAAAGCTTCCGTATCCTTATCTATTCCAACTATCAGTTCGTCGTATATCTGTAAAATTTCTGCCTTTACCTCTGTACATAACTCTTTGTATTGAGCAAATTTTTCCTTAGGAATTGTAAGATCACAAACCATAGCTACCAGCCCTGCTCCCTGCGCCGCAGAAAGCGCACTTACGGAGCCGCCTCCCGGTGCCGGTGCATCTGATTTAAGCACATTAAGATAGTCTTTTACTGTCATTTCCACCAATTTCATACTACACTAAATTTCCTTTCTTTATAGTTTGTATTGCCATATTTGAGCCGAATCGATAACAGAGCATTTCCATGTTAGGGGCATCCCATATAACCAGGTCGCCCTGTTTTCCCACTTCCAATGTTCCCACCACATCGCCTCTGTTTATTGCGCAAGCGGGATTGATTGTTACAGCCGTCAATATTTCCTCCGGTGTCATCCTGTATTTAAGATAACCCAGGTTCATAACAAATTGCAGGTTTAAAGACGGACAAGAGCCCGGATTAAAGTCGGAAGCGATGGCTACCGGAATATTATACTCGTCTATCATTCTTCTAACAGGAGCAAAGGTGGCTCCAAGATAGAACGATGTTGCAGGCAGACACATAGCTGTGGTTCCGCCTTCGGACAAAGATTTCATTCCTGCATCGTCTATTACTATTAAATGCTCTGCGGAAGTTGCCTTCATTTCTCCTGCAAGGACAGACCCGCCGATAGCCTCAATTTCATCTGCATGAATCTTGAGACCAAAGCCAAGTTCCTTGGCTCGCTCAAGATACACTTTGCTTTGCTCCACATTGAAAACAGAATCCTCTGTGAATATATCTATAAACTCTGCCAGCCCTTTATCTCTAACGTTTGGCATCATTTCTTCGCAGCACTGCCTTATATATTCTAGCTCTTTGCCCTTCCATTTTTCTTCAACTGCATGGGCCGGCATAAAAGTAGATACTATATCCATGGGATGATCTTGGTCAAGTTTTTTCATAACCTCCAGCATCTTCACTTCCGTCTCAAGGTCAAGACCATAACCGCTCTTGCCTTCGCATGTGGTAACGCCAAGTCCCATCATTTCATCCAGAAATCCTTCTGTCTTGTTGTAAAGGTCTTCAAAGGAAGCTTCTCTTGTTTTCCTTACAGTGTCCATGATGCCGCCACCGGCTCTCAATATATCCAGGTATCCTGCTCCCTTAAGCTTCAAAGGGATTTCATTTTGTCTGTATCCTCCAAATACAAAGTGGGTATGTCCTTCCACCAGACCCGGTGTAACCAACTTTCCCTCTGCATCGACAACAGTATCTACTTCCGCTTCATCGCAAGGCAACTTCCCCTCTGAAGTAATTGCTTTAATAACTCCATCCTCCACTAAAATTGCCCCATGGTGAAGCTTTAAGTTTTCCCCCTGCTCTTTTCCCTTATGGCTGTAACTTCCCACGGGAGTCTGCAGGGTTCCGATGTTTTTAACCAATAATTTAGCCATTACCTTCTCCTTGTTTTACGTATGACAAGGGCTGCCCCTTACGGAACAGCCTCACTATCTTTATTTTACATACTTTTCTATCATCTGGTCTACTAAGCTGTCCTCTGCAAGGAACGGAATAGTAATATGTCCCTTTCCTGCATAATTCTTGTTATATTCAACGGAAGTTGTAAGGGCATTTTCGTTTCTTGCCCAGTTTCTTCTGGCAACTCCACCCATTACATCCCACATCATTGCGGACTTGATAATTTCATCGGTTCTTTCACTTCCGTCCAGAAGTAATCCAAAGCCACCGTTTATGGATTTTCCTATTCCAACACCGCCTCCATTATGAAGGGCACATAGGGACATTCCTCTTGCCGCATTTCCTGCAAAACACTGAACTGCCATGTCCGCCATTACATTGGAACCGTCTTTGATGTTTGAAGTTTCTCTAAAAGGTGAGTCTGTTCCTGATACATCGTGATGGTCTCTTCCCATCATTACCGGACCTATTTTTCCTTCTCTTACCATTTCATTAAACTTAAGAGCGATTCTTGTTCTTCCTTCTGCATCCTGATAGAGAATTCTTGCCTGAGTTCCTACAACAAGCTTATTTTCTTTTGCATCTCTTATCCAAACCCAGTTATCTCTGTCTTGAGCTCTTCTGTTGGGATCTATGCAGTCCATGGCTGCCTTATCTGTGGCATCCAAGTCTTCTGGCTTTCCTGACAGGCATACCCATCTAAAAGGTCCGTATCCGTAGTCGAACAATACAGGTCCCATAATATCCTCAACGTATGACGGCCAGATGAATCCGTCTTTGTCGTCGTAGCCGTTCTTGGAAATTTCTTTTATTCCCGCATCATACATAGCCTTCATGAAAGAGTTGCCGTAATCAAAGAAATATGTTCCTTTTTCCGTAAGACCCTTGATGGCCTTGTAATGTCTATGTAATGTTTTATCTACTTCCGCGCAGAATTTATCTCTGTCACTTGCCAAAAGCCGTGTTCTTTCCTCAAAGGACATTCCTACAGGGCAATATCCCCCGTTATACACATTATGGCAGGATGTCTGGTCAGATAACAAGTCGATGTGGAAATTCTTTTCCACTGCTGCTTCCAGAAGGTCTACGATGTTACCATGGTAAGCTATGGAGATGCTTTCCTTTGCTTCAAGCTTTTCTTTTGCCAAGCTGAATATTTCATCCAGGTCATCCATAATTACATCAACCCATCCCTGGCTATGTCTAGTCTCTATTCTTGAAAGGTCTACTTCCGCAAAAATTCCCACTGCGTTGGCAATATTAGCCGCCTTAGGCTGAGCTCCACTCATGCCGCCAAGGCCTGAGGATACAAAAGTATGTCCCTGCAAGTCTCCTTGTTCCGGTACTCCAAGGTATTTTCTTCCCGCATTAAGGATTGTGTTGAAGGTGCCGTGAACGATTCCCTGAGGACCTATATACATCCAACCTCCCGCAGTCATCTGACCGTAGTTGGCAACTCCCATCTCTTCGGCTATTTCCCAATCATCCAGGTTGTCGTACATTCCTATCATCATGGAGTTGGTAATTATTACTCTCGGCGCTGTAGGTTTGGAAGGGAACAATCCCAACGGGTGGCCGGATTCAACAACCAAGGTCTGGTCTTCTGTCAGTTCTTCAAGATATTTCTTGATAAGTCTGTACTGAAGCCAGTTCTGGCAAACCTGTCCTGTTTCTCCATATGTAACCAGTTCATAAGGATAAAGAGCCACATCAAAATCCAGGTTGTTGTCAATCATAACCTGAAAAGCTTTTCCTGCCAGGCATTTACCTTTGTACTCGTTAATTGGCTTTCCGTATATTCTTTCGTCAGGTCTGTACCTGTAAGCGTATATTCTTCCTCTTGTGGTGAGCTCTTCCATAAATTCAGGTGCCAGTTTTTCGTGTAACTCTTCCGGCACATACCGCAGAGCATTCTTTAAAGCAATCTTGGTCTGCTCTTTGGTCAATCTGAATCCTCTGTCGGGAGCTCTTCTTATTCCCTCCTGAAATTCCGGATATTCAGGATATTCATTGTCAAGCTTTATGGTCATGGAATTCCCAATGGCTTTATTGTCTAACATACTATTTCCTCCCTGTTTATCTCAGTGCAACTACTTTTTCTACAGCCTCAAGAAGCTGTCCGTTTTTAATCATTTCGTCAAATTTAACCAATTCGTCGTGCATTATTATATCATCTTCTATCGGGTCTGATACTGTCCTTATATAATCGTAAGCAGCTTTGGTGGCAGGTGCAAGGTTATCAATTCCCTTTTCTCCCTGCTCTTGTCTCAGCCATATTCCTTGAACCGCTGCTGCAAGTTCTATACCAATGACCTTTTGAGCATTATCTAAAACCATAGCCGCTGTTCTGGCCGAGGTAGTTCCCATGGAGACATGGTCTTCTTGGTTTGCAGATGAAGGAATTGAGTCAACACAAGCCGGATGGTCGTATACCTTATTTTCCGAAACCATTGAGGCGGCTGCATACTGTGCAATCATAAACCCTGAGCAAACTCCCCCGTCTTTTGTGAGGAAAGCAGGCAATCCTTCTGACAATGCAGGATTTACCAATCTCTCCGTTCTTCTTTCGGATACGTTTGCCAGTTCTGAAATGGCAATTTTCAAAAAGTCAAAGGTCAATGCCATAGGCTGCCCATGGAAATTACCTCCGCTTATAACTTCATCATCATCAGGGAATACAAGAGGATTGTCTGTTACTGCATTGATTTCCCTTGAAACCTTTTCATAGGCATAATTTATTGCATCTCTGGATGCACCGTGAATCTGAGGTACACATCTAAGAGTATAAGGGTCCTGAACCTTTGTTTCTTGAAGCGGAAGAGCATTGGATGAACCTTCCAGCAGAGTTAAAAGATTCTCAGCAACAACTTTCTGTCCCTCCTGTCCCCTTAAGTCGTGCACTTTGTGATCGTAGGCCTTCTTTATTGCGTGGAGAGCTTCTCCTGTCAACGCACAAGCTATGTCTGCCACCTTTTGAAGCTTCATGGCATCCCAAAGAACATTGACACCTACAGCAGTCATCATTTGGGTTCCGTTGTTAAGAGCCAGACCTTCTTTTGCTGCCAGTTCCACCGGTGTGATTCCGGCTTCTTTCAAAGCAACTTTTGCATCAACAACTTCTCCCTTGTATTCAACTTTTCCCTCTCCTATCAAAGCCAAGGCGATGTGAGATAATGGAGCCAAGTCTCCTGACGCTCCGAGAGAACCTTTTTCAGGAATAATAGGGTGTACTCCCTTGTTGAGCATATCTATCAGCGTTTGCAATGTTTCCAGCCTAATACCCGAATTTCCCCTTGCAAGGGCATTGCAACGAAGAAGCATTGCGGCTCTTACATAATGTGTTGGGTAAGGATTTCCCATGGCACAAGTGTGGCTGATAATTAAGTTTCTCTGCAGTTTTGCAGTTTCTTCCTGTGAAATTACAACATTGGCAAATTTCCCAAACCCTGTAGTCAAACCGTAAATTACAGCCTTTTCTTCCAGCTTCTTTTCTATGTAGTTTCTGGCCTTCTTCACTGCTGTTACAGAATCTTCTGTCAACCGAACTTCTTCTCCTTGGCGACATACACGGATAACTTCTTCAATAGTCAAATCGTGACCGTTTATAAATACTGCCATCTTTCTCTCTCCCTCTTTCTTTCATTCTTTATTTCTGCATAAATATTCATATCGTTTCAAAGTGTCTATCACTACTATTATACAGGATTCAGAGAGGTTTTTCTATCCTTTTTTAGCTGTTTTTCAATGTTTTCACGAAATCAAAGAGAGAATTTTAAGCAAAAGAGCCAGATTATTTTATCGGTTTAAAGTTTTAATTTTTTATTAGTTTGAAGCGTATAATGATAAGCTCTACTGCTTTTGTGACCGCTATGCAAATATATGCATTCATTTTAAAGCTTGTAGAATTTACCTTTGTGTTGGTTCAGCCGCTTCAAATATTTGAACACATACGTCAAAGTCTTTAATAAAAAGAGATTCGCACTCTCACCGAACCATGTGGCATCTAATCGGTTCGGGGAATATGCGAATCTCAAAAGTGTGCTCACATACCTATCCTTTGTTTTCATATGATACAATACGCTTGCTACCAGTCAATAAATTACTATTGCGGTGTTGTCACAACAACCACAGAACTAAACCATGAATTTGCATAACTGTTGCCTGCATATATGGCTTTTACTTTGTAGTAATATGTCTTTCCCGCTGTTGATGAAGTGTTGGTATATGTTGTACCCTTCTGGGTCCACATCTTTGTATATGTACCGTTCTTGCTAGTCGACCTATAGATTTCATACTTGTCCGCTCCTTCAACCTTTTTCCATGTAATCATCGGTTTGCCTGTTGCCGACAATCCAGTCTTAAGGATCTGCGGTGTCGCCAAGTCACATGTTACATAATACACTGTGCTAAATGCTGAAGTCGCATAACTATTTTCGTTATCAATGGCTCTCACCTTGTAGTAATATGTTTTGCCCTCTACTGCTGCCGTGTTTACATATGTTGTGCCGGTCTGGGTCCACATCTTTGTGTAGGTGCCGGTTTTACCGGTTGCCCTGTAAATTTCGTATTTATCCGCTCCTTCGACTGCCGTCCATGTAAGCTTTGGCTTTCCACTGGTTTCGGAGGTGGATATCTTAAGCCCTGTTGGTGCCGCTAAGTCACATGTTATATAGTACACTGTGCTAAATGCTGAAGTCGCATAACTATTTTCGTTGTCAATAGCTCTCACCTTGTAGTAATATGTTTTACCCGCTACTGCTGCCGTGTTTACATATGTTGTGCCGGTCTGGGTCCACATCTTTGTATATGTACCATTCTTACTAGTCGACCTATAGATCTCATACTTGTCCGCTCCCTCAACTGCCGTCCATGTAAGCTTTGGCTTTCCACTGGTTGCGGAGGTGGATATTTTAAGCCCTGTTGGTGCTGCCAAGTCACAGGTTATATAGTACACGGTGCTAAATGCTGAAGTTGCATAACTATTTTCGTTATCAATGGCTCTCACCTTATAGTAATATGTTTTGCCCGCTACTGCTGCCGTGTTTACATATGTTGTGCCGGTCTGGGTCCACATCTTTGTGTAGGTGTCATTCTTGCTTGTGGCCCTGTAAATTTCATATTTGTCTGCTCCTTCGACTGCCGCCCATGTAAGCTTTGGTTTTCCACTGGTTGCGGAGGTGGATATCTTAAGCCCTGTTGGAGCTGCCAAGTCACAGGTTATAGAGTACACGGTGCTAAATGCTGAAGTCGCATAACTATTTTCGTTATCAATAGCTCTCACCTTGTAGTAATATGTTTTACCCGCTACTGCTGCCGTGTTTACATATGTTGTGCCGGTCTGGGTCCACATCTTCGTGTAGGTTCCATTCTTGCTTGTGGCCCTGTAAATTTCATATTTGTCTGCTCCTTCGACTGCCGTCCATGTAAGCTTTGGTTTTCCAGTGGTTGCGGAGGTGGATATCTTAAGCCCTGTTGGCTTAGCCAAGGTATAATTAGTCACTGGCGTTGGATATGTGTTTTGGAAAGATGTTGTAAGATATTCTGCATCTCTGCTATGGCCATCAAAATCATTTGTTCCTTTCATAAACCATGCATAATTATCGCATCCCGCATCCCACGTTGCATCGGTATTGTAATAGTTCCCGCCCATGCCTATTATACTCCACGCATGCAAATCACCATTGCCTGTCCCGGAAATTATTCTATTATCAATTCCCGCTTCTAAAAGCATTCTGTATAGTAGATTTGCATATCCTTGGCATACAGCAGTTCCATCGATTAATGCCGCATATGCAGTATATTTTAAATTATAGGTATCGTCTTTTAAATTAGTATAATCATATGTAACATTATTGCAGATATATCTGTATATTTTCTTAGCTTTAAGATAATCTGACTCTATGCTTGCAATATTTAACTCATCTAACACCTCTGCGACCCTATCCGCAACAATGGCTTCTTGTGATGCATCAGTGTAATATGTCATTTCAAACGTTATATCGTGAAGGTAATCGTATTCTTCTCCAACCAGAAGGTAAGTAGAGGTATAAGCACCCATTTCCTCGTAATGCCACCTCAAATAATCACCTTCTTCTGGATTTCCTGTATGCGCAAGGGCTTCATTGAATATTTCCATCAACTTATCCTCAGTCAACACATAGTTAGAACAATATGCCACGGTAAACGTATTTTCTCTGTCAACCAAAGCTCTTCTCACAAAGCCAATAGCCTCCTGCTCCTCTGAAGTATCTCCAAAGGAGAGTAAACGTTTTTCTTCAAAGCCAAAACCATCATGGACTCTTTCTCTCGAATATAAAGGATTTTTATATGAAACCTCTAATTCTTGCACAAGCTTTCCCGGCTCTGCCAAACCTTGCACCAAATTAATATCCTCAACCTGCACCTCTTCATAATTTGAATTCTCCACTGCCAATGCAGGCGAAACAGGTGTCATGCACAAGGCGACGGAACAAATAACTGCTAAAATCTTCTTCTTCAAAACAAAGCCTCCTTTTGCAAAATCCCACAAAGACTAACCTTTGTGGGATTAATACGTGCTATCTTACTTCCAGTAATTTTGTCTTTAATTCTCCTTCAATTTTGGCAAGTTCCACTTCTGCTGCCTTACGTTTTTGTCTGCCTTCTTCTTGAATCTGCATCACTTCATCAATGGTCTCAATAAGGAGTCTATTGGTGTTCTGTAACGTTTCCATATCTACAACACCTCTTTCCGACTCTTTAGCAACCGCTACAGTTGTATCTTTCAGAGCTTCCGCATTCTTTCTCAGAAGTTCATTTGTGGTATCCGTAACAGACTTCTGTGCATCTATGGCTGCCTGATTGTTTGCAAGACCAAGGGCCAAAACCATCTGGCTCTTCCAAAGTGGAATTGTATTGATAAGAGTGGTTTGAATCTTCTCAACCATCAACGCGTCATTATTCTGTACCATTCTGATTTGTGGAGCCATTTGCAATGAAACCGTTCTTGTCAGGTCTAAGTCATGAAGCTTCTTTTCAAAACGGTTGCACATATTGGCAAAATCGTTTGCTGCCTGAACGTCTGCAGGTTCTCCGCTTGCTTCTGCTTTGGCTTTCAGTTCAGGAAGAGTAACATTCTGGGCCTCTTCCAGCTTCTTTTTTCCGGCAACTATGTACATTGAAAGTTGCTTGAAGTTCTGGGTGTTTGCTGCAAACATCTCGTCTAAAACAGCAATGTCTTTAGTCAATGTAGCCTGATGTCCCTCAAGGGCATCAACCACTTTTTCAACATTTGCTTCCGCCTTGGTATACTTTGCTTTCAATTTGGCAACTGGGTTAGCGGCTTTTTTAAAGAGACCTAAAAACCCACCCTTCCCTTCTTCTAGCGCTGAAAAGCCATTAAGTTCTACAATTAAGTCGGACAGAGTATCTCCAACTGTTCCCAAATCTTTAGTTCTTACCTTTTCCAAAGCTACATCGGAAAACTCTGCCATCTTTTGCTGAGCATCAGCTCCGTATTGCAATACATGGTTGGTATTGGTAATGTCGATTTGTTTTGCAAAATCATCAACCACTTTCATTTCAGCATCGGTAAGCTCGATTCTCTCTTCAATATCTATAGTCTGAATTTCCTGAGGCGTTGATGCCTGTTCAACTTGTGGCTTTTCAAGAGTCAATACCGGCACTTCATTCTTTAACTGATCTGTCATAATAAAATCCTCCATTTTCCTCAACCTTTTACTAAGGCGTTCCTTTTTTCAAAACCTAAAGTCTCCATCTCCGCTTTCGCAAGTTTCTTACTTAATTTTAATATAGCAATAGTTATTTATCAATAAAAACTTTACCAATTCTTTCTTTGTCCCCTACTAGGTTAACTCCTGTTGCCCCTACCAATATGAGCACAGTGGCAATTCCTTGAATCAAGCTAAAGGATTCCCCTAAAATAAATACACCGGCTATAACAGTCACTACAGTGGAAACACCGGCAAAGGCCGCCCTTCTGGTGGCACCTATTATCGAAATGGCATAATTCCCCGATAAAAACGCAATTACATTGCAGCCGATTGACAGATACAGTACGCAGACCAAAAATCCTGCATCGGTAAAAGGTAAAGTAAAATATTGTTGGAGAGTTCCTCCTATGCCATTCTGTATCAAAGCTCCAATAGTAAAGGCAATGGTTCCCGATATGCACATCACATAGGTTTTTTCGGCTCCCGTAAAATCCTTTAAACTTTGAGATGTGGTAGAAAATGCTGCGTCACAACATACTGCCAGAAGAAGGATTATGTATCCTCCTATGTTTCCCGATGCCTGCAGCCCTCCTATTCCAGCCACAATCACTGCTCCAAGTACAGTCATAACCATGCAGACAATTTGCATCTTTGTCGGCTTGTCTTTAAGGAACACAGTACTAAAAATCATTGTAACTATTGGTATACAGGCAATCATGACTCCACTTTCGGACGCGGTTGTCAGCTTTACCCCCACTGCTTCAAATATGTAATAAAGAACCGGCTGATATAAGCTCAACAGTACCAACGGTTTTATATTCTTTCCTTTTAAATGTACGTCAAGCCAACCCAGTTTAACACAGATTGTCATGGCGGTAACTGCAATAATATTTCTCCACGACAACATGGTGAAAAGTGGAGTTTCTATTACACACATCCTTATAAATATAAAACTGAATCCAAATAATAATGCTCCTAAAAGGCAAGCAAGCACTGCCTTTCCTGTTTTGGGAATATTCATCTTCCACCCCTTTTTTCTATTTTATCTCCTATTATTCTATTCCTTTAAGGAAACAATTTCAATTATAATGTCGAAAAATATATTTTATTCTTGATTGTACTTCCTACCACAAAAGCAGTCCCAAAGGGACTGCTTTGTTTGCTACATTATTTAGCTAGAATACTAGCCTTGACGACGAGCAGCCAATTCTTCCTTCATCTGCTCTGTTGTCTTCTTGTCTAAGTTATAGATAAGAACCAGACCAACGAACATGAATACTGCTGCTGCCAAGTATAAAACCGCTACCAGATAACGCATATTTTCTGCAACTTCCATAATCTGATTTCCCTTGTTTTCTTCAACATATCCCAGCCATACCATGATAACCAGCACCAGTGAAGGACCAGCTCCCTGAGCCAGTTTGCGGAAGAAAGAGTGGAGTGCATATACGGTACCTTCTTCTCTTGTATTGTTCTTCCATTCATTGTAGTCGATAGCATCTCCCATCATTGACCAGGAAACGGTGCTGTAGATACCCATACCGAGAGCAAATACAAGCTGACAAGCAATGTAGATTCCAACACCCTTCATATCAGGAGAAATCGGAAGAACTACAAGGCCGATGCCTGCAATAACACTTGCGATGGATCCAACAGTTGCAAGCTCTTTCTTACCATACTTTACTACCATCTTACGGGCAAGAGGTGTAAACAGAATGATAGGAATCATGGAGAATGCGTTTACAAGTCCGGACAGCTCTACAGCCTTAAAATAGGACTGGAACAATACTGTCACTGCGGCAGCTGCACCCTGCATACCGATGAACATACCCATAGCTGCTACAGTAGCTCCTACGGCCGGTCTGTTCTTCAGGAAGTTACCCATAGCCTTAATCACATTGAACTTCTGAGTTTCTTCACTTATTTTAACGTCTGTTTCAACACGAATTTCAGTGTTTTTAATCATGAACTGGAATGCTAAGAATCCTAAGATACCCATAATTAAAGCAGCGATGAATACTCTTTCGCCTATGATGTTCTCCTCTTTATCGTAGATGATGAACGGCAGAATTATCATAGGTACCATGTTTCCTGCCAAGCTTCCGATGGAACGGAATGCAGAAAGAGATGCACGGTCTCCCGGTTCGTCAGAGATTAATGACAGCAATGAACCGTAAGGTACGTTGGCAACTGTATAGAAAGCATCCCAAATTACATATCCGGCAACGAATATAATGTTCTTTGCCATGGCTGAAGCGTTTGGTAACGGTACAAAGCAAAGTGCACCCGCTACAACCAGACCGATAGAACCTACAAATATGTAAGTAAGGAATTTGTTGCGTTTGTACTGATGTCTGTCTGCGTCAATGATTGAACCAATCAAAGGGTCATTGATGGCATCCCACACCTGCACAACCAAGAGCAGTGCTGCGTACAGCATAGAATCCATACCCATAAACTGTGTCCAGAAAATAATTAAAGTGGACTTTAATGCAAATGACATGTTGCAACCAAAGTCTCCTGCTGCGTATGCAAGATTGTCACGCATACTAAACTTGCGATAGCCCTTTTCGTCAAGAGCAACTTTTTTACCCATATCGGATTTTCCTCCTCATTTTTAAAAAAAGAAACTTTTATTTAAGATTGTTTAAATTATATCAAACTTCATAAAGAAATAACAGAGGCAAAATGTCTCTTTTCCGTACTTTCTTCAAATTTATGCTATTTTGCAGATAATTCTTGTTCAATTTGAAAAATAAACTTACCCGCAAAAAACCACTTTGAACAAAGTCCAAAGTGGTTTTGATTTGCTTCGATTTCCGGAAATATTCGGTTTCGATTAACGCTTGGAGAACTGGCTTGCTCTTCTTGCTTTCTTTAAACCGTACTTCTTTCTTTCTTTCATTCTTGGGTCTCTTGTTAAGAAACCTGCTGCTTTTAAAGGAGCTCTGTAGCTTTCTTTGTCAGCTACACAGAGGGCTCTTGAAATACCGTGTCTTAAAGCACCTGCCTGACCGGTAAATCCGCCGCCGTATACTGTGGCAATAACGTCGTACTTGCCTTCGCATCCTGCCACTGCGAAAGGTCTTCTAACCTCTCTCTTTACGATTTCAGTGCTGAAATAGTTTTCTAAGTCTTTCTTGTTGACAGTAATTTTTCCAGTTCCAGGGATTAATCTAACTCTAGCAACTGAACTTTTTCTTCTGCCTGTTCCTTGATATTGAATCTTTGCCATTGTCTATTTCCCCTTTCCTAGATTTCCAAAGCTTCCGGCTTCTGAGCAGCGTGTGCATGTTCAGGGCCTGCATAAACTTTTAACTTCTTGAGCATCTGTCTACCAAGTTTTCCATCAGGCAACATACCTTTTACAGCATGTCTGATGATTTCTTCCGGCTTCTTTGCCTGCAGCTTTTCAAAAGTAGTTTCTCTTAAGCCGCCCGGATATCCGGTATGTCTCTTGTAGATTTTCTCTTTTCTTTTCTTACCTGTTACTTCTACCTTTTCTGCATTGATAACGATTACGTAATCGCCACAGTCAACATGAGGAGTAAAGGTTGGCTTGTTTTTGCCTCTGAGAACAGAAGCGATTTCGGAAGCCATTCTTCCGAGGGTCTTGCCTTCTGCATCAACAACGTACCATTTACGTTCTACTTCTGCAGGTTTAGCGATAAATGATTTCATTTCTTTTCCTTTCTACCTACTGAGTTTGCACTTAGCAAACGGCTTCGGCTTTGTCTACTGGGATTTTGCCGTCTTGCGGTCCGTCAAAATCGTCTTCGATATACTAAAACTTATTTAGTTTTGGGGCTTCCGGACGGATTCCCATCCTGCTCCCAAGGCACAAACGTGCTTTTATATTATATATTCAGCTTTTGGAAAAAGCAATAACTTTTTTCAATAATTCCTCTTTTTCATTCGCCACTTCTCCTGCAATAACTGCTTCAAGGAGTTTTTCCAGTACCTGACCGATCGTTTTTCCCGGTGGAATTCCCATTTCCAACAGATCGCCTCCATTCACCACCAGATCTTTCAGCGAAAAGCACTCCTCTTTTTCAATTATTTCTTTTGCTATGGATTCCAACCTGTCATAGTAACTTTGTCTATAGGAATATTTGGGGTTCTGCGCCATATTGTCCGCCCGCTTGAGGGCAATCAGCTCAAAAAACATTGCAGGGGAAAGTCTGTTCAAAGCTCTTTTGACGCTTTTTTCCGTATCTTCTATAACGGCGTCGTGAGCAATAACCAACGTAATGACACTGTCTTTTGTTACGTTATCAAACTTCAATCGGTTTAATATGTCCCTTGCCATTTCGCCGCTGATTTTACCGTGACCATAAAAATGACCTATTCCTTCGTCATCCACCGAAAAGCACCTGGGCTTGCCAATATCGTGGAACAGTGCCCCAAGGCGTAGATCGGCCTCCGGCGGTACATTGGATACTGCCACGGCTGTGTGCTTCAACACATCGTATATGTGATGAGGATTTTGCTGCTGAAAGCCCCTCATTTCAAGAAGTTCAGGCAAAACCACTCCCAAAATCTCCGTATACTCAAGGAGAATCCTCTGCGCATCCTTTCCGCACAGCAGCTTGACAAGTTCCTCCCTAATTCTTTCTACGCTTATTTTTCTGAGTAACCCTCGACAATCTACAGCCGCCTCTGCAGTTTTTTCTTCAATCTTAAATCCGCTGACAGAAGAAAATCTCAGTGCCCGCATTATACGCAAGGCATCTTCATCAAATCTCTTTGCCGGCTCACCTACACAGCGAATAACTCCCGCCTCTATATCTTCCAGACCTCCGAAATAGTCCACAATGCCCACACCGGGATTGTAGGCGATCGCATTGATGGTAAAATCCCGCCTTGCCGCATCCTCCCGTAAGCTGGTAGTAAAACAAACCTTTTGGGGATGACGGTTATCCGCATAATTACCATCAACTCTGTAAGTAGTTATTTCAACCGGCATTTCATCAATCACAACTGTAACCGTGCCGTGTTTCACACCCGTTTCTATGACAGGGTATCCTTGAAAAACGGCCTTGGTTTCATCAGGTCGCGCAGATGTGGTCACATCGTAATCCTTGGGTTCAATGCCCATTATGCTATCTCTGATACAGCCCCCTATCAGGAAGGCCTCATGGCCTGCCTGTTCAAGTTTATCCAATACAGTTTTCACTTGTGTGGGAATCTTAATCATTGGCTACCCTCCAAGTTTTGCTCTTTGCGATTAATATACTTTATTGGCAATTTAATTTTTGTTTATTCCAGTTTACTCCACATTATCCATAATTTCAATGCGTCCTTAGCCTAAAATTCCAATGCCTAAAGCCGCCAATCTCCTTGCAATTACATGTACTTGCTTCTATAATAGTTTTATTGAGCAACAAGGAGACAAATAATGAAATCATACGCAAAAATAATTTTCGCAATGTTAGTCTGGGGAACCCTACCCATATTTGTAAACAAAATCCCATATGGAAGCGCCGAAATCGTAATGTGGAGAATAATTTTCGGCTCCCTTTTTCTTGGAGTTGTCTTTATCCTGACTAAAAACAAATCGGACAAGGATTTATACAAAAAATGGTTCCCTAAGCTCATGCTTACAGGAATGATAATGGGAGGTAACTGGGTAGCTCTTTTCGAGAGTTATCGCTTGGTGGATGTGAGCATTGCAACTCTTACATATTATATGGCACCAATTATCGTCATGGTTGCCGCTACCATTTTATTCAAAGAACGTCTTAGTCTTTTTAAAATTTTAGGAACGGCTTCAGCAATCGCCGGTATGTTCATTGTCACTGGAGTGAATATAGGCGGAAGCGACCCTGTACGAGGAGTTGTTATGGGTTTTGTGGCCGCTGCTCTCTACGCCTCAGTAACCCTTTTGAACAAGAGTACCAAAGGACTTTCCGGTCTTGAAATGACCCTTATTCAACTCATAGGTGCTGCGCTGATTATAATTCCTTACACCACCATAACCCATCAAGGTCCTTGGCTGAACCTGGTTTCAGAGGCAGGTATATATGCCATTGTCGTTGGTCTTCTTCATACGGGAATAGCACTTTTTCTGTACTTCTCCTCTATACAGGAACTGCCCGCTCAAAGCGTGGCTCTGTGCAGTTATATAGACCCAGCATCGGCTCTGTTCTTTGCTGCAATATTTCTGGGAGATGTCCTTTCACCTCTTCAGCTCTTGGGAGCCGTGCTTATTCTGGGAGGTGCTGCAGCAGGAGAAATCCTGGGAAATAAAACAAAAGTCACATAAAAACGGGGGCTGTCGCGTTAGTGGTGTGCGACAGCTCTTCTTTTTTATCCCAACGCCACATCCAGAACCATCATCAAGGCAAAACCAATGCCGAAAAATATTGTCCCTATATGAGAGTGCTCTCCTTCAGACCTTTCCGGTATGAGTTCTTCAACCACAACATATATCATAGCCCCGGCGGCGAAGCTCAAAAGATATGGCAACAGCGGAACTATGAGCCCCGCGGCCAAAATTGTCAAAACAGCACCAAGAGGCTCTACCGCACCTGAAAGCACTCCGTACAAAAAAGCTTTTCCCTTCTTCATGCCGTTACTTCTAAGTGGCATGGATACAATTGCCCCTTCCGGGAAGTTCTGTATTGCTATGCCTATTGATAGTGCCATTACCCCTGCTGCAGACAGCGTTTCTGTTCCGGATAACCATCCTGCTACCAGTACGCCAACGGCCATTCCCTCCGGTAAATTGTGCAGCGCTACGGCAAGAGTCATCATGGAAGATTTATTTAAATTGCAAGTTGGCCCTTCTGCTTCATCACTGTTCATATGTTGGTGAGGCACCACCTTATCAAGCAACATCAAAAAAGCCATTCCCACAGAAAAACCAATCACTGCCGGTACAAAAGCAAATTTGCCCATTTCTTCTGCCTGATTCATAGCCGGAATCAAAAGGCTCCATACAGAAGCTGCCACCATTACTCCGGCAGCAAATCCAAGGAGTGCCCTTTGAATTTTTCTGTTCATTTCCCCCTTAGTAAACAAAACTGTCGATGCACCTAGCGCCGTTCCCAGGAAAGGAAATAATATGGCTTGTAACTCTTGTGTCATTTTTCTTCTCCTATATAAAACATTATTTCTAATTTTATAATATTTACACTTATATTTCCAGCGCTAATCAAAAATGTGAAGTCATAGTTAAAAAATAATTGAATAACCAAAAATAAATAATCAAAAAATGAACCTTCAAAAAAGGAAAGACACCTCTTTATACAATTAAGAGGTGTCGGAGGATAAAAGTATATGAATTGTAGTATTATTACACTTTATATCAGCAACATTCTGTCATTGGCAAATTCTTCTCCCTCTGATGTTTCAAACTTCTTGAGAAGATCCTTCACTTCAAGATTTTTCTTCTCCTCGCCGGAAACGTCATATATAATCTTTCCATCCATCATCATTATTAGCCTGTTGCCGTATTTTATTGCATCTTTCATATTGTGAGTGACCATTATTGCTGTAAGACCATTTTCGCGAATAAGTTCATCTGTCATGGAAAGAACCTTTGATGCAGTTCTTGGATCTAGTGCCGCCGTGTGCTCATCCAGAAGCAACAGATCAGGTTTTTGTAATGTTGCCATCAGTAATGTAAGGGCTTGTCTTTGGCCTCCCGAAAGGAGGCAAACCTTTGTTGAAAGTCTTTCTTCCAGACCTAAATCAAAGGGTTTAAGCATTTTTTTGTATCGTTCTCTTTCTTCTTTTTTGACTCCCCATCTTAAGCAACGTTTTTTACCTCTCCTATAGGATATTGCAAGATTTTCTTCGATTTGCATATCTCCGGCTGTTCCCATGGTAGGATCCTGAAACACCCTGCCTATCTTTTTTGCTCTAATATGTTCCGGCTGTGCCGTGACGTTTTCCCCGCCTATTTTAATAAGCCCGGTGTCCACCATATATGTCCCTGCAATAACATTTAACATTGTGGATTTTCCGGCACCGTTTCCTCCGATTACGGTAACAAAGTCTCCTTCTTTCACATGAAGATTTATTCCCCTCAGAGCTGCTTTTTCATTGGCAGAGCCGCGGTTAAAAGTTTTTTCTATATCCTTTAGCACCAACATCTTACTCCACCTCCATGTACCTTTTTAGATTTTCTTTTCTCTGCTTTTTCTCTTTTGCAAACTCCCTCGCAACAGGAACGGAAAGAGCAATTACTACCAAAACAGCTGTCAAAAGTTTGAGATTGTTTGGATTGAAGCCCATGAGCAGTACAATTGCAATTATCACTCTGTATATTACACTTCCTGCGAAAACGGATATAAGCCTTACTTTAAATGAACTTCTTCTGCCAAAAAGCACTTCTCCGATAATTATGGATGCAAGGCCTATAACTATGGTTCCTGTTCCCATCCCCACATCACCGTATCTTTGGATCTGCGCAACAAGTGCCCCTGAAAAAGCCACGAGACCGTTTGCTATGACAAGTCCCAGAATTTTCATAGCATCTGTATTGCCTCCTTGTGCTTTAACCATTGCCTCGTTTATTCCGGTGGCTCTAACCAAGCTACCCGTTTCTGTACCAAAGAACCAGTACAACGCAGCAATTATACCGATAGCTAAAACAATCCCAAGTGTAATATTGGTTGTTTTGGCATTTATGTGTAAAAAGGTTGCAATTGTATCAAGTGCTGTAGCAACTTTCTGACTTCCAAACTGTGCCATGCCTATGTTTGACTTTCCGCCCATAATCATGAGATTTACCGAGTATAGAGCCAGCATCGTTAATATACCTGCCAAAATTGCAGGAATCTTCAACTTTGTATGCAAAAGACCTGTAACGAAACCTGCAGCCATACCACAAAGGATAGCTACTATCATCGCCAGCAAAGGATTCCACCCTGTAGTAATTGAGGCTGCAACTATACAGCCGCCTAAAGCAAAGGTTCCATCCACAGTCATATCAGGAATATCAAGAATTTTAAATGTTATATATACGCCGATAGCCATAATTCCCCATACCAATCCCAGAGAAACCGCATCGGGCATATTTTTTAGTACGCTTAAAAGAAAATCCATAGTACAAGCTCCTTCTTGAGGCTTTTATTGTGGGGCGGCTTAAGACCGCCCCATTATGCATTATTCAAATATTGTGGCCTCTTTCATTATTTCTTCAGGAATTGTGATTCCCAGTTTATCGGCGATAGCCTTATTCACTCCATACTTTAAGGTGTCACCGCTTAAATATTCTATTGGCATCTTTGAGATATCTTCACCATCTACTAAAATTTTAACAGCCTGTTGTGCCGTAACTGCTCCAAGGTCATAATACTCAAGAGCATAGGATGCTAATCCACCCTCTTCAGTCATTGCCATAGCCCCCGTAATTACAGGCAACCCTGCCTCTGTTGCAACCATTGAAACTGTTGCCATTCCTGCTGCAATTACATTGTCAGTAGGCGCATAAATGGCATCTACCTTTCCTTCCAGTGATGCTACCACCTGCTGAATTTCATTTGAATTTGATACTGATGCTTCTACAACTTCAAGTCCATGTGTTTTAGCTGCATCTTTTGCCATTTGCACCTGAATAGCGGAATTGGATTCGCTGGAGCAATAAAGTACCGCTATTTTCTTTGCCTGTGGCATGATTTCTGTCAACATATTGATTTGATCTGTTACAGGTGTAAGGTCTGAACTTCCTGATACATTGCCACCCGGCTCCTCGTTGGAAGCTACCAATCCGGAACCTGCAGGATCTGTAACAGCAGAAACCAAAATAGGAATCTCGTTTGTCTTACTTGCTGCTGCCTGTGCTGCCGGTGTTGCTATGCAGAAAATCAAGTCTTTGTTATCGTTTACCATTGCTTCCGCTATAGATAAGCAATTGGCCTGTTCCCCTGAAGCAATCTGATAATCAATCTCAATATTTTCACCATCAACATATCCCATTTCTTCCAGCTTATCTACAAAGCCCTGATATGTGTCATCAAGCGAATCATGCTTAATAAGCTGAATTATTCCTATTTTCAAAACTTCATCATCTGAAGCCGCCGGGGCTCCACAGGAACACAATCCCACGGTCATAACAATAACTAACAACAACGCAATAATCTTTTTCATTTCTACTCTCCTTTTCTTTTATTACGGAATTTAAAAAGGCTCATTCATGCCTGTAGCTGAATGAGCCTATTCTTCCAAATATGTTTTATACAAATCGAGAAATACTTTTGATAAATCAGCTATACATGGCACTATCTAATTTTGGTAATCTAAAACCAGCAAAGAAATTAAATTCATTGCTAAAGACGAAACCAAAATATTCTGCTACCATTACCGCTGACTTCATCAACATGCCATTTCTCCTTTCAAAATATTAACCTCCAAAGGATGTTATGGCTATGATACTCCAAATATTTTTATTTGTCAATAGTGTTTATTGAATTTTCTGAAAATATTATATTTCTACCATAAGGAATTTCTTTTTTCCTTTTTGTATAAGAAGTTTGTTGTCTTCAAACATGTCAACCGTAACTTGCAGTTTCTTGTCTGTTACCTTGCTGCCTCCCAAGGACAATCCGCCCTGCTCTATGGTCATAAATCCTTCTCTGTTGCTTGGCACAAGTCCTAAGTCTTTAATGAGAGTAACCACACCTATTCCTTCTCCATCAAAGACAGCCTTATCCATTTTCACTGTAGGGATATTAGCCATGCTTCCCCCTCCGGAGAAAGCCGCTCTGGCCCCGTCCAAAGCTTTCTTAGCTTCTTCTTCTCCGTGAACCAGCTTAGTCACTTCAAATGCAAGGATTTCCTTGGCTTTATTTATCTCTGAACCTTCAAGGGAAGACAATCTGTTAACTTCCTCCATAGGAAGGAAGGTCAACATTCTCAGACACTTGTTAACATCAGCATCTCCCACATTCCTCCAATATTGGAAGAATTCATAAGGGCTGGTCTTCTCAGGGCTGAGCCACAGTGCCCCCTTGGCGGTCTTTCCCATTTTTTGTCCTTCGGAATTGGTCAAAAGAGAGAAGGTCATTCCGTAAACTTCCTTGCCGACTTTCTTCCTTGTCAATTCAACCCCGCCTATTATATTAGACCATTGGTCGTTGCCTCCGAATTGAATTTTAACATCAAAATCCCTTGCCATAACCATAAAGTCGTAGCTTTGCATAAGCATATAGTTCAGTTCAAAGAAAGTCAGACCACCTTCTCTTTCCATTCTCTGCTTAAAACACTCCGCACGAAGCATGGTATTAACATTGAAGGCAGAGCCTATTTCTCTTACAAAGTCGATATAGTTAAGAGGTCTGAGCCAACGTGCGTTATTTACTGCAACAGCTTTGCCCGGTTCCGGCTTCTTGTTTTCGTGGCCCGGCTCATATACGCCGTTGTTTCCTTCATATTTCCACTCATCGTCAAATTCAAGAAATTTATCGAAAAGATTCTTAAACTGCTGGCAGTTATGCTCTATTGTTTCCACTGTCATAATCTGACGCATATCCGTTCTTCCCGATGGGTCACCCACCATTCCTGTGCCTCCGCCTATTAAAACAACGGGAGTGTGTCCGAACTTCTGCATATACATCATTATAATGACTTGCATGAAATGACCTACATGAAGGCAGTCTGCCGTCGGGTCAAATCCTATATAAAATTTCACCTTTTCTTTTTGAAGAAGCTCTCTCACCTTTTCCTCATCAGTGGATTGTTCTATAAAGCCTCTTTCTTTGAGAACGTCATATACATTATCAAACTTGCTGACGTCATCTGGTATAAAATCGAATTTCATTTTCTTTTGCTCCTATGTTATTTTGTTCCGTACAATCTGTCCCCGGCATCTCCAAGACCCGGAATGATGTAGGCATGTTCATTTAATTTCTCATCTTTTGCTGCCACATATATATCTACATCAGGGTGTGCCTTCTGTAACACTTCAATTCCTTCAGGTGCTGCAATGAGACACATGAACACAATATCTTTGCCGCCTCTCTGCTTGATGAAGTCTATAGCAGCAACTGCACTTCCACCTGTGGCAAGCATAGGGTCGACTACAAATATTCTTCTTTTTTCAATGTCCACAGGAAGTTTGCAATAATATTCTACAGGCTGGTGAGTTTCCGGATCTCTGTAAAGACCAACATGACCTACCTTTGCATTAGGTACCAGTGCAAGCATTCCATCAACGAAGCCCAAGCCGGCCCTCAGTATAGGAACAATGGCTATGTCTTCTCCCTTTAACATTTTCATCTGGGTTTTGCAAAGCGGTGTTTCTATTTCCACTTCTTCAAGAGGAAGATCCCGAGTGGCTTCAAAACCCATGAGCATTGCCACCTCTTTTGCCAATTCTCTGAACTCCTTAACATTGGTGCTGGTTTTTCTCATTAAAGCGGTTTTGTGCTGAATTAACGGATGATCAAATACATATACTTTTCCCATTTTTCTCTCCTCTTCATCATATAAAACTACATATTATCAAGCATATCCACGCGACGCTGGTGTCTTCCGCCTTCAAAATCGGTGTCGAGCCATGCGTCTACAATTTCTCTTGCCAACTCAACGGAAGTGGTCCTTCCTCCCAGCGCAAGGATGTTGGCGTTGTTATGCTGCTTTGTCAGTTTTGCCATTTCCACCGACGTACAAAGTCCACAACGTACGCCTTTAACTTTGTTTGCTGCTATTGAGATTCCTATACCTGTACCGCACACTACAATGCCTAGTTCTACTTCACCGGACACCACAGTTTCTCCGCAAAGCTTGCCATATTGAGGATAGTCCACAGACTCTTTGGAATAGGTTCCCAAATCCAAAACCTCCACACCTCTGTCTTGTAGATGCTTTTTAATCTCTTCTTTCAGCTCAAAGCCACCGTGGTCGCTTGCAATTGCTATTTTCATATCTAATACCTCTATTTTATTTCCCTTATATTGTAACCTGCTGATTTGAACATCCTGTTCATAACCGCCAGGCCTACACCATCTTCTTTGATTGCGGCAGCAAATATTACATCTACACCGATCTTGTCAAAAGCCCTTAGTTGCCCAAAAAATTCTCTTGCTATATCCTCCGGTGATTCTTTCTCAAAGATAAGCACTCCCACCTTTTGACCATAGCCCACTCTTGTCATCTTCTCAGTAGCTATAGCAAGTCTCACTTTTTCAGGATCCTCTCCGGAGAAAATTACCATTTCTGCCTTAGGGGCATAATGTTTATATTTCATGCCGGGAGATTTTGGCTTAAATTCTCTTCCCTCTTCAAGCAAGCCATCGTTATTGAACATGTCCGGTTTTTCCAAAAGTGCCGGGTCCAGTGCAACTTCCTTTGACAGGACATCTGCTATCTCTTGCTGAGTCACTATCCCCGGCCTGAGAATCATGGGTGCTTCTTCCGTCATATCAACTACTGTGGATTCTATTCCCACTTTACAAGTGTCCCCCTGGATAACTGCATCTATCCTGTCCTTCAGGTCATCATAAACATGCATGGCTGTGGTAGGACTAGGTCTTCCCGAAAGGTTGGCACTTGGGGCTGCCACCGGTACACCTGCTTCCCTTATCAAACTAAGGGCCACATCGCTGGCAGGCATTCTCACGGCAACTGTATCAAGGCCGCCCGTTGTAACTCGCGGAATTTCTTCCTTTGCAGCTACTACCATGGTCAGAGGTCCGGGCCAAAAGGCTTCCATAAGCTTCTCCATGTCTTCCGTGATAGAAGGAGTCAACCTTGCCACATCTTCCTTGTTGGCAATATGCACAATCATAGGATTGTCACTTGGTCTTCCCTTTGCGGTGTATACTTTTCCTACAGCCTCAGTGTCAAGAGCGTTGGCTCCCAAACCGTAAACGGTTTCCGTAGGAAATGCCACCAAGCCGCCTTCTTTTATTATCTCGGCCGCCTGCTTGATATCCTCTTCAGTTGTTCCAAAAATTCTCGTATATACCATCATATCCATGTTTTTATCTTTTCTATTAGATATTAGAAGTTTTTCATTTTTTCTGCTTGATCACTGGTGATAAGTCCATCTATTATTTCGTCTATTTCGCCATCCAAGAATCCGTCAAGTTTGTATATGGTCATTCCTATGCGGTGATCTGTCACCCTTCCCTGTGGGAAGTTGTAAGTTCTTATTCTTTCACTTCTGTCTCCTGAACCTACCTGACTTCTTCTTTCTGCGGAAATTTCGTCATTTTGTTCCTGCAGCTTCAAATCATAAAGCCTTGAACGAAGAACCTTAAATGCCTTTTCTTTATTTTTAATCTGAGACTTTTCATCCTGACATGTTACCACAAGTCCCGATGGTATGTGGGTCAATCTTACTGCCGAGTCAGTGGTATTTACGCACTGTCCGCCGTTACCTGATGAACGGTATACATCCACTCTTACATCGTTGGGATTTATTTGAACTTCTACATCGTCCACTTCCGGAAGTACCGCCACCGTAGCTGCAGATGTGTGTATTCTTCCGGAGCTTTCCGTCTCCGGTACACGCTGAACTCTGTGAGTTCCGCTTTCATATTTTAGTCTTGAGTATGCTCCCTTACCTTTTATGAGAACGCTGGCTTCCTTGATGCCGCCTATTCCCGTATCGTTCATATCCATGACTTCCGCTTTCCAACCACGCCTTTCGGTGTATCTCAAATACATGCGGAGCAGATCCTGTCCGAAGAGAGCCGCTTCTTCGCCCCCCGTTCCCGCACGAACTTCCAGAATAACGTTTTTCTCGTCATTAGGGTCTTTTGGAAGAAGGAGAATTTTCAGTTCATTTTCCATTTCAGGAATTTGGTCTTCCAGCTCGGAAAGCTCCATCTTTGCCAGTTCCCTAAGTTCTTCATCTCCCATTTCCAGCATTTCTTTGGCTTCTGCCACACCTTCCTTGGCCTTCTTATACTCTCTGTATTTGTTAACAATAGGCTCCATTTCTCCCATTTCTTTGATGTGTTTTTGCCACAGAGGCTGGTTGTTTATCACATCAGGGTCTGAAACCTTCATGGAAAGTTCCTCGTATTTTTCTAAAATAAAATCTAATTTATCAAACATTTCGGTCTCCTTAATATCCTAATTTGAATAACCTATATCTAAACGATTATTATAGCACAAAGCCCTTATTTTGAAAAGTATCGATTGCGGTTCTCTTTATTACGCCATTGATTTTCTCTTTATTCCCTCAATCTTTACTATTGGCTAAAAAATGCAGGCATTTAAAAAACCGGAATTGCTTCCGGTTTGCTTTTGATTATTAGTCAATGTTGTACTTGTTCTTAAACTTCTCAACACGGCCGCCTCTGTTAACGAACTTCTGCTGACCTGTGAAGAACGGATGACATGCTGAACATACGTCAAGTCTGATTTCTTCCTTTGTTGATTTTGTAACGAAACTGTTACCACATGCGCAAGTTACTTTACATTCCTTATAATCAGGATGGATTCCTTCCCTCATGTTTTTTCCTCTTTCCTGCCCTGTAGGGCAAATTTTTTAGCTGTCTATTTACAGCTTTTATAATATATCACTGTTCCTAAATTAAAGCAAGTGTTTTTTTGCATCTTTTGGGTGTTTTTCAAGGGTTTTGGCTATTGTTTATTTATTCTTCTTTTTCAACTGGGCAATTACTATGCGGTCCCTGCCTGCCAAATCTTTGAGACAACCGATTTTTTCAAAACTCTGTGTTTCTTCCAGCATCTTTAATAATGTGCTTCCTTGGTCCCATCCGATTTCCATCATAAGGATTCCTTCCTTTTGCAGATGGCTTGCCGCCTCTTTAACTATTCGTCTGTAAAAATCAAGTCCATCTCTTCCGCCGTCAAGGGCCAACAAGGGCTCGTGGTCTTTTACTTCTCTCTGTAGTTTAGGAATTACATCACTTTTTATGTAAGGTGGATTGGAGATTATCATATCGAATTTTTTGTTTCCCAATTTGCCGCTGAAGCTTTCAAACAAATCGCTCTTTTGTATCTTAAGATTCTTGCAGCCGTTGACACGGGCATTATGGTTTGCCACAACCAAAGCTTCGTCACTTATATCGGAACATACAACCTTGGTTTTTTCGCACAGCTTGGCAATTGATATTCCTATTGCACCGCTGCCGCAGCATAAATCAAGAACATCCTTAATATTCTGGCCCTTGGCATAATCCATCCCTCTCAAGGTTCCTTTAGTTATCACTTCTATGGCATCTTCCACCATTGTCTCCGTGTCCTGCCTAGGAATCAGTACTGATGGATTTACCATAAATTCCAATCCCATAAACGCCTGGTTTCCGGTTATATATTGCAGAGGTTCTCCTGAAGCTCTTCGCTCTACCAAGTCAAAATACTCTTCGCATATGTTGTCTGCCAGCACATCCTGCCAATGCATCATAAGGCCTACGGAATCCAGCTTGTCCATGAAACAGTAAAGGCTTTTGGCATCCGGTGCAGCATCTGCAACTCCTGCGTCAGCCAACTGTTTTTCTCCTATCCTTATCAATTCTTTTAATGGTAAACTCATCTTTCTATCTCTTTCTTTTCAACTATCTTTGTTATATCTACAGGGCTTCCGTCCAAATTACATATTCCTTCAAAATAAGGGGTGTCATTTTCCGGCAAAACTGCCTTCATGGCTGCAATAGCCACCTCAAGATGCTTTATTTCCGGCTCCTTGGTGGTCAGTTTCTGAAGGTAGATTCCCGGCAAGCTTAAAAATCTAACAAGCCAGTTGTCACTTCGTCCCGCCCATTTTAAAAGTTCGTAGGAAATTCCCGCTATTAAAGGCAGTACCAATAGTCTGGAGCCTATTCTCAGCCATACATTGGGCCAACCCATGAAGGCATGAACCAAAACCGCCACTACCATGACAAACATGAGAAAGCTTGTGCCGCATCTTGGGTGAAGGGTGTAAAACTGCTGTGCATTTTCCGGTGTAAGGTCAAGACCCTTTTCGAAGCAATGAATAGTCTTGTGCTCCGCACCGTGATATTGAAAAACCGTTCTGATGTCTTCCATCTTGGAAATTGCTAAAACGTATATGGCAAAAATTAAAATTCTCATCAATCCTTCTGCCAAGTTCAGAACAATTATACTTTCCGTCACCCTAGATAAAAGCCCCGTCACCACCGTAGGTGCTATCATAAAAATCCCCACAGATAAAGCGACAGCCAGACATACGGAAAAAATCATCAGTATATTCCACGCCTTCTCCTTGCCAAACTTTTTCTCCATCCACAGGTCAAACTTGTCCTTTTGATATTGCTCCGGATAGTGCTTTTCCAAAATATCTGCCGAGTACATCAAAACCTTTGTCCCCTGTACCAGGGATGCGACAAAATTCACCACTCCTCTGATAAGAGGGATCTTTCCCCACTTGCTCCCCTTGGGTGTAGGTGCGGTCTTCATATGAATGGTTCCGTCAGGAAGTCTGATGGCTGTTGCCATCTTCTCCGGTCCCCTCATCATTATGCCTTCTATTATGGCTTGTCCTCCAATGGAAGTGGGACAGGCTCCCTTTAAAAAAATCTTGCTTTTATCCATAATTCACCCTTTTACTTTTTTCTTTTTCTGTAAGTTACTCATCCAGCATTACCTTTTTTATAACTTTGATAAAATCGCTGTTGGTCTTGGTATGTGCCAGATTTTCTATTATGGTTTCTGTAACGTCCTGAGTTGATCCTCCCGAAAGGGCTCGCCTCATGGCCCATATTGCCTCCAGTTCTTCCTGATTCATAAGAAGGTCCTCTCTTCTGGTTCCTGATTTGTTGAGACTTAATGCAGGGAATATTCTCTTTTCTGAAAGCTTCCTGTCCAGGTGAAGTTCCATGTTGCCGGTTCCCTTGAATTCCTCAAAGATAACATCATCCATACGGCTTCCCGTTTCCACCAATGCCGTCGCCAGAATGGTTATTGAGCCGCCTTCTTCCATCTTCCTTGCCGCTCCAAAGAATTTCTTAGGCTTGTGGAGCGCTCCCGGGTCCAGACCTCCTGACAAGGTTCTTCCCGAAGCGGGAACTACCAAGTTGTATGCCCTTGCCAGTCTGGTTATGCTGTCTAGTAATATTACCACATCTTTTCCGTGTTCAACCAGCCTCTGTGCCCTTGCAAGCACCATTTCAGCCACCTTTACATGGTGCTGAGGAAGTTCGTCAAAGGTTGAATATATGACCTCGCCTCCTTTGAGAGATCTTTTCATATCTGTAACTTCTTCCGGTCTTTCATCTACCAGAAGAACTATAAGTTCCACTTCCGGATAGTTGGCCTCGATGGCATTTGCCACCCTCTTCAAAAGGACCGTCTTTCCTGCCTTTGGCGGTGCCACGATGAGTCCTCTCTGCCCCTTGCCGATAGGTGCAATAAGGTCTATAAGCCTCATGGAAAGGTCGCGGCTTCCATCTTCCAGCCTTATTCTTTCGTAAGGAAATACAGGTGTTAAATCGTCAAAGTCAGGCCTCCTAATGGCAGCTCCCGGCTCATCGCCGTTGACGGTAAGAACATAAAGCAGCGCCCCGAATCTTTCTCCTTCATTTGGCAACCTGCTTATGCCTTTTATCTTATCTCCTGTTTTCAGATTGAATCTTCTTATTTGTGTAGGCGAAACATAGATGTGTTTTTCGCTTGTAAGAAAATTTGAAAACCGCAAAAATCCGAAGTTGTTTTCTTCTTGAATCTCCAAGATTCCTTCTACCTCCGGCCTTTCTCTTTTATCCTGTTCTCTTTCCCTGTCTTGTGGGTTTTCTTTATTTTCTTGGTTTTCTTGTTCTTGCTGATTTTCTTCCAAAATATCTGTGGACTCTAAAATTGTATTTTCCATAATGATATGTCACCTTGCAGCCTAACCGCGGGGCTGCTCCTTTCTTAGAATTAAAGAATAGTTATTTTAGACTACTGTAATCTTATAGGGAATATGATATACTCCCGCGAGAAAAAAATCAAGATTTTTGGGATAGGACACGCCTAATGGTACAAAAATGCTCCCCGAATCGCCGAGGAGCATTTCCATATACTTCGCAAGATTGTATGTAGGCTTTACTGCCTATTTCTTGTATCCAAATTCTTTCTTTGCAAGAGGTTTCAAATAATTCTTCTTTAGGTCTCTATCTTTTCCAAAGAATCGTTTTTCAGAACCGGAAAGGTTTCCATTCTCCAATTTAAGGCGAAGTAATTCAAACGTACAATATAAATCTGCCACCTGGAATAATTTGTATTCCGAAGGTAACACTTTTCTAAACTCAATGTTCTGTAACAATGCATTAAATACAGAGGACAATATTTTATTAACTTCAACCTGCCCATTGTCATAATATATCTTTACAATATCATATGACATAAGCTCCTCGTAATTCTCGCGGATAAATCCACCTATACTTTTGGCAAGTTTTCCGGTTGCTTCAACTCTATCCGCGATGTGTTTTTTCTCGATATAAAAACTCTTATATCGGATGTCAATGTTTCGGACAAAAGCAATCATTTTATTCAATATATGTTGTCTTTCGTTTATATCCATATACCGATAATCTTCTTCTCGTCTTATTAAGGGACCCACATGGACACAATGCCCCTCAATACCCATAATACGGAAAGTACTATCCAACTGTCTAACCGCATCATCAATGGATATTCGCTGATTATGAAAAATCATGGTAATTATGTAGTATGGTGAATGCCTGCTATATTCACCAAAATCTCCAGATTCATCTATAAATACACTCAATTCCTTCATGAAGGCTACTCCTAACACAGTACATCCCTATAAGAAAAATAGCGGGGAACTTCCCCGCTGTTGGTGGACCCGGGTCATTTGACCAGCCCAAACTGCAATATCTATTGCAGTTATATTCTATGCTTATATTATCATTTCTATACTACAAAGTCAAACTAATTACTACTATAGCTCTTCCCATTAAGCTTAGATATTTTTATACTTCGCAAGATTGTATGTAGGCTTTACTACCTATTTCTTGTAGTTGTAGAAACCTTCGCCTGTCTTTCTACCAAGTTTGCCGGCTCTTACCATCTTCTTTAATAAGATGTGCGGTCTGTACTTAGGATCGCCGTATTCGCCGTAGAGAGTTTCCATGATTGCAAGGCAAACGTCGAGGCCGATTAAGTCACCTAATTCCAAAGGTCCCATTGGATGGTTAGCACCAAACTTCATGGCATTGTCAACGCCTTCAACATCTGCGATGCCATCAGCCACAATGCCGATACCTTCGTTGATCATAGGGATTAAGATTCTGTTTACTACAAATCCCGGAGCTTCTGCAACTTCTACAGGAGTCTTGCCCAGATCTCTTGCAAGAACCGTAACTTCATCTCTTGTTTCGTCGGAAGTGTTCAGACCTCTGATGATTTCAACCAACTTCATTGCAGGAACCGGATTGAAGAAGTGCATACCTACAACCTTGTCAGGTCTGTTGGTTGCTGCTGCAATAGCGGTAATTGACAATGATGATGTATTGGTAGCTAAGATTGCTTCAGGCTTGCAAAGCTGGTCAAGTTCTGCGAAGAGAGCTTTCTTTGCTTCCATTTCTTCTGTTGATGCTTCGATGATAAGGTCTGCATCAGCGATAATGTTTATGTCAGTTGAACCGGTGATTCTGCTGAGAACTTCTTCCGCTTCCTCAGCTGTAATTTTTTCCTTTGCCACCATTTTGTCCAGATTCTTCTTAACTGTTGCAAGACCCTTCTCCACGGAAGTTTCTCTTCTTGCTCTCACAACTACTTCGTATCCGTTCTGTGCCAGCACCTGAACGATGCCTGCTCCCATGGTGCCTGTTCCTAATACGCCGATTTTTTTCATTTATATTTTCCTCCTAGTATTAATATTTTTCTTATCTTGTTAAAAAATTAACTTTCCTGCAAGTCTATTATAACATAAAAAATTCTAAATGGAACCCCAAAAATAACTTTTATTCCTTTTTATTTTACCGCGGGGACAATGATTTTTTGTAACCTTTTGATATTTTGTTGTAGCCTTTATCCATCTCCCTCGGAAAGATTGATAATCTTTTAACAAAACATCCCGTATGGAAATCTTAGGAGGTAATGTTATGAAAAAGAAATTATTATCAATCGTTCTAGCTTTTGTTTTGGCCTTTTCCTTCTGCACCACAGCCTTTGCAGCTCTTCCTGACGACGGAGGCACCGTTTCACCACAGCATACCAACGATATTATCTTTGATATAAGCAGAACCAGTGCAACCACTGCAGATGTTACCGCAGTAGTTCACTTTAGTACTGTGGTGGACGATTACAGCGTGGTGGTTTACCTCCAAAAGTTAGTAAACGGCACCTGGGAATATGACTTTGACCATGATGAATATGTTAAATACAACAATGGATATGGTGACAGCTTTTTCCTCTTCTATAATCGCTACACCAATTTGGAAAGAGGTGTTAGCTACAGAGTTAAAATAGTCAGCAGAGATTTTGTTAATGGCAATGAATATAGAGTAAGTGCTTATTCTCCTGCTTTCTAAAATCTTTGCCCAGAGATTTGTCTTTGGTAAATCTCTGGGCATTTTAATTATTTTACTATAAATGAGCAGAAATCCTGTATTTCTTCTTTTGAACAACCATTGTCTGTGACTATATTAATTACCTTTCCCTCATGTTCTAATAGATAACAAATTTTTCCCTCGTTTTCGTACTTGTTTATGTATACAGTTTTACTTCCCCACTGTTCTTTTGCAGTTTCTTGAAACATTGTTTGTTTTGATAAATTTCCTGAGAGTTTATATTGATTAATTATAATTTGTTTTTCACACTTCCTCAGAATTATCTCTACACTCTTAGATTGTCCTGCTGTTATAATCTGAATTTGCTCTATCTCCATTCCTTCCGGTAACTCATCAAACATAATATACTGCTCTTTTATGTCATCAGGTACGCTCTCTACGTCCTTATACTTCTCCACAGCAAAATGTTCTTCCTGCTCGTCTATGTATGATATCTCCAGCTTTCCGTCTCCTCCGGCTTCTGCTTTTGGTGGCTCTACCATTATGGCGACTCCTAAGGCGAGGGAAACCAAGAATACTGCAGCAAGGGTGGATAGCCGCCTTATCCTCACTTTCCTTTCTCCTTCCTTGGCTTCAGCCATATTCTGCCACCTCAATATATCCTCAGCAGATGGCACTTCATCGGCAGGATAAACCGCATCGTATGCTCCTTCCAGTCGCCGGCTCAGTAAGTCCTTATATTCTTTATCCTCTGTCATTGTACCCTGCCTCCTCCAGTTTAACCTTTAACTTCTTCTTTGCTCTTGCGGAAATACTCTTGATGGTATTTTCGTTGGTACCCAGCATCTGTCCGATTTCTTTCAGCTTGTGTCCGTAAACGTAATACAAAAGTATAACCTTCCGTTCTTTTTCATTGAGAGTCTTTTCAATAATACGCACCAAGTCTTCATCGCTTATGCCTGACAAATATCCGTAGAGTTGTCTGTCTGATATGTAATCCACTTCCGCTTGATGTGCAAGAAATTCCTCTTGATATGCACATTGGTTACTCTCTCTTTTCCTTTGCTCTTTTAGGCTGTCGGAAGCTACCCTTTTGGCAATAGTCATGATGTAATACTTTGCCTTGGTTACATCCTCAAGCTTGTCTATGCTCATCATGGCTTCTACCATGACATCCTGCATTATATCCGCTATATTGTTCTTATCCCCTACAATAACGCTGACATAACGCTTGATTTCTCCGTAATATGATACTACAAGACCCTGCTGTTGTTCCTTGCTCAAATCTCTGATACTTACTTTAACACCGTTGGCGGAATCCCCTTTGCCTTCCTTTTCCCCTGCAAGGGGAATAGCGCCCTTATCTTGATAATAACTCATGCTACTTCATCCTTACCTCATCTGCATAGATTTTTGCTATCTGTCCGATTCCACGAAGTTGCTGAGCATTACACTTTTGCAGTATTGCCATTATTTCTTCACAGGCCCTTGAGGTTTCTCCGTACTGGTCCTCAGGGTCTACGCCGCCTGCAAGTATATAGTCTGCAGGCACATCGAGAATTTGACAAAGGAGATAGAGTTTCTTAATAGAAATTCCCTTGTTGCCGTATTCTATATCAGCTATGAACTGTGCAGACACATCCAGTTTCTCTGCCAGCACCTCACGGCTGTAGCCTTTTGATTCTCTTCTTGCTCGTACTCTTCTTCCCATTTCTTTTTGGTCCAGTGTTCTCAATTTTTATGCCATGGCTCTTCTCCTTTGTTTAACTTTCAGGTAATTTTTTTGCTACCTTAAAGTTAGTCTTTTTAAGCCTCCAGTTGAATAAACCTGCAGTTATCGAGCTTAAGTCTATAAGGCAAATTTGGAGAAAATTTTTAAATCTATGCAACTTTTTTACATGTTTTTACCACTTATATAGTGTAGGGACAAATTTAAGTTCCTAACATCTTCAATAAAAGAAAGGAAGCAAAAGATGAAGCTGGAGACGCAGAAAAGGATAGCGGAAAATTTAAAGGTTTTGAGGGTGGTTAAAAATTTCAGTCAGGCAGAGATGGCTGAAATGGTCGGAATTAGCCGCTCCTTGTACACTCATTATGAACTGGGCAGGAGAACTCCCGATGCAGAAATACTATTCCATATCACCAACCGCTTTGGTGTAAATATGGGAATATTATTTGATACGGAACCTCGGCATTTTCTTGCACACCTGGCGACAGCTCAATATTGTGAGGACGAATTGGTAGAGCTGTCCGATATCTACAGAAGTCTTTCTCCACTTTGCAAGGGGATGCTCCTTGAAAGAGGTAAGGCTCTGAGAGAATGGGATAAAATGAGACAAGATAATCTGCGTGCCTTGAAAAAGAAACGGGGCGATATTGAAGAAGAAAGTGTGTAAATGTCAAAAGAGCTATTGTTGTGTGTGCAATAGCTCTTTTGCATTATTATCTATCTACATTATTATCTATATTATGGCGCTCTAAATTATTAGCGGGATAATCTTTCCAAATCTAAGGTCTGGCATTTTTCTTCGATTTCCTGTTTAAGCTCCGGTGCCATATATTCGTCACACAGGAGAATCATCTTATCTCCTGCCTGGAGAATCACCTGACCGTTTGGAACAATCTCTTTGGCATCCCTTTGAATGGATACCACAAGACACCCACCGGGCAAATGGATTTCCGATAGAGGCTTACCTTCCATATAGGACCCTAAATGTACCTGACCTTCTACCAACACCTTGTTGGTACGCCTTGGCTTTCTAAGCTTGCCTCCTTCCAGCATCCTCTCCATAAGCTGTTCATAGACAGGTTTGGCTTTAAAGGCATCGGCCGTCATATATGATACCAGTGCCACCGCCGATAAGGAAAGTAAGTTGGAAAAGGTTCCTGTCATTTCACTTATGAGAATTATCCCTGTAATCGGGGCCCTGACTATGGCACTGAAATATCCGGTCATGCCAAGTATTACGAAATACTGGATATAGTTTTCTTCAAGTCCTGCCAAAGGGCTGACTACCGATGTAAATAAGCCTCCGGCCAGGCCTCCGAGAACAAGCAGTGGGAGAAATATTCCTCCCGGTGCCCCTGTTCCAAAGCTCATTGCCGAAAAAATGAATTTGATTACCAAGAGTATCATCAGCATCTTCAAATCGAAGAATCCCTCTCCTGTCTCTTCGATTAGCTTGTGACCGCTTCCCAGCGCTTCAGGTAAAGTTGCCGCCAATATTACTATGGCAGTAAAAGGTATTATCATTTTCTGTCCCGTGGTTTTCAGCTTGCCGAACACATCCTGGGTATAGTCGAGGGTTTTGTTGTAAAATGCACCGAAGGCACCCATCAATATGCCGAGGAGAAGTACCATCCATATACGCCCCAGAGGAAGTCCCTCATCCACGCTGGTACCAAAATCAAAGACCGGTTCCAGTCCGAATATGTATGATCCTATGCAGTCTGCCGTTATGGCAGATGCCATTGTGCTGAGAAGTATTTCCTGGGAAAAGTTCTTGTGAAGTTCTTCCAAAGCAAAGACCACTCCTGCCAAAGGCGCGCCGAATGCAGCTGCAAGTCCCGCTCCCGAGCCACAGGTTATGAGAAGTTTTTCTTCCGTTCTAAGCCTATTGCTAAGTCTGGAAAAGCCTTTCCCCACCATAGCTCCAAGCTGTATGCTGGGGCCCTCTCTTCCCAAAGACAGGCCTGCTCCCAAAGCCACAATTCCTCCTATAAATTTGGCAAGGATAATCTGCAGCCAATTAGCGTTTATTTCTCCTTTTAGCTCTGCCTTTACCTGGGGAATTCCGCTACCTGAGCTGAGGGGTTCTCTCTTGAGTATCAGCACAATGCAAGTAGCCAGAAATACCAAAAGTCCTATTCCAAGAAGGGCGACTATTACCTTTTGCCCTGCAGCATGGATATACAGGCTTCGCATTTCTTCAACCTTGCTGAGGCACAATCTGAAAAGGGACACAACAAGACCGGCTGCAAGGCCTACGCCTACACCCTCCAAAATAAGCCTGTATTTAAATTGATCCCCTCGTTTGAGAGTTTCTCCTACAACGCTGGCGCGTCTTCGTCTTGCCGTCTTCTTCGACATATTATCTTTATCCTTATGCAAAGTATAAGTTGGTTGTTACGTATTCAGGATCGCAAGTCACATCTATCCCCATGCTTCTCAGCGTCTGCTCGTCTCTGTCACTGAGGATAGCGGTACAGTGAGCCTTACATCCTTTGAGTCTTTCCAGCATCTCCGTAGCTCGCTCTGCACATCTGTTGCTTTCCGCGGAAATGCACAGTGCTGTCAGGGTTTCTTCAAGGTTAAGGCTTGTCCTGTCATGATTTAAAATATTTACTTTAAGAGTCTGGATGTCCTTAATTACATTTGGTGCTATAACATACTTGTCGTCATCTATGCCTGCCAGTCTCTTAACTCCGTTCAAAACCGCTGCTGCCGCTGCTACCATCCGGCGGCTGCTCCTTCCTGTTACGATGGTTCCGTCAGGCATTTCCAGTGCCATTACAACGGCATTGGCATATTTTTTATCTTCCTTTCTCTTTTGCTCTGCATATTCTCTTGCAGGAATTACCACTCGTCTATCTTCTTCAGAGGCGTTTACCTCTTTCATCAAAAGTTCTGATCTTTCAAGGGCATCTTCGGTAATTTTTCCTTTCTTGTAATCACATTTGGCAATCATACCTCTTCGGATTATTTCCTGTATTGCCGCTTCCTGCACCGCTTCATCATCATAAATGCAAAATCCCACTCTGTTTACGCCCATATCGGTAGGGGATTGATATTCTGAGCTTCCGGTGATTTTTTCTATTATCCGTTTTACCACAGGGAAAACTTCAAGATCCCGGTTATAGTTTACCGCCGGCTGGCCATAAGCTTCCAAATGGAAAGAGTCCAGCATATTCACGTCTTTAAGGTCTGCCGTTGCGGCTTCGTAGGCTATATTTACAGGATGCTTTACGGAAAGATTCCATATAGGGAATGTCTCGAATTTAGCATATCTTGCCTTTGTACCTCTCTTAAATTCGTGATACAGCTGGGACAGGCAAGTCGCCAGTTTGCCGCTTCCCCCTCCCGGACCGGTTACTACCGCTAAAGGCTTGGTCACTTCTATATAAGGGTTGGCGCCATAGCCCTCTTCACTTACAATGGTATCTACATCGGTAGGATACCCCTTGGTGTAGTAATGTTTATAGGTTTTAATGTCTCGTCTTTCCAGTCGGTTTATAAATTTATTTACCGCGGGGGCATCTTCGTATCTGGTAACCACCACGCTGTTTATCTTCAAATCGTGGTTGCGGAAAGTGTCTATGAGTCTGAGGACTTCAAGGTCATAGGTGATTCCAAAGTCTTGGCGTGTTTTGCTGTTGATAATATCTCCCGAATAGATACATATTATAATTTCAGCCTGGTCCTTTAGCCTTTGTAGTAGCTTAATCTTGGCATTCTCGTCAAAACCGGGCAAAACTCTCATGGCATGTTTGTCGTGGACAAGTTTTCCCCCAAATTCAAGATAGAGTCTCTCGCTTTCTCCTTGGTTTATTCTTTCAAGAATGTGCTTGGACTGTTCCTCGATGTACTTTTCTGAATCAAAACCTTTTCTCTGCATTTTTCCTCTCCTCGTTTGTCTCCTGTAATGCTTATTTTGCTTACATAACCTTAATGGTTATTTTGTTTCTGCCTTCTGCCATACCTTCCATGCTTATTTGATATTCAACATCTATGGTTCCACGGCATTCTTCCGGGTCGAAATTGTTCTTTACATGATCTGTCAGAACCTCCACCCCCATAGGACCGTAAGGTGTCTGGTAAATGCTGTTAACCCGCTTACCCTCTTCAAAGTACAGCTCTGTATTAAACCCTGCATCTCCTATTCTCTTCATTTTTACACTGCGATCCATAAGCTTGATGGTGGTCTTGCACCCTTCCATGCCCGAAATTTGACTTTCGTCATACATTATATAAACGGAGTTATTGCGCATATAAAGCTGTCCTTCTGTTACAAACTCCATATTTTCCTCTTCTATGCCGTCATATTGTTGTTTCCCTGTAATTTTTAGCGTAATATCTTTCATATCCTGAATCTATAATCCTTTCAATTATCTCTGCCGGTTTTAGGCCTTCATGTTGCCACAAAAGGGGAAACATGCTCCGGCACGTAAAACCCGGAATTGTGTTTATTTCATTTATGTATATCTTTCCTGTAACCTTATCTTTAAAAAAATCAACCCTTCCAAAGCCGCTTCCTTCAATGGCGTCAAAAGCTTCCTTTGCCATATCCTTAATGCGATTGGTCTCTTCTTGAGAAATAGATGCCGGAATTTCCAAAGTTGAAGGGTTTTCCCTCAAAAGGTATTTTGCCTGATAGTCGTAAAAGTCCTTTGCAGGAAGAATCTCTCCCACTACAGAGGTTTTTATCTCTCCATCTTCAAGGATCGCTACTTCCAGTTCTCTGCAGGGAATAAACTCCTCAACCACAATCCTTCTGTCAAATTTAAAAGCTGTCCGAAGGGCCTCCCTTATCTGCCCTTTTTCCGTCACTTTTGTTATTCCTACGCTGGAACCCATGTTGGCAGGCTTAACAAAGCAAGGCAACCCCAGATTTTCTTCTATTTTGAAAATAACATCTTCAACGTCCTTCACTACTTCTTCTTCAGTAAAGGAGAGAAATTTACATATAGGCAAACCTTTTGCCTTAAGGATCTCTTTAAAAATATATTTGTCCATGGCCACTGCCGATGATAAAACTCCGCATCCCCCATAGGGTATGTTTTCCATCTCAAGCAGCCCTTGGATTGTCCCATCTTCTCCATAGGGACCGTGTAGTATCGGCAGTGCAAAGTCTACGGTTTCTTTCAACCTCTCCGAGCTGAAGTCCTTTGAATACTGCTCCCATGAATTTTCTAAAAGTTTATCTGCACTTCCGCTAAAGGTTTTCCATTTTCCTTCTTTGGTAATGCCTATACAAGTAGTTTCAAACTTTTGGGAATCTAAAGCTTCTATTACGAAAGCCGCCGATTTTAAAGATACCCCGTGTTCCTCCGAGCGTCCTCCGAATATTACCCCGATCCTCTTTTTGGTCATATAAAGCCTCCGGTTTAAGTGATACTTGCCAGAATCCTCCCAAGATGAGCTTTATCAAAATTGTATTTTTTCAGACAGAATTGGCATACAAGCTCCGCCTGACCGTCTTCTTCCATTATCTCTGTCAAATCCCTAACCCCGATGGTCATGAGAACTTTCTCAAGCCTTTCTTCTGAACAGTCACACTGCCAACCCATTTCTTTAATTTCAAGAACCTGAAGGGCGTATTCAGCAGACATTTGGCTGAAAATTTCTTCTGCCAGTTTCCTAACCTTTTCCTCTTCCGTTGCAGCAGGCATTGCCCCCTCCACCTTATCAATAAGTGAAGTTATAGGCTTCATGTTTGCGATTATTCCTTCCAGTTCCTCTATGGCACCTTCTTCTGCACCGGGCAACATTTGGATTATCATTCCGCCACTTGCTCCCACGGTGTAGTCTCTTTCGATTTTGACTCCCAGTGAAATGGCTGTGTTTTGTTGTTCTGAAATGTAGTAATATGCTGTTAAATCTTCTGCTATTTCTCCTGAAACCAATGATATAGTCCCCACATAAGGCTCTTTCAGTCCCAAATCTTTGATTACTGTCAAATCGCCTATTCCAAGAGCTCCGCCTACATCAAGTTTCCCGTTTTCTTTCAGAGGAAGGTCTACATGAGGGTTTGCTATATACCCCTTTATATTTCCTTGACCGTCTGCAGTTGCCAGTATCTGCTTTGCAGGACCGTCGCCTTTGAATATTACCGTAAGTTTGTCTTGCTTGTTTTTCAGTAGTAACCCCATAAGCCCGGCCCCCGTCAGGACTCTGCCGAGAGCTGCAGTGGCCAGCGGTGTGGTATCGTGAATAACACGTGCCTCTTCAGTCATTGAGGTAGTTATGGTCAAATAGACCCGAAAGGATCCACTTTTATCTATAGCTGTTAATACTTTATTCATCCTATGCTTTCTCCCAATTTTTTGTGATTATCTATACCTATAGGTAAAGTCTTTCATCCCAAGTACAAGTTCTTTAAGATTTTCCCGGGCCTGTTGTCTGGTCTGCCCTTTGGCAAATACGTATATCTTGACTTTTATTTCTGTTCCCGATGGTCTTATTATTATCTGATGTCCATCAGGTAATGCGGCCTTATACATGTTCATGGCTTGATGGGACAAATCTGCACTGACCTTTTCACCTCGAAGGGTTTCCAGTCTGCCTCCGAAAAGATCTGTCATAAGTCGCTGTATTTTTTCCCGGTCTTTTTCCGTTTTATAGTCCAAAGAGAAGACTTCCGATTCCATATATCCGTGTTTGCTGTACAAATCTTCCAGTTTATCAAAGAGAGTCTTGCCTTCTTGCTTCATGCTTGCTGCCATGAGGCATATCATCTGTGCCGCAAGGATTCCGTCTTTATCTCTTGTGTAGTTTCCGTATAGATAGCCTAAACTTTCTTCAAAGCCAAAGAGAAAATCATCTTCTCTTCCTTCCTCCTTCAGCTTTTCCATTTCAAAGGCGATATTTTTAAATCCAGTCGGCACATTTTTCATCTTTACGCCGTAGGATTGCGCGATTTCTTCTGTTATAGGGGAAGATACATAGCTTTTGTAAGCCATCTTTTGTCCTTGAAGGTTTTTTCCTCCAACTCCCGCATTGTGGCAGTGACATACGTAGTCCAACATCAGCTCTCCCACCTGATTTCCGGTAAGTCTTTTTAGGTTGCCGTCTTGCCTTGCCATTACTCCCGTTCTGTCGCTGTCCGGGTCTGTGGCAATTATTATGTCGGCCCCTTGCGCATACTTCATGGCCATATCAAATGATTTTTCATATTCCGGATTTGGAGAAGGACAGGTTGGAAAGCTTCCGTCCCATTGCCACTGTTCTTCTACGATTTTAATATCCTTAATTCCAAAGTCTTTTAAGACTTCCATAACGTAATCTCTACCTGCTCCGTTGAGGGGTGTATATACCACCGATAATTGTGACAAAGCCTTCTTTGCCTTTTCACTCTCATCCCACAGTAGAATTTGCTTTTTCAGGGCTTCCAAATAGGCATTTTTCACTTGGTCATCCAGATATATTATTTCTTCTCTAGTCGCATCTTGCTCTTCTTCAAAATACTCTCTTTTATTTATGTATTTTTCCATAAGGTGAGCTTTTTTATCATCAATCTGATTGCCAAAATGATCGTAAACTTTGTAGCCGTTGTATTCCTTAGGGTTATGGCTTGCGGTAATCATAATTCCGCCGTTTGCCTTGAGATACCTGATGGCAAAGGACAGCACCGGAACCGGCGTAGGCTCCGAAAAAAGCATTACCTTAACTCCTCTGCTTGCAAATTCCTCTGCTATGTCCGAGGCGTAACCCTTTGAGTTTATCCTGGTGTCATAACCTATAACTACCATAGGATTTTTTTCTTTTGACAGAAGGTAGTCGGAAACACCCATGGTTGCTCTCTTCAAAACCACTGAGTTTATCCTGTTGGACCCTACTCCCATTTTGCCTCTGAGACCGGAGGTGCCGAAGGTCAAATCCTTACAAAATCTGTCGTAAATTTGCTCTTGGTCTTCTCTTATTTCTTCAATTTGTTGTCTTAAATCTGCAGGCAAAGTTTTTTCTGCCCATACTGTATATTTTTTTGATGATTTTTCCATAATTTTTATCCATTTGCTTAAAATAAGTATTATAATGCTTTATATGAAAGCAATAATATATTTTAGCACATTTGCCATAATTTTTACACAGAAAATACACAAATACTAAATATAATTTTACCCAAAAGGAGGCTTGTATTTATGGACGATTGGAATAAATTTTCCCAAGGGGATTATGAGTTTGAATATTCAGAGAAAAAGGAAACTGCTTTCACCCATCCAAAGAAACCTAAAAAAGAAAAGAGCAAATTTGTTACCAAAAAGGTTTTCGTGGTAACTCTTGTCTTTTCCATGATTTTTTCTGCTGCAGTTGGAGCGGCTGCTTATCAGCTCTCTTCTGCCCTTCTGCCAAATACGACTATTGGCAAAACCATCAACAATACCAACTATAACCTGAAAAAAGCTACAGGTAGCGAGCTGTCTATACAGGAAATTGTTGCTAAAAATGAAAATTCCGTTGTCGCTATAACCACTGAATCCATGGTGACCGACTCATGGGCGCGCCAGTACGTTACAAATGGTGCCGGAAGCGGCGTTATCTACAGCCAGGACGGCTACATTCTCACCAACAATCACGTTATAGACGGTGCCACTTCCATTCAGGTTACTTTACAAAACGGAACTTCTTACGATGCTTCCGTAATAGCAACGGACGAGAGAACAGATGTGGCGGTGTTAAAGGTTAAGGCTTCGGACTTAGTTCCCGTAACCTTAGGCGAAAGTGCTTCTCTGTCTGTTGGAGATTTGGCGGTTGCTATAGGAAATCCTTTGGGAACCTTGGCCGGTACAGCTACCGATGGAATCATAAGCGGTCTGGAGAGGGAAATTTCCCTTGACGGTGCAAGTATGACCCTTCTGCAAATAAGTGCTTCAATCAACCCCGGAAATTCGGGAGGCGGTGTTTTCGACCAGTACGGCAGCCTTATCGGTCTGGTTGTGGCCAAATCTTCGGGATCCGACGTTGAGGGCCTTGGCTTTGCCATTCCTGTTGACACTGTGAAAGCTGTTGCGGATTCTCTCATTGAAAACGGCTATGTTGCAGACAGACCTGCTGCCGGAATAAATATCCTTGATCTGACTTCTGCTTCCAATGCTATGCGCTATGGTGTACGCGTCACCGGCGTATATATTCAAGAGGTTACCGGTGAGAATGCAAAAGAAGCCGGTCTCAAGGCTTGGGATTTAATCTATATGATCGACGGGGAAAAGGTTACTGATTCAGACATGTTGATACGATATATTCAAAAGAAAAAGGTAGGCGATACCGTTACGTTTACTGTTGTCAGAGATGATGATATGATCGAAATAGATGTGGTTTTGCAGGATTCCAATGAAATAAAATAATCTTCGCTAAAAAAGGTGTTGCTCTGAAAATATCAGTGCTACACCTTTTCGTTTTTATGCTGTTTTATGTTAAGCATTAAGATTTCACCGCAGCCCGTATAATGTCTTCCACTTTTTCGCCAAGTTCCTGCTGCTGTTTTCTGTCAAGCTCGGCCGTATATATCGGCGAATGGATTATCATTTCTATGGTTACATTTTTGGTGAGCTTTCCATGTTCTTCAAACATCTTATAGCTTCCGTTTATGGTAACAGGTACAACGGGAACCTTTGCCTTGGTGGCCAGTTTCAGGCTTCCCGGCTTAAATTGTGCCATTTTGCTGCCTCGGCTTCTCGTTCCTTCCGGAAAAATAATCAGGGAATATCCTTCTTTCAGAAGCTCTGCTCCTTCATTTATAGTCTTGAGAGACTCTCTTGCATCTCCCCTTTTTATAAATAAGCTCCTAACTCTGGCTGTCCAGTCTGCAAATACCGGAATTTTGTTAAGGCTGTCTTTTGCTATAAATCCCACCTGATGTTTTGTAATGTTCAAAAATATCAAAATATCCGCATAGGACTGATGGTTTGATACATATACTACCGGGCCTTCTTGAGGAAGGTTTTCAGGATTAATAATTTCTATCTGCGTCTTAAAATGTTTAACAATCATGCCTGTCCATTTTGAAACAGCTTCATGGATGGCCTGGCGTTCTTTTTCCTTTTCACCTTGCTGCCTTAACCGGTCTATTTTTTTCTTGTCTTTTCCGAAATGGAAAAAGCTTTGTCCTATGTAAGTAAATCCGGTAATATTGTCAAAAATTTTCATATCCTACTGCGTCCTTTCTTGCCTTGTTTCCTGCTACGCTAAATTCAATATAACATAAATCCTGTGGTTTTTTCTATAAAAAGAGTATATAATCAAACAAAAGATTAGCGAGGAGAATCTCATGAAAGAAAGAAAAAACCAATTTTTGAAATACATACTTATCCTTCTGTCAGCTATAGGAGCCACCATCATAAGTCTGTTGGTGTACAATAATGGTACGGCGCCCCTTGCCATTGATGTGTCTGTAAGAGATTTTTTCATCTCAATCAGAGCACCTTTCCTCAACGGACTTGTTATTGCCCTGACCCATTGCGGCGATACCCTCACCATTGTCGCGCTCTGTGCAATACTTTTAGTCCTTCCAAGCAGAAAGAAGTACGGTATACCCGTTTCTCTTGCAGCGCTGACAGGTCTTGCTATCTATAAGCCCATGAAGCATCTTTTCCTTCGTGCAAGGCCGGAGCAAGTCTTCCACCTCATAGAGCAGGGAGGCTATTCTTTCCCAAGTGGTCACTCGGTTACTTCAGTGGTGGTCTATGGCTTGCTTTTGTATCTCATAGGGAAGCACTGTAAGAATCCTGCTTTAAGAAAATGCTTGTCTGCAGTATGCCTGATTTTCGCACTGTTCATAGGGCCAAGCAGGCTTTATGTGGGAGTTCACTGGTTCTCCGATGTTGTTTGCGGTATGCTTATCGGTCTTATGGTTATGACTATATACATACTGCTTTTAGAAAAATTAGAGAAGAAAAAGCATTAGACGCCTATATTGCCGTCTTTTTTCTCAAATTATAGAAGCACTGCTCCCGGGTTTCTGTCAAAGAAAATACTTTTTGACGATGCCATCAGTGGTATTCCGTAGCATAATTTCACTTTTTCCGGAAAGATTCCCATTTTGATGGCTCCTCTGCCTGCGGAATACATCACCCGGTTATCTATACGGTTGTCAGCTGCTATTGAAACTGCAGAACCAACGGCGATTCCAAGGTCGGTTACATTAAACACACAGTTTGAACCGGCCTTTTTCATTTGGGCGCAGTTTTCAAATCCGCACATACTGCAGTTATTAAGACCAAAAGGTGTATCTATGCAGCCTATCAAAACCACGCATAGGCTGTTTTCCACATTTCCGGCATCCCTGATTATGAAGTCTTGTTTACACTCTGTCCCCATCTGTTTCATTATCTGTGCCAACCGAGTTTTTTCTTCTCCCGTAACCACTGCGGCAACTACCGTATCCTTGCCGCTACCCTTTGGCGCCGTTTTGGCTGCCGTAACCATTAGATCCGCCACCGTAAAAATCGCATCATTTTGCGCCTGCTCCATTGTCTTAATCATAAAATTATTCCTCTTTTCTAAGGGGGACTGTAGTCTTCCATCCCATCCATTTGTGCAATTCGTCTCTCTCTATCACTTTTCGTAATTCTTAGCTACGTTACTTTCCGTAATTATACATCAACTTGCGCAAAGTATAAAGTTGATATAGAATATATGTATTAAATTTTTAGGAGAGTACGCAAAATGAATAAACCAGTATTAGTTATAATGGCAGCCGGAATGGGTAGCCGTTTTGGTGGATTAAAGCAAATAGAACCTATAAGCAAGGAAGGCGAAATCATACTGGATTTTTCCTTATATGATGCTTTGCAAGCCGGCTTTAAGAAGGTTGTTTTCATCATCAAGAGGGAAAACGAAGAAGCTTTCAGAGCGTTGATTGATAACAAGGCCGGCAAATACATGGAAGTTGCCTATGCTTTTCAGGAGCTTGATGACCTTCCTGAAGGATATAAGGTTCCCGAAGGCAGGGTAAAGCCATGGGGAACTTCTCACGCGGTTCTGGCTGCAAGAAAGGTAGTTGACGGTCCAATGGCTGTAATAAATGCAGACGACTATTACGGTCCGGACGCCTTTAGGACAATCTATGATTTTCTGGCAACTGCGCAGGACACTGACAAATATCAATATTGTATGGTGGGATATCAGGTGGAGAACACTCTTACAGAAAACGGTCATGTCTCCCGTGGCGTATGCGAAATGTCTGATGAATCTATGCTGACAAAGGTTACAGAACGCACCCAAATTCAATGGCATGAAGGCCGTGTTGCCTTTACTGAAGATGACGGTAAGACTTGGAATGAACTTGAAAAGGGAACTATGGTTTCCATGAACTTCTGGGGCTTTACTCCTTCCATGATGAAGGAAATGGAGGATCGTTTCCCTGCATTTTTGGACAAAGCTTTGGTTGAAAATCCTCTCAAGGGAGAATATTTTCTTCCGGGGGTTGTGGACACCTTGATTCAAGAGGGTAAAGCAGAAGTAAAAATTCTAAAATCTACAGACCGCTGGTACGGTGTCACTTACAAAGAGGACAAGCAGGGTGTGGTAGATGCCCTTCAGTCTATGAAGGACAAGGGTATTTACCCGCAAGTTTTGTGGAAATAAGCAAGTTTTGCGGAAATAAAAAAAATTGTTGCAATTCCAATATTTTATAGTATAATTATATGGCATGAGTTTTGTCATGCGTTCTCTGCGACAGCGAAGGCTGTCGCCATTTAGTCCACAGGGAGGTGAAAAGACAATGAGAAACTACGAAGTTATGTTCGTTATCAATCCTACTTTAGAAGACGAAAAGAAGGATGCGACAATCGAAACAGTTCAAGGCATCATTGCTAACGGCGGTGAAGTTGGAAAAGTTGATGTTTGGGGAATGAGAAAGCTTGCATACCCAATTCAGAAGCTTGATGATGGTTACTATGTAGTAATAGAGTTTAAGGCTGATGCTACATTACCTATGGAGCTTAACAGAAAGCTGAGAATTTCCGACAATGTTATCAGACATATCATCGTTAACAAGGATGAACAGTAGGAACGAGGTGTAGAATGAATAGTGTTGTTTTAATCGGAAGATTAACAAGAGACCCTGAACTTCGCTATACTTCCGGGACCCAGATGGCTGTTGCAACATTTACGGTTGCTATTGACAGACCTGTAAGGGCCGGTGGCGAAAGACAAACTGACTTTCCAAGGGTTACAGTTTTCGGCAAACAGGCTGAGAATTGCGAAAAATTCCTTGCGAAGGGAAGATTGGTAGGTGTACAGGGAAGACTGCAAACAGGCAGCTACACTAACAAAGACGGTGCTACCGTCTACACTACGGATGTCGTAGCCGACAGAGTAGAATTTTTAGAATGGGGCGACAGACCTCAGGGTGGCTCTTCACAACCTTCAAGGGTTGACGAGGCTCCTGCGGGTTTCTCAGCCATCGATGAAGACATTCCATTCTAATTACCATAAAGCAGAAAGGAGATAACGACCATGGAAAAAAGACGTGGTGGCGGCATGAGAAGAAAGAAAGTTTGCCAGTTCTGCGCTGACAAGACAGAAACTATCGATTACAAAGACATTGAAAAACTGAGAAAGTATGTAACCGAAAGAGGCAAAATCTTACCTAAGAGAATTACAGGTACATGTGCAATGCATCAGAGAGCAGTTACAACTGCTATCAAGAGAGCAAGAATCGTTGCACTTCTTCCATATGTTGCAGAATAGTAAAGCATTTGAGCAGGTGACTTGAAAGTCACCTGTTTTTGTTTTAAAAACAAAGAAAATTTCGTTAATAATTTAGCATAATTATGCTAAATTATTAGTGGGGGTGATTCTATGAAAATGATTAGACCTGTGTCGGACTTAAGAAATAATTTCGCTGACATTTCAAGGGTAGTCCATGAATCAAAACAGCCGGTTTTTCTCACCAAGAATGGTTACGGAGCTATGGTGGTTCTTAGCATGGAGGCATTTGAAAATTTACAATTTAAAAGTGAAGTATATTTTAAATTGCTGGAAGCTGAACGTGAGTGTGAAACCACAAACAAAAGGTTTTCTTCTAAAGATATATTGAAAGATATTAATGGAACACTCGGAGGCGAAGACATTGTATAATTTAGAGTACCTTCCTATTGCCAGAAAAGACATCCTTGATATTACAAAATATATAGCGGAAAAGTTGCAAAATCCACCGGCAGCACAACGCCCAGCTGTAGGGTTAATTAAAAAATGTGAGCAGTTAAGGGATATGCCTTATGTAAACCCTATTTTCCCGCAAATAAGACCGTTAAATCATGAATACCGCAAGGTATCATTTGAAAACTATCTGATATTTTATTGGGTAGATGAGCAGAAAAAAATTATTACTATTGCAAGAGTCATATATTGCAAAAGGAATTACGAAGAGTTATTATTCTAAAACTTTATTTTGCTTTATAACAAAAGGGAACCGATGGGCTCCCTTTAACAATTTCTGTTGTAGATTATAAACAGTCCTTTTAGCATCAGGTCGTCGTCGAGAATGATTTTTCTCTTACACAATGGGGTAATAAGATTTGCCAGCCCGCCTGTTGCAATGACTGTACACTTTTCTCCCAGTTCTTCTTCTATTCTCTCAATCATCCCGTCTATACTGCAGGCATTTGAATACATAATTCCGCTTTTGAGGCAGTCTATAGTGTTCTTTCCTATCAATTTTTTAGGAACTTCAAAGGCTATTTTGGGAAGTTGAGATGTTCTGCTGATAAGGGCATCCGTTGACACCGACATTCCCGTGGTTATCATTCCTCCAAGGTAGTTGCGGTTCTTGTCAATGACGGAAAAGGTTGTCGCTGTTCCCATATCAATTATAATCTGCGGAACCGGGTATTCATTTATTCCCGCAACGGCATCTACCACCAGGTCACTGCCAAGTTGTGCGGGATTGTCTATAAGGATGCTGAGTCCCGTCTTTATTCCCGGTCCTACTACCAGAGGCTTCACTCCGGTGAGCTTTTCCACTGCTCTCTTGAAAGTATTGGTAATTGACGGTACTACCGAGGACATTATTACTCCTGTTATCTCCTCGCTTTTCACATGATTCATCTCAAGAGCGGTCTTGATGCTTACAGCATATTCTAAGTCTGTAGCCTTCTGGCTGCTGGAAACTCTTTCCCTGAAAAGAATTTTATCACCGTCAAAACAGCCCATTACAATATTTGTATTACCTATATCTACAACTAATATCATTCCTCATCCTCCGAAAAGTCTATCTTTTGATAAACCTGCTTTTTAATATGGCCGCGGAAACAGCCGAAGCTATAAGTGCCGCCACAATTGCCTCCAAGGTTCCGTTGACGGCTACCACCGAAAGAATAACTCCCATGACAGCCTCAAAGGCTATGTTTCTGGCTTCTGCATATGCAGCCCCAAAGAAAAGATATATCATACTCATTACCAAAATGGTGTTTGTCATGGAACCTGCAATTCCTGCTGTCATCAAAGAATATTTTTTTCTCTTTTCCGGGTTTTTTGCCGTTTTCTGCATGGCCATGTACACATAGTACGGCAACACACCGCACAGAATCCTGGGAACGAAGCATACGATAAGTGCCAACGGACTTCCTCCCATGTCTTCACCCACCTGAATAAAAGGCGAGAAACAGAATGATGTTATTCCCGGCTGAAAAGTATTGTTTATCAAACTGGTCAGTCCGAAAATTCCACCTAGAATACCGCCTGCTTTAGGTCCTAAAAGAATGGAACCGATTATAACCGGTATGTGAATGGTTGTGGCCTGTATTGCCAGTATAGGTATTCTGATATACCCTATGTAAGGCACAAAAGCCAAGAGCACAACAAGAGTCGCAAGTAGCGCCAACTGTGCCAAATCAAGTGTTTTTGTTTGTTTCATCTTAAACAAACCTCCTTATGCTATTATTCCTCCCTTTAGGAGGGTACAATACATTTGGTGTTTATACGGCTCCAATTCAAACTGTCAAGTTTCCCTTAGGAATACTTGCAATAATGTTTGCTCGGACAACCTTTGCACCAGTTTATAATTATAACACAAAAACTTTAAAGTTCTATAGATTTGTTGTATTTTGTGTTATAATATCGTGAAAGCGGCGTTGCCGAAAGAAAGCGTTAAAGGAAGCGTAAAAATATATTATTTTTTGATGGGAGACCAACTATGTTAACAGGAAAGACCGTTGTTTTGGCAGTTTCAGGAAGTATTGCTGCTTATAAAATACCTAACCTGGCAAGAATGTTGAAGAAACAAGGTTGCGACGTGCAGGTTCTTATGACCCAAAACGCAACTCAATTTATCAATCCAATTACTTTTGAATCATTGACGGGTAACAAGTGCCTCATAGATACCTTTGACAGAAATTTTCAGTACAGTGTTGAGCATGTTGCTCTTGCAAAGAGAGCTGATCTGGTTATGGTCGCACCGGCTTCTGCCAATGTCATCGGTAAAATTGCAAATGGTATCGCCGATGATATGCTGACTACCACCATCATGGCTTGCCCTTGTAAGAAAATCGTAGCACCCGCTATGAATCACAATATGTACCATAACCCAATCGTTAAATATAACCTGAAAAAGCTGGAAACTTTCGGCTACGAGATAATCACCCCTGATTCGGGCATGTTGGCAAACGGAGATTTGGGAGATGGCAGAATGCCTGAAGAGAGCCTTCTCTTTGAATATATTTTGAAGGAAATAGCCTTTGAAAAAGATATGACGGGGAAAAAGGTTCTGGTTACTGCAGGTGCAACTAGGGAATCCATCGACCCTGTAAGATTCATAACCAACCATTCCAGCGGCAAAATGGGATGTGCCCTTGCCAAGGCTGCAATGCTCAGAGGCGCTGATGTTACTTTAGTTCACGGTCACATGGATGTAGACCCTCCTATGTTCGTAAACGCTATTCCTATTTTAAGCGCAAATGATATGTTTAACGCTGTCACTGCTTACAGCGACTCCCAGGATATAATCATAAAGGCCGCTGCCGTGGCTGACTATACTCCCGCAACTACAGCAAACAGTAAAATTAAAAAATCCGATGACGATATGAGCATCCCTCTCAAGAGGACACATGATATTCTAAAGTATCTTGGAGAAAACAAAAGAGAAGGGCAAATTATCTGCGGTTTCTCCATGGAGACGGATGATGTTTTGGAAAATTCAAAGAAAAAGCTGATTAAGAAAAATTGTGACATGATTTGCGCCAATTCTTTAAGGACGGAAGGCGCCGGCTTTGGAGCCGACACCAATGTGATCACCATGATTACTTCCGACGCAGAAGAAGAAATCGGAAAGATGACCAAAGAGCAGGCGTCACATGTAATTTTAGATAAAATATTGCAACTTAAAGCGGACAATTAAATCCGCTTTTTTTCATATTTTCCCTTTTGACTGAATACATTGTAGCAAGACCAAGTTTGGAAAGGGGAAATACTATGACATACGAAAACGATATACCTGATTACGCTCTGGTTCCGGCTAAAGAACTGGAAGAGCAAATTGTGGTGCCTATTGCCAAGGGAGCAATATACACTCCCGTCCAGGTTACCGACATAAGAGAAAAAAACAAAACTACAATCACCATAGAAGAAGACATCCTTGTTCCGGATATTAAACCGGATCTTAAAGAAATCCTTCTTATTGACGGAAAATGCCACCTTTCCAACAGAGAAGTGGATCGGATTGCGAAAGGCGACGACTACATAAACCTTTCCGGAGAAATCGACCTGCAGACCTTGTATATCCCGGAAAAGCAAGAAGGTAACAGCCCTATAATTTCTGTGCAAAGCCGTGTTCCTTTCAAGGACCAGTGGCACACTTCCCTGTCAGAAGGTGCAACCCTGGTTCTGGACTGTAAAGTGGATAAAATAGATTACATGGTTATCAACGAAAGAAAATACCGCGTAAAATTGCTGCTGTCAGTTACTGCAAGAGAGTACATGGATACTAAAGTAGATCTCTTTGAGGGCTTGGTAGATGAAGAAATTCAGGTTCTCAAAGAAACTATAGAAACTTCAAACATCGGTCTTAGGAAAAAAGACAGTATATCCATAAAAGAAGATTTTTTCCTAAAAGAAGGCTGCTCCCCTCAATCCATATTAAAGCAGGATATAAATGTTGTAGAAAATTACAAGCAGGCCACAGGTGATAAGATAGTTGTAAATGGCTTTGTCTATGTAAATCTTCTTTACGCTTCCTGCTCCTGCGAAGAAGAACCGGTGGCGGAGGAAAGCATTTACCAGCTCCAGGAACGTGTTGAGTTTACACAGTTTATCCCTATCCCACAAGGAGGACAGTGGAGTGGCTGTAATGTTTCCTTTGATGATAATAACCTTAAAGTAAAGCTTACTCAAGATGAAACAGAAAAGGACATCTTCCGCCTTGAGGGGGATTTGATGACCTTCGTAGAATTATATAGGAATACGGAGCGGGAAGTAATCGTTGACGGCTATCATAGAGAAAAAGATTTTATATGTGATTTTGTTACTGAAAACAGCAAAACTCTTGTAGGTATTACTGCAAGTGAATCTTCTTTACGAGAAATTCTTTCTCCGGAAAGCATGGGTTTTGATATAGACTGTGTACTGTATTCCGCCGGAGAAATTCTTTCTGCAGACAGTCGTGTAGAGCAGGGGAAAATAGTAACGGAAGGCAAACTCACTGCCAAGATTCTCTGTAAAGATTCTCAGGACCCTTGTAATATATTTGCCCTTAAAGAAGAAATTCCTTTTAGAGTAATCAGCAATATGCCTCAAATAGGAGGGGATGAGCATATCTCCCACAAGATTTACATAAAAGATGTGTGGTCGGAAAAAATCAATGGCAAGCAACTGGAGTTTAACTGCACCCTTCTTGTGTGCTGTGAAGTTTTGAGACCTACGCCTTTTAAAGTGCTGACAAATCCCGCTTTTGTGGAAACATCCTCTTCCCAAGCCCCTCCAATGGTTATCTATGTATGTAATGAAGGAGACACCCTCTGGCAAATCGCAAAAAAATTCAAAACAACCATGGAGTCCATAAGACAAATAAATAATTTAGAAACGGATTTGCTTTCTTCTCGTCAAAAATTACTTATTATAAAATAATTGTTTATCATAAATAAATGTATATTTTTCTTTTCTTTGTCCATAATCCTTGTGAACGGAGGTAAATTATGGATAAAAAATTTGAAAAAATACTTATTATTTTAATGATTTGTGCTGTGCTGGCACTTCCCATATTAAACGAAGAGGAAACCTATGCGGAAATTAATGATGGAATTATCAGTTCTGACGGAATGATAAACCAATATCCGGGAATAATGAGATTTCATGTGGTTGCCAACAGTAATTCGGAGGAAGATCAACAGATTAAGTTGGTGGTCAGAAATTATGTTCTCTCAAAAGTACAAAATGAGATAATACAAGCAATAAACCATGAAGTCGTAGAAAAGGATTCCCAAAACGAAATGGAATCTTCTCAAGGCACTACCAATGATGATATTCTTTCTCGGGTTATGAGGGACTATATAAAGAACAACCTGGACCGTATAGATGGCTGGGCACAAGAAGTCCTTAACATTGCAGGCTTTGATTACTCCGCATCTTCTTCCATGGGAATAAGGCATATTCCTGCTAAGTACTATGACGACCTCTTTTTCCCGGAAGGCAATTACGAGGCGCTAACCATAACTTTAGGAGAAGGCTCCGGTGAGAATTGGTGGTGTGTGGTTTTTCCTCCTTTGTGCCTTATAGACAGCGATGACTCAGCCTATAGCAGTGAGTTTGACATAAAGGAAGAAGATCGGCTCATATTAAAGTTTAAGACAGAAGAGCTTTTGGATGATGACTCGGATCATCACAGCACCATAACAGAAGAGCTGGCAAATATTATTAAAAAATCCGTAGAAAAATCTGCGGATTTTTCTTTTTTATTGACAAGAGTTCGCCATGCGAGTATACTTGTATACAGGTATTTTTTATTACTTTAAACCGATAAACAAACTTTTCAGGAGGAGGTACTTTATGCTTGAAATTTCAAAGAAAACCAATCTGCTGGAGCAAAACATATATAAATATTCTCTACAAGATGTAAAAGAGCCTAATCTGTACAGAGAAATGTTTGACTACGAAAGCGTTCCGAAAATCGCTTTTAACCACAGACGTGTTCCTGTAAATATGCCGGAGGATATATGGATTACCGACACTTCTTTTAGAGATGGTCAGCAATCTATGGCCCCGTACACGGTAAAGCAGATCGTCGACTTATATAAGATGATGGCGCGCCTTGGAGGGCCTTATGGTTTAATTCGTCAATCGGAGTTTTTCATCTACACAAAAAAGGACCAGGAGGCTATTGAGCAATGCATGTCCCTTGGCTATAAGTTCCCGGAAATAACTACTTGGATAAGAGCTAACAGGGAAGATTTCAAAAGGGTCAGAGAACTGGAAATCAAAGAGACGGGCATTCTGGTATCTTGCAGCGATTATCATATATTTAAAAAGATGGGTATGAGCAGAAAACAAGCGGTTAAATTCTATCTTGAAACCATAAAGGATGCCTTTGAGGCAGGGGTTGTTCCAAGATGTCACTTAGAGGACATCACAAGAGCAGATTTTTACGGCTTCGTTGTTCCTTTTGTAAATGAAATAATGGATCTTTCCAACGAGGTGGGAATACCGGTAAAAATCAGAGCCTGCGATACTATGGGATATGGAGTTCCTTATACTGAAGTTGCCCTGCCGAGAAGCGTTCCGGGAATAATCTACGGGCTTCAGCACTATGCCGGTGTTCCAAGCGAAATGCTTGAATGGCACGGGCATAACGATTTTTATAAGGCTGTTTCCAATGCTTCCGTTGCCTGGCTATATGGAGCCTCTGCCGTTAACTGTTCTCTCTTGGGAATAGGTGAAAGAACAGGAAATGTTCCTCTTGAAGCTATGGTCTTTGAGTATGCTTCTTTGAAAGGTTCTCTAGATGGTATGGACCCGACAGTTGTTACGGAAATAGGAGAATATTTCAGGAAAGAAATGGGATACAATATTCCTCCGATGACGCCTTTTGTCGGTGAAAATTTCAACATAACCCGCGCAGGAATTCATGCTGATGGGTTAATGAAAGATGAAGAAATCTACAACATATTCAATACAAGGAAGTTACTTAACAGAACTCCGGGTGTCACCATAAGTAAAACTTCCGGTGCTGCCGGTATTGCTTACTGGGTCAATGAACATTTCAACCTGGATGGCGATAAAAAGGTTTCCAAAGATCATCCTCTGGTTGCCCAACTTAAAACCTGGGTTGACTTTATGTATGCGGACGGAAGAACCACAAGTCTGTCCAACGGAGAAATAGAAGCAAAAATCAATGAACTTGCTCAATGGAAGGAGTTAATAAAATGATAGATTATAAAAAGACATCTTTGGCCAACCAGGTCTTTGAGGCCATAGAGAAAAGCATTCTCACAGGTTATTACAAAAAAGGCGAAGTTCTCAGTGAAAGTACGTTATCTGAAGAGCTTGGTGTAAGCCGTACTCCTATAAGGGAAGCTATCCTCCGACTGGAAAACGAAATGTTGGTGGCTACAACACCTTCCGGAACCATTGTCCTTGGAATCACCGATGAAGATGTTGAAGACATGTTTTTAGTTAAAAAAAGTCTGGAACCTTTGGCATTTAAACGTGCCGCCACCTTCATAACTGATGAAGCTTTAGAAAAACTTAAAAACATCATTGAACAACAAGAATTCTACGCCTCCAAGGGAGATGTAGAGGCCCTGCAAAATCTGGATACGGAATTTCACGATCTTATATACGCCTATAGCAAAAGTCCCGTTCTATATTCCATACTCTCCCCTAATCATCATAAGCTCCTTAAATTCAGAAGGGCTTCTCTTGAAAAAAGGGGAAGGATCATACACTCCGTTGAGGAACATTTTGCCCTTTTTAATGCTCTCTCGGCAAGAGATGGAGATAAGGCAGAAGCCCTTATGCGGGAACATATTGACCATTCGTACAACAACCTAAAGGAGGACTAAAAAATGGGATTAACAATTGCACAAAAGATAATCAAGAGCCACCTCATCAGCGGTGACATGACCGTTGGTAGTGAAGTTGCTCTGAAAATAGACCAGACTTTGACTCAGGATGCCACAGGTACCATGGCTTATTTGGAATTTGAAACGATGGGTATCCCTCGTGTAAAAACAGAGGTTTCTGTCGCTTACATAGACCACAACACCTTGCAGTCAGGCTTCGAAAATGCAGATGACCATAGATTTATTCAATCTATGGCTAAGAAGTACGGTCTTTATTTTTCAAGACCCGGCAATGGTATCTGCCATCAAGTGCATCTTGAACGTTTCGGTAAACCGGGGAAAACTCTCATAGGTTCTGACAGCCATACGCCTACAGGTGGCGGTATAGGCATGCTTGCCATGGGTGCAGGCGGTCTTGATGTTGCCGTTGCCATGGGCGGCGGTGCATATTATATAACCATGCCGAAGATGTATAAGGTGAACCTTACTGGTAAACTTCGGGATTTTGTAACCGCCAAAGATGTAAGCCTTGAAATTCTCAGAATACTATCTGTTAAAGGCGGCGTGGGAGCCATCATCGAATGGGGCGGGGAAGGTATCAAAACTCTTTCCGTTCCCGAAAGGGCAACCATTACCAACATGGGAACAGAACTTGGTGCAACGACTTCAATATTTCCATCTGATGAAATAACAAAGGCGTTTTTGGAAGCAGAAGGCAGAGGACAAGACTGGGTTGAGCTAAAAAGCGACGATGATGCAGTCTACGACAAGATTATTGACATAGACCTTTCATCTTTGAAACCTATGATCGCCTGCCCTCACAGTCCGGACAACGTGGTAGCCGTAGACACCTTAAAGGGAACAAAGGTAGATCAGGTATGTATAGGCTCCTGCACCAACTCTTCCCTCTTTGATATGTTGAAAGTGGCAGCCCTTCTTAAGGGCAAGACTATTCGTCCTGAAGTCAGCCTTTCAATATCGCCGGGATCTAAGCAGGTTCTTTCAATGCTTGCCGATTGCGGGGCTTTGTCAGATATACTTGCCAGCGGTGCAAGAGTTTTGGAATGTGCTTGCGGACCTTGCATAGGTATGGGCTTTTCACCTAACTCAGGGGGTGTTTCCCTGAGAACTTTTAACCGTAACTTTGAGGGCCGTTCCGGTACTGCCGATGGTCAAGTTTATCTTGTTTCTCCCGAAACGGCGGTTGCCGCTGCCCTTACAGGTGAAATTACAGACCCTATGCTTCTTGGAACTATGCCAAAAGTGGATATGCCGGCTGTCTTTAAAATTGATGATAGTGCCATCATACCTCCGGCTTCTTTGGAAGAGTCCAAGGAACTGCCTATTTTACGAGGGCCAAACATTAAGCCTTTCCCGGATTCTGAACCTCAAGAGGATGCGCTGGAAGCTCCGCTGGTTCTCAAGGTTGGAGACAACATTACCACTGACCATATAATGCCTGCAGGAGCAAAGATACTCCCTTATCGTTCAAATATTCCTCACCTTTCCCAGTTTTGCTTCGGTGTTTGCGACACCTCTTTCCCTGAGAGAGCCAAAGAAGCGGGCAAAAGCATTATAGTAGGTGGAAACAATTACGGACAAGGTTCTTCAAGAGAACACGCGGCTTTAGTTCCTCTGTATCTTGGAGTTCGCGCCGTAATAAGTAAAAGTTTTGCCAGAATTCATGCCGCAAATCTCATCAATGCGGGGATTATGCCTCTGACTTTCAAGAATCCCGAGGACTACGACAGGTTGTCTCAAGACGCTATGCTAAGACTTGAAAACATATATTCAGGCATGGACTCGGGAAATATAGTGATGAAAAATTTAACTACCGGCGAGGATATAGAATTACTTTGTCATTTTACCGAAAGACAAAAGGCAATACTAAAAGCCGGCGGTCTTCTAAAATATGTCGGAAAAGGCAACAACTAATTGTGAGGTTTTACCATGAGCTATGAAAAATATATTAAAGAAGCTTCTTTGCAGTTTGAACGTCTGTTGAGACAGCAAATTGAAAGAAGCCAAGAAATGAAAAATGCAAAATTGCCAAAAGATTTTCTTTCCTTAGAATCCATCACCATCGGTCTATGCGGTGGTGATGGAATCGGACCCATCATAATGTCCGAGGCAAAAAGGCTTTTGGAAAAAATATTGGAACCTGAGATTATTTCAGGAAAGGTAATCCTAAAGGATATAGAGG
>JAZNUK010000010.1:0-3915 GCA_045592265.1 Candidatus Fimisoma sp. | reverse complement strand
AAAGAGCTGTAAAAGAAGCGATAACCTCAAGGTATCCAAGGGAAAATTACACTATTACAAGCAAACTGCCAAGTTATATGTTAAAGTCGGCTGAGGATAGAGATAAAATTTTCAATATTCAGCTTGAAAAAACAGGTGCGGAATATTTCGACTATTATCTCCTTCACGATATAAACAATGAATCGATTAAAACTTTTAGAAAATACGATTGCTTTACATGGATAAAGGAAAAGAAAAAAGAAGGCAGTATAAAAAACATAGGTTTTTCTTTTCATGCAGGGGCAGAACTTTTAGACCAGATTCTCACAGAGAATCCTGACTTCGATGTGGTTCAGCTGCAGATCAATTATCTGGATTGGGAAAGCAGTGCTGTACAATCTCGCAAGTGCTACGAAGTGGCAGTGAAGCATAATAAGCCTGTTATAGTGATGGAGCCGGTCAAAGGGGGTACCCTTGCCAATGTCCCTCAAGAAGCGGAAGATATGTTCAAAAGGATTCAGCCTCAAATGTCCGTTTCATCTTGGGCCATAAGATTTGCTGCAGGACTTGACAATGTGAAGATGGTACTTAGCGGAATGAGTAATATGGAACAACTGGAAGACAACATGGGTTATATGGACCAATTTACTCCTCTCAATGAGCAAGAAAAAGAGGCAGTACACAAGGCGGTTGATATAATCAACAGCAACATAGCAATTCCTTGTACAGGCTGTGAATACTGCATAGTAGACTGCCCTATGAATATTCCTATTCCTAAATATTTTTCTTTGTATAATGCAGACTTGCAGGAAATCAAAGGAAAAGACTGGACGGCACAGGGCATATATTATGATTCTCTGATTTCAACCCATGGCAAAGCTTCTGACTGCATAAAGTGTGGCAACTGTGAGAGAATGTGTCCACAACATTTGAAGATAATAGACTTACTGGAAAAAGTGGCGGAGCATTTTGAATGATAAGTTGATAAAATAAGAAAGCGTAATACAACGTATTACAGAAAGGGAGAAGTTGGTGGAATCACCTGATTTCTCCTTTTTTATTGTAGCGAAATCGATATAAGAATTTCACCAAAAATACATAAAAAACTTTACAAATACTGTTGACATTGAAGTTTAATAGTAGTATTTTATATATAGCGATTAGCACTCCAAAAGAGTGAGTGCTAACAAAGGAGAAAAATTTATGGAACTTACGGAACGCAAATTAAAGATTTTACAAGCCATCATAAGTGACTATGTTAAGACGGCAGAGCCGGTGGGTTCCAGAACCATTTCCAAGAAATATGATCTGGGCATAAGCCCTGCGACCATAAGAAATGAAATGGCTGACCTAGAGGAAATGGGATATCTTACTCATCCGCATACCTCCGCAGGAAGAGTTCCTTCCGATATGGCATACAGGCTTTATGTAAATGCTTTAATGGAAAAGAGGGAATTGAGCAAAGAGGAAAAGAATGTAATTTCCCAGAGATTAAAAGCCGGTGTTCATGAGTTTGAAAAGACCATAGAGCACGCAGCTTCCATACTTTCGGAAATAACCAATCTTACGTCTTTTGCTTTGACACCTAGCAAGAATGAAGATGCACTGAAGTTCATCAATCTTCTTCCGGTAGATGAGAACACCATAGTACTGATGATAGTTTCCGAAAGCGGCAAAATATCCAATACAGCACTCAATATAAAGGTGCCTTTTACAGAGGAAAATCTTCAGCTTCTTGCCAAGACCATGACATACAATTATAAGGGCAAGACAATAAGCGAGGTTTTAACCAACAATATAATAGAAAGTTTTGAGACAGATTTAACCGCCATGAGCGGCTTGGCTCAAGATGTAATGCCTAACTTTATGAAAACTTTGGAGGATATGCTCAATGTAAATCTCTATATGGAGGGGCTTACTAACATATTCGACATTCCTGAGTACAACGATTTGCAAAAGGCCAAAAGCTTCATAGAAATGCTTAGCCAAAAGGAAGACTTTACAAAAAAACTCATAGAAAGAGAAGACGGTGTAATCGTAACCATAGGTGAGGAAAATGCAGATGATATCATGAATGATTGCGCCTTGATTACAGCAAGCTATCATGTAGACGGCAAACTGGTAGGTAAGATAGGCGTTATCGGTCCTACGAGGATGAAGTATGGAGAGGTTACATCTATCATAGAATACTTGACAGACAATCTAAGCGACACATTCAAACTTGAAAGCGGAGGTAACGAAGACGATGAATGATGAAATAAAAAAGGATAGCCTTCCTGATGAGGAAGTTTTGGAAGATGCTTCACAAACTTCAGAAGGAGGAAAGGAATCTCGGGAAGATGAAACCGGAAAGAATCCGGAAAGAGAAGGTGAAGAGAACCAAGAAGAAGTTAAGGAAGAGGAGAAAGCCGAAGAGGAGGCACTCAATATCAAGTATCTGAGATTGATGGCTGACTTCCAAAACTTTAAGAGAAGAACAGAAAAGGAAAAGAGTGACATTTATGCATTCGCCAATGAGAAAATCATAAGCGGACTGCTTGATGTAATAGACAATTTTGAAAGGGCTATGGCAACGGGGAATGCCGAAGATAGTTTTTTCAAGGGGATGGAAATGATTTTAAAACAGCTCTTAGGGGTGCTCGACAGAGCGGGGGCTGAAGAAATCAAAGCGTTGGGTGAAGACTTTGACCCGAATTACCACAACGCTGTAATGATGGAGGATTCCACCGAGTACGAAAGCGGAAAGGTGACAGAAGTTCTTCAAAAGGGGTACACTTTAAATAATAGAGTAATAAGACCTTCCATGGTAAAGGTCGCCAATTAGTAGGAGGAAAAGAAAAATGGCAAAAGTAATAGGTATTGACTTAGGAACAACAAACTCTTGTGTTTCAGTATTAGAAGGCGGTGAGCCTACGGTAATAGCCAATGCAGAAGGAATGAGAACCACTCCTTCAGTAGTGGCATTTAAGAAAGATGGTGAAAGACTTGTTGGAGAAACAGCTAAAAGACAGGCTGTAACCAACCCGGATAGAACCATTGCATCTATCAAGAGACACATGGGAGAAGATTACAAAGTAACTATTGATGGCAAGGATTATACTCCGCAGGATATCTCTGCAATGATTCTTACCAAGCTGAAAAACGACGCTGAAAGCTATCTGGGAGAAAAGGTTACAGAAGCAGTAATTACAGTTCCTGCTTACTTCTCCGATGCACAGAAACAGGCAACCAAGGATGCAGGAAGAATTGCCGGTCTTGATGTTAAGAGAATCATTAACGAACCTACAGCGGCTTCACTGGCTTACGGTCTGGACAAGGAAGAAGGTTCTCACAAAATTTTAGTATACGACTTAGGCGGCGGTACTTTCGACGTTTCAATCCTTGAACTTGGTGACGGCGTATTTGAAGTATTGGCAACTAACGGTGATACTCGCCTTGGTGGAGATGACTTCGACGAAGTTATTCTTAACTACCTGGCAGACAATTTTGCTAAGGAACACGGCGTTGATTTGAGAGCAGACAAGATGGCACTTCAGAGATTGAAGGAAGCTGCAGAAAAAGCAAAGAAAGAGCTTTCCGGTTCACAGACCACCAATATTAATCTTCCGTTTATTACAGTAACGGCAGAAGGTCCTCTTCACATGAATGAAGACTTGACCAGAGCAAAGTTTGACCAGCTTACAGGACACCTGGTAGAAAGAACTATCGAACCGATGAAAAAGGCTATGGCAGATGCCGGTGTAACAAATGCTGATATAGCTAAGGTAATTCTGGTAGGTGGTTCCACAAGAATACCTGCAGTTCAAGAGGCTGTAAAGAGAGTTACAGGAAAAGAACCGTTCAAGGGAATAAATCCGGATGAATGTGTTGCCATTGGCGCAGCAATTCAGGCAGGGGTATTGACAGGAGAAGTTCATGACGTACTTCTGTTAGATG
>JAZNUK010000009.1:0-6209 GCA_045592265.1 Candidatus Fimisoma sp. | reverse complement strand
AAAGTTGCACCGGTACTGAAGGAACTAAGCCCGGTGGAGGCAGATTTATATATCAAGAAAATAGCCAAAGATATTGGAATTGCAGAAGGTGCAATAAAAATGGAAATCTCAGGCAATAATATGGAAAAGAGCACAGGTTATGTGCCTGCCCAAAGGGAAGAACAGCTTGATATGAGTTTTGAGCTGAATTCCATGGAGGCGACGGCTCTTAAATGCCTCTTTACAGAACCTCATCTTGCAGAGGTTCTTGTTACGGAGGAAGACTTGTTCCAAAGTTATTTGGGAAAGAAAGTTATAAATATTGCCTTTGAAATATACGGCCTTGAAGGGGATTTTACACTGAGCAGCGTTACAGACAGACTTGAGCCTGTGGAAAGTGAAAAACTTAATTTGGCTATGGACAAGATAGTGGTGGCAGGTAACGGAGAAACAATACTGAAAGAGTGTATTGCCGCCAATCATGTACATCAGCTGGCACGAAGAGAAAGAAAGATTCTCGACTTGTTGTCACTGGCTGATGAAGAAAACGACACAGATTCTGTAAGGGAACTGATGATAGAATTAATGGAAGTGCAAAAAGAAATGAAGAAGTGTGGGGGAAGGAACTAATGTCAACAGAAAAAAACAACGGATACAATGTTGAAAATGAAGCAGAAGTAATTGAAGAAAGCGGCACCAACACCGCAGAGAAGAAGCAGGAGCTTTTGAATGTTTTACTGGAAAAAGGCAAACAAGGGAAAAATCAGATAACCTATTCCACCATTGCAGAAATCCTGGACACAACAGATTTGGACAAGAATCAGATGGATGATATGTACGAGGTTCTCATGTCCAAGGGTATTGAAATCGTATCGGAAACAGAACCGGATGACTTTGACGTTATGATGAACGATGACGTAGATGTGGACATTGATATGGATGTGGACGTAGAGGAGACACCTGAAATTGATTTGGAAGCAACCATCCCAAAGAGCATTGCCGTAGACGATCCCGTAAGAATGTATCTTAAGGAAATAGGTAAAGTTCCTTTGCTTTCTGCCGACGAAGAAATAGAGCTGGCAAAAAGAATGGAAAAAGGTGACGAAGAAGCTAAACAACGCTTGTGCGAAGCCAACCTGAGACTGGTGGTAAGTATCGCCAAGAGATACGTAGGTAGAGGTATGCTTTTCCTTGACCTTATTCAGGAGGGAAACCTTGGTCTTATCAAGGCGGTAGAAAAGTTTGACTATACCAAAGGATATAAATTCTCAACCTATGCAACATGGTGGATAAGACAAGCCATTACCCGTTCCATAGCCGACCAGGCGAGAACAATTCGTATTCCTGTTCACATGGTTGAAACCATCAATAAGCTTATAAGAGTTTCCAGACAGCTCCTTCAGACTTACGGAAGAGAACCTAGTCCGGAAGAAATTGCAGTGGAAATGGGGATTACAGTGGAGAAGGTAAGAGAAATCCAAAAGATTGCTCAGGAACCTGTTTCTTTGGAAACCCCTATCGGAGAAGAAGAAGACAGCCATCTGGGAGATTTCATACCTGATGAAGATGTTCCGGCACCGGCTGAAGCGGCGGCATTTTCCATGCTGAAGGAACAGCTGATGGAGGTTTTGGAGACTTTAACCGAAAGAGAGCAGAAGGTTTTGAGACTGAGATTCGGTCTGGAAGACGGCAGAGCACGGACTCTTGAAGAAGTGGGAAGAGAGTTTGAAGTTACCAGAGAAAGAATCAGACAGATTGAAGCCAAAGCGTTGAGAAAACTTCGCCATCCGAGCAGAAGTAAAAAATTAAAGGATTACTTGGAATAGAAGATGACAAAACTGACTCCAAGGCTTAGTGCCATTGCAACGGAAATAAATATGGGAGAAACCATGGCAGACATAGGTACAGATCATGGTTTTTTGCCTTTGTATTTGTGGAAAGAAGGAATCTGTCCCAAAGTTATCATGGCAGATATCAGCAGAGGTTCTTTACAGAAAGCAGAGGACAACTGTAAGGAAGCTTTTCCACAAGAGTCTTTTGATTTAAGGCTGGGAAACGGAATAGAAGTTTTGAAACCTGAAGAAGTGGATGTTTTGGTTATTGCAGGAATGGGGGGAATCCTCATGACAGAGATTTTAGGCAATGACATACGAAAAGCCCGCAGCTATAAAAAAATCATTCTCCAGCCCAGAACCCATGTAGGACTACTTAGACATTGGCTATATAATAACGGATTTTCCATAATAAATGAACAGCTGGTCAGAGAAGGAAAATTCATATGTGAAATTCTTACGGTGATACCAAGAGAGGTGGCCGTTACCAAGGATTTGGGCGGCGACAGCATAGAGTATGAGTTCCCTTTAAAGCTTGTGGATTTTAAAGGCCCTTTGACAGAAGAATATTTAAGAGGAAAGCTGGACATGGAAAAGAATATCTTAGCTTCCATGGAAAAAGGAAAAAATCCGGCTTTTGAAGAATTGCGAAAACAAAGATATAGAATAGAATATCTTGAAAGACTGGTGGAAAGATTATGAGATTAGAACAGATTCAAGAAATTATAGAAACAAAAAGCCCTTTAGAGTTGCAGGAACCTTGGGACAATTCAGGGTTTCAGATTGTAACAGGAGAAAATGATATAAAAGGTATACTTGTGGCCATGGAGATAACAGGGAAGGTTATAGATGAGGCTGAGGCCTGTGGCGCAGACTTGATAGTTGTACACCATCCTATGTTTTTTAATCCGATTAAGGCAATAGACCGGAAAGACATTGTGGGAGGATATGTTGTCAGATTAATCAAAAAAGGCATAAGCGTCTATGCTTCCCATACTCCTTTTGATAAATGTGCCGGAGGAAATAATGATTACCTGGCAAACCTTTTGGACCTTGAGGATGTTGGGGTAATGTCTACCGATTTATCGGGATTTTGCAGGACAGGGTATGTAAAGGAGAAGATTTCTGCCAATGAACTTATTGACAGAATCAGCAAAAGGTTTAAAATAGACAGGGAATTTATGACCTTTGCCGGAAACCTCAATTCTCTTGTTAAGAAAATAGGGATTTGCACCGGTGCAGGAGGGGAATTCCTCTCTGCGGCGGCGGAAGACGGCTGTGACTTGTTCGTTACCGGTGATGTAAAGTATCACACGGCACAGACGGCAAGAGAAATGGGTTTTAATCTTTTGGATATAGGGCACTACGGCAGTGAAAAGATTTTCACGGAAAACATGGGGGATTTTCTGAAGAAAAAAACAGGTTTAGAAGTAATTAAATCTAAGGAAAATCTGAACCCTTTTGTGAAACTGTAGGGATGCAGCCAATGAGCTATGGCATTGCGGCGGAAGAGAGGAAAATAATGAAAAATAAAGATAGAGAAAAGAATCAAGACAACAGAAAAAGTCAAGGCATGAAGAAAAGTAAAGGTCTTGTGGCAAAGATATTGGTAATATTTTTGATTGCCGCCATGGTCATTACATATTCAATACCTTTTATGGTGAATTTTTTCTAGCATGATGTTGACTCAGTTGAGACATTAACTCAGCTAAGACATTAACTCAATTAAGACATTGGCTTAGCTGTGAAATTTGTTTAGTTAAATAACATGGGTAGAGCAGACAGTCGCGTGCACCTCGTGGTGTATGAGGAAAGTCCGGGCTCCGCAGGGCAGGATGCCGGATAACGTCCGGCGTAGGTAACTATAGGGAAAGTGCAACAGAAACATTCCGCCGAAACAGTACGGCTGTGGTAAGGTTGAAATGGTGAGGTAAGAGCTCACCGGCAGCATGGAGACATGCTGGCCGTGTAAACCCCATCCGGAGCAAGACCAAATAGGGGCAAAGGGCGGTTGCCCGCCGTCTCCCGGTAGGTAGGTCGCTGGAGCTTGTCAGCAATGGCAAGTCGAGATAGATGATTGTCTAATACAGAACCCGGCTTATAGCTCTGCCCATTTATTTATATATTGATTTCCATTATTGCAAGAGCACCGATTACCTCCGTCAGGATACCTGTTTTAATGGCTTCTTCGTCAGGGGCAAAACGAGGACTGTGGAGTGGTATTTCCTCTTTTGAATGAGGATTTTTAACACCGAGATTGTAATAAAAGCCAGGACTGTTGTGGCAAAAGTAGGCGAAGTCATCTGTCCCGAAGGAGGGAAGGGATGACTTTATTATTTTGTCTTTTTCCATAGCATTTTCCATGTTTTGAAGAAAAATTTCATATATGCCGGGGTCGTTTTCCAGCACAGGATAGCTGTCTGAAAAATCAAAGATGCAGTCAACTTCGTAGGCAGAAGCAATGCCTAAGCACATAGTCTGAAGATGTTGTTTCAGCAAGCTGCAGGTGTGGGAACTGAAGCCTCTTATGATGCCGGAGAATGTGGTTTCTCCTTCGATTATATTTCCCCGATTACCGCTGGTAAAACTTCCTACAGAAATTAGACCTTCCCTTCCCAGGGGAAGTTTTTTTGTTGTTATGGATTGGAGACCGGTTATCATACTGCAGCCGGGAAGAAGAGTGTCCTTTCCAAGCCAGGGATAGGCCCCGTGACAACCTTTCCCTTTCAGAGTAACGGTAAATTGACATGAAGCTGCATTCATAATCCCCGAGGTGACTTTTATGTATCCGGAAGGTATGACAGGGTCTACATGGAGCCCCAGCACATGGCTGGTTTTGGGATTTTTTAAAGCTCCGCCTTCAATCATGGGAAGGGCGCCACCTACCGTTTCTTCACTAGGCTGAAATATGAGACGGACAGAAAGGGGAAGGGCATCTTTAAATTCCTTCAATACTTTGGCTGTTGCAAGGAGAATGGCTGTATGCATATCATGACCGCAGGCGTGCATTATTCCCGGATAGATAGATTGAAAGGGAAGTCCCGTTTCTTCATTTATGGGAAGAGCATCAATATCTGCTCTTATTCCCACAGCCTGTTTTTTGTTTTTCCCGTATATGGTGCCTATGACGCCGTGGCCGGCAATTCCTCCTTTATGTTCAATATTCCACTCTTTCAGTTTGTTCTTAATATATGTTTCTGTATTAATCTCTTTGCCGCTTAACTCAGGATGGGCGTGAAGATACCTCCTTATTTCCACCGCCTGAGAAAAGACGGAGTCTATTCTGCTTTTGATGATTTCCAACGGTATAAGTGCCACCCAAACACCTCCATGAAATGATGACTGTAATAAATTCTTCTTTTCAATATATATTTTATATTGATAGGAGAGAGATTATGAGAATTATAGATATGCACTGCGACACTTTGCTGGAGGGATGGAGAAAGCCCGGGCAAAGTTTTTATGATGGTGATACCGCCGTAAATTTAAAATTGTTGAAAGAAAATCAAAGTATGGTCCAGTTTTTTGCCATGTACATATCGGGGCAGGAAAGAGAAAGCGTGACAGGCTGGCAGATGGTCAGGGAGCTTTACGGCTATTATTGTACCGTGATGGAGAGGTACGGACATATTATTGGACCGGTTCTTTGTCCGGAGGATGTGGAGTTTAATGTGGCAGAAGGGAAGATGTCTGCCCTTTTGACGGTAGAGGACGGAGTATTTATAGACCCGGATATGAATCACCTGAGGGAAGCTTATGACATGGGAGTACGCCTGGTAACACTCACTTGGAATTACGAAAACCCTTTAGGATATCCCGCATCCGATGACAGCAAAGAGCACCTTATGGGTCTTAAGAACCTAGGAGTGGACGTGGTGAGAGAAATGAACAGGCTGGGTATGATAATCGATGTGTCACATCTCTCTGAAGGGGGATTTTATGATGTGGCAATGGTCAGCAACAAGCCTTTTGTAGCCTCTCATTCCTGTGCAAGAGCCTTATGCAACCACAGGAGAAACCTGACAGACCACCAGTTAAGAACATTGGGGGATAAAGGTGGAACGGTAGGAGTCAATTTTGAAAAGACATTTTTAAGAGAGGACGGAGAAAAGGTAACATATGATGATGTTATAAGGCATCTGGTACATATAAGAGATGTTGCGGGAATAGAGGCGGTATCCTTTGGAAGTGATTTTGACGGAATAGACAGAGAAGGAGATATGATTGATTACAGCGGGTTTTCCAATTTGCTTTTGCGGATGGAGAATACCTTTACCTATGATGAAATGGAGAAAATATGCAACAGAAACGTGCTTCGCGTAATGAGGGAGGTTCTATGATATTTCCGCCGCCATTGAGAAAGGGGGATACGGTGGGGCTGGTATGTCCCAGTTCTCC
>JAZNUK010000008.1:0-4194 GCA_045592265.1 Candidatus Fimisoma sp. | reverse complement strand
TACCGAGGGGATTGGATATGCAGAGGCTGCGTTGCAGGGGAGGGGGCGCTCCCGGGCCTTGGTCATCTGTAGCTGGCGTAGTTCCGCGGCAAGCGATGGTGAGCGTTGATGCGGGGGCAACGCGATCGTGATCTACCCTTCAGTAGTCCTAGGCAGTAGCAGCTGGTGCTGTGCCATGAGGATGGGTGAGCAGCGCGGGGACGGTGGCGAGAAGCTGCGAGATGTAGGTTATGGAGGTGGTCTTTTGTGTGTATCTCGCGGCCTTATCCTGAGATTTCTTGTCGCAAAAACCGAGTATGTTGGATGGCAGATGCCAAATGGCTGACTTTAATGTTTTTTTCTTCTTCCATATCTGCCATGGTTCTTGCTAATTTGAGTATTTTGTGATACCTGCGTGGGCTGAATGCGTATTTCTTGTAGGCAGCTTCCATAAAGTCTTTTTCTTCACGGCCTAGTGCACAAAACTCTTGTATATGGCGATTTTCCATCTTGCTGTTGAAAGAAAACTTTAGTCCGGCAAATCGTTCTTGCTGAATTTTTCTGGCTTTTTCCACTTGACAACTTAGTTCACGGGTGGATAATCCCAAGTTGTCCTTGAGGGAGTGATACTCCACTCTTGAAACAAGTACGCATATGTCAATTCTGTCTGCTAAAGGACCTGAAAGCTTATTTCTGTAGTTGAAAATTTCTCCCGGTGTGCAAATGCACGGATGAACCGGATCGCCTAAGTAGCCACACTTGCACGGATTGGCTGCTCCTATCAGAATAAAATCCGTTGGAAAGGTGGCGGTAACACCTCTTCTGGTCATTCGGATTTCTTTATCTTCCATGGGATTTCTTAGAAGTTCAAGGGTGCTTCTGGGAAATTCCAAAAGTTCGTCTAAAAAAAGGATTCCATTGTGAGCGTAGGAAACCTCTCCCGGCATAGGGGTGGTACCGCCACCTATGAGCTGGGCGGGGGTCACCCGAGGAGTTACGGCACGAAATGGTCTTCTCGATATTATAGGGCGCTCCTCTGTGAGAAGACCTGCTACTGAATATACTTTTGACGTTGTAAGCTGCTCGCGGATGTCCATGGGAGGCAAAATGCCGGGCAGCCGGCGGGCCAGCATGGTTTTGCCGGTGCCCGGCGGGCCCATGAGCAGCAGGCTGTGGGCCACCGCCATGGCCAGGGCCATGGCGGATTTTGCCTCCCAATGGCCCCTGACGTCGGCAAAGTCCAACGGTGTTTCCTTTGCCTCTTCCTCTTCCTCTATCTTATATGAAGGAATTTCTTCTCCTCGCAAATGTCTGACGACCTCTTCTAATGTTGCTACGGGAATTAAAGAAATCTTGCTTTCCCTCAATACCAACGCCGCTTCCTTGCAATTAGGCCCGGGCAAAAGAACTTCTTCGCAAGAAGTTTCAAGAAGAGAAGCCACCATAGGCAGCACTCCTTCGACGGGAAGAATTTTTCCTTCCAATGACAGCTCACCCAAAAAAGCCCGCTCCACATTATCCTTTTTAATCTCCCCTTCCGCCGTCAATATACCCACAGCCATTGCCAAATCATAATGGCTTCCTCTTTTATGAATGTACGCCGGAGACAGATTAACGGTAATGCGACCTTGGGGGTACTTAAAATTACTGTTTATTACAGCTCTCTTTACCCTTTCTCCTGCCTCCTTCACTGCCGTATCTCCAAGGCCTATAACCACGAAAGACGGCAGCCCCATGGCTATATCCGTTTCTACCGTTACTTTTATTCCATCGATACCCATAAGCGTCATGGTTTCTGTTCTTGCAAGCATTTTGCCCCCCTAATACTCCAATCCTCTAATATGGTAGAGGCTTATTTCCATAACTTGAAAATCAACATTTTGATACTTCTTCCCGGCAGAAGACAAAAAGTATCTAGCCGCATTTTTAATATGCCTCTGCTTTCTGGCATCCACTGCCTCTGCCGGATTTCCGTATAGCCTTGATGCCCTTGTCTTCACTTCGACGAAAACAAGTACATTATTCTTCACGGCGATAATATCTACCTCCCCATAAGGGCATGTGTAATTTCTTCTCAATATGTAATATCCTCTGCCTTTCAATACTTCCGCTGCCATCTCCTCTCCCAGAAATCCGAGTTTTTTCTTGTCAATCCTGTTTTTACTTTCCATCATATTTCCTTCTACGATGTATTTGCTTCAAATACATCTTGCTCCTTTCTCAAAGGAATATGACAGTTCCACTTCTTTCTATAATTTACATTATTTTACATGTAACGTCAATAGCTTTTTCCTCAGGGCTTCATCGCGGAAGCTGATCAATGGAAGGCTCGTAACGGAAAACTGATATCGGTATGTCAGCAACGGAAGGCTCGTAACGAAAAACTGATATCGAAAGGTCATATATGTAAAATTATTCCATAATTTTTGAGGGGCTCTAAAAAATTCTCTGTCCACCCCTTCCTATTGCTGTTTTCCGGGAAAATTTCCCATCTCGCACGCCATAAACGCCTCTTACCGAGAAAACATAGAATAGGGGCGAAGAATGAGGCGAATACCGGCTGTGCGGAATAGCACGAAGAAGTGGCAGCAAGAATATAGGTGAAAACTATGAATACGAAATGACGATTAAGCATTTGGATGGAGAACAGGCAGAAAAATGGGCTCAAAAAACTGCCTGCGTTGAAATTCTTAACGCAGGCAGTTTTGTTCACTTTATTCTTATATTAGTCGGTATAGTTATCGAAATAGCCTTGGATATAAATGAAAGGAGTTCCTTTGTCTCCGGAACCGGATGTCAGGTCGCACAATGACCCAAGAAGGTCTGTCAATCTCCTTGGGGTTGTTCCTTCCGTTGCCATCTGTCCCACCAAATTCTCGTCCTTCTCGCGAATTGCTTCCTCGATGGCTGCCTTAAGCTGGTCACCTCTAAGGTCTGCAAAATCGTTATCTGCCAGATACTTGAGCTTCAGCTCATTTGGCTGTCCCACAAGTCCGGAGGTGAATCCCGGAGATACTACCGGGTCTGCAAGCTCCCATATCTTACCTACAGGGTCTTTGAAAGCTCCATCCCCGTAAACCATAACTTCCACAGTCTTGCCGGTTCTCTCTTTGATATCCGCCTGCACTGCCTCTACAAATTCCTGGCAGTTGATAGGGAATAGCTTAATGGTATCTTCCGTTGCCTTGTTGGAACCTAAGATTCCATAATCAGGATTGTATCCTGAACCGTTGACAGATGAGGTGAGAAGTTCATCCATGCCCAGAACCACCTTGCCGCCGGCCTGGCTGATGAGCCTCTTGGTGCGATGACGGGTGTGTATATCAGCGCAGATAACCCTATCCGTGTAATCAACTATCTTTCTAGGGTTATTGGCAAATATGATTTCTGCCTCTGCACCTTCTTCTGTAATTATATCTTTATAGTAGTTTACATAATCTATATCGGTGAAAGTGTGTTTGGATTTGCCAAAAAGTTCTTCAAACTGGGCCTGTGTCAAAACATCTGTATAAGGATTTACACCTTTTGCATCCAGCAAATCTAAGTCAAGAAGGTGGTTTCCAACTTCATCACTCGGATAGCTAAGCATAACCACTACCTTTTTTGCACCCTTTGCAATACCTCTGAGGCAGATGGCAAATCTGTTACGGCTAAGAATTGGGAAAACAACTCCAACGGTTTCTCCTCCCAGCTTTTCTCTTACATCTTGTGCCAGTTGATCCGTAGTTGCATAGTTGGCCTGCGCGCGGGCAAGTATTGACTCTGTTACAGCCAACACGTCCTTGCTTCCTATCTCGAAATCACCTTTTTCCACACATTCAAGCATAGTATCAACTACTATCTTTTTAAGGTCATCTCCTTCTTTGATGATAGGACCTCTGAGTCCTCTTGAAATCGTTCCTATTCTTCTTTCCATTTACACTTCATCTCCTTAAAGATTTGTATTAAGTCACGGGGAAATATTTTCTGCCAACATTCAGCAAACCTTTTTTCATCGCGTTTTATAGAGTTTGCTGCAGTTTGTTTACTTTGCTTCAGCTTGTTGTGTTTACCGCAGTTGTTTGCTTTTCCTCGGCTTGTTGTGTTTACCGCAGTTGTTTGCTTTGCCTCGGCTTGTTGGGTTTACCACAGTTGTTTACTTTGCTTCAGCTTGTTGGGTTTACCGCAGTTACTTGCTTTGCCATGGATTGTTAGGCTTTGTCGCGGCTTGTTTCC
>JAZNUK010000007.1:0-6001 GCA_045592265.1 Candidatus Fimisoma sp. | reverse complement strand
TTCATATTTTTCCTCCTAAATTCTTACAGCGGACTACCCTGGTTTGGTATTAGCATCTGCCTTGGCTCACACAGGAGAGCTTCGGCTACCCTCTCATGTAGTCTTACTAAGGGAGATCCCTTATAACTTGATTTCGATGTCTACACCGGCAGGCAAGTCTAACTTAGTCAGAGCATCTGTAGTCTTGAGTGTAGCATTGGTGATGTCGATTAATCTCTTGTGAGTTCTCTGTTCAAACTGTTCTCTGCTGTCTTTGTACTTGTGAACAGCTCTTAAGATTGTTACGACTTCTTTTTCTGTAGGCAGCGGAATCGGACCGGAAACATCTGCGCCTGTCTTCTTAGCTGTCTCTACAATTTTGGCTGCTGACTGGTCTAATAACGCATGGTCATAAGCCTTCAGTTTGATTCTGATTTTCTGCAATTCGCTCATTTTTTTCCTCCTAATTTTTTTGTACTGTTTTCGCTATGCTTGTACAAGGGGTTCGAAATGCCTAGATTTCAACGTGCACAGTGGTTTGCTTGCTTCGTACACGCCGCCGTGTGTTTTTCATTTTTACTCACACCGCAAAAACCAGGCGAATCCCTTCGCCCTCATCTGGTGAGGACATTCTCGGCGGAAATTACCTGATAGCTCAGCAACTTCCCGCTTCATCGCCTTTTTCACAAGCTCCTCTAGTATATATTATTTGTCAAATCAATGCAAGAGGTATTTTAATATTTTTTCAGACTTTTTTCGTGGGCGAAAACGAGTATTTCCAATGTTTATACCATCGAATCATTGAACACTCTCCCCCGCGTTCTGTTTTATAAAAAAAGAAAACCATCGATGGAATCTCCCCTGTGAAGAATTCTATCGATGGTTTTTCATCTTAAATATTTCCTGCAATCTTTGCCCCTATGTCTGCATTGTTGAGCACCAGCTTGATATTAGCTTCCAAACTCTTGCCTTCAGTCAAGTCTTTAACTTTGGACAGAAGAAACGGTGTGATTCTTTTTCCTGTAATTCCCTTAGCGTCTGCTTCTGTCAAAGCTTCTTTTATAACCGCATCCATCTCCTCAAATGGGATTTCATCCTCCTCAGGTATAGGGCAAGCAACCAGAACGCCGCCTCGAAGTCCCAGCTCTTCTTTCATCCTTATCAATTCACCTATCTCTGCAGGACTATCTATTCTGCATTCTGCCAACTGTCCGCTCCTCCGGCTATAGAAGGCAGGGAACTCATCAGCACCCACCGTTATAACAGGAACACCTGCAGTTTCCAAATATTCGAGAGTAGCAGGAATGTCAAGAATTGATTTTACTCCTGCGCAAACCACAGTGACATCGGTCATTTTCAGTTCCTCAAGGTCTGCTGAAATATCAAAGCTTTCTCCTGCACCTCTATGAACTCCTCCTATTCCTCCTGTAACGAAAAGTTTTATGCCTGCCATGTGCGCTGCCATCATGGTTCCCGCTACAGTGGTAGCTCCGTCCATTTTTCTTGATATGACGAGAGGAAAGTCTCTGCGGCTTACCTTAAGTACATTCTCTGCATGAGCCATGTATTCGATTTCTTCTTGGGTTAAACCGATTTTAATTCTTCCGTTTATTATACCTATTGTGGCAGGAACCGCTCCGTTCTTCATTACCACCTTTTCCACAGCCAGCGCAGTCTCCACGTTCTGCGGATACGGCATACCATGGGCTATTATTGTGGACTCCAGTGCCACTACAGGCATGCCTTCCTCCAAAGCTTTCTCTACCAACGGATTGATGTCTAAATAATCCTTATACATTTTTCATTCTCCTCTCTATCTCTTCCATACAAATATTATCGTTAACGGCACTTCTACTCTCCATGGTTATGGCAGCAGCGGCCATACCCATTGTTGCTATTTCTTTTGTCGCCCATCCTTTGGTCATGCCAAAGAGAATTGCTGCGGAAAAGCTGTCCCCTGCTCCTGTAGCACTTTCCATCTCAGTTATGGACGGTCTCAAGAACCCTTCTTCCGCTTCATCTTTATAATATACTCCATCTTTGTTCAATGTTATGAACACCTTGCCTACTCCCTGAGAAACAAACCACGCTCCGGCTTTTTTAACATCGTCAAGAGATTTAATCTTCATCCCGGACAATATTTCGGCTTCCATGATATTAGGCTTGATGCAGGCAAACTTGCCTATGACTTTCCTAGCCTTTAGAGCCTTAGGACTTGACACCGGATCGAAAAACAAAGGTGTTCCTTCCAGCCTTTGAGTTGCATAGGCCAAAGTTTCCTCACTGAGATTACCGTCAAGGGCCACAACTTTTGCTTTGCTTAGCACTTCTATGTTTTCTTCAATAAATTCAGGTGTTATGGTGTCTACGATATCCATATCGCAAATTCCCAGCTCCATATCATTTCTTTCATTTAATATAGACAAATACATAGCGGTTTCCTGCCCCGGTCTACTCGTAATATGTGTGACATCAGCTCCCAAGGTAGCCAACTCTTGTTTGGCACCATTTCCCATATAGTCATCACCGATTACAGACAGCATTGCCACGTCAGCTCCCATGCGGCACAGGTTCTCGGTTATGTTTCTGCCCACTCCGCCATACGAAATCATTATTCTGCCCGGATTTGAATCGGCTCTCATCAATTCCCCAAAAGGCTTCCCTTCTATATCTATATTTATTCCGCCTATTACTGCTATCTCTGCCATATCGCTTCTTCCTTGCTTTCTGTCCTCTTAATCGGTGAATATGCTTCCTCCTATAAATTCTCTCAAAATCGAGTTGTTAACAATGGCACTGTCGTCATCCACTGTCTTGAAAAATCTAAGAAAATTCAGCATCCTGGCCGCATCTGTATATTCCGGTTCATCTCTTTTTATATCTTCCAACAATGGCTGTGCGTATTTTTTTAAGACACATATTTCATATAAATGTACCGAATTAAACATCACGTCAGCTTCATTACTAAAAGGAAAAATATTTTTGTCTTCCCCAGCCCTTACTTTTGGCCAATTGGCTATAGTGCTTTGTGCGCTGTGCCCCCTATATCTCAGATCTCTAACCATTCTTCGCAGCATCCGGTGATCTGTGGTTACAATTCTGTTATGGCTATCTATATCTAGTTGAGTCAACGGGCTTATATATATCTTAAATTTTTCTTCTCTGGCTATGTCGGGAGTTAAAGCTTCATTAAGAGCATGAATTCCTTCTATTACAATAGGCTGGTTACTTTTAGCCGTGGTTATCCGCTTTCCGAATTCCTTTTTCCCATTGATAAAATCAAACTTTGGCAAGTCTACCGGCTTGCCATCAAGTAAATCCCTCAAATTGGAGTTAAACAATTTGATGTCCACCGCTTCTAAATCTTCATAATTCTTTTCCCCATATTGATCCAGAGGAGTCTGTTCTCTTTCAACGAAATAATCGTCAGTACCCATATATAAAGGCTCAAGGCCGTTTACCCGTAGCTGTATGCAAAGTCTCTGGGCAAAAGTGGTTTTCCCGGAAGACGACGGTCCTGCAATGAGAATAATTCTTCTGCCGTTTTTCTTTATCATATCTGCTATTTCTACTATTCTTCTCTCATGGAGCGCCTCTGACAGCTGAACCAGTTCTTTAAACTTGCCCTCTTCGATTTTTTTGTTTAAATCGGACACATTGTAAATGCCCATAAGCTTTCCCCAACGTTTCTGTTCGCCAAAAGTCTTGTAAAGTGTTTTTTCCTCCACAAATGGCGGTATATACGAAGGATTGGCCGGGTGAGGAAATCTAAGCAAAACTCCTCTTCTGTACTTCCTCAATTCAAAATGCTTTAGGTATCCTGTCGAAGGCACCATAAGACCATAAAAGAAATCTCTATACCCTCCTAAAGAATAGAAGGGAATTCTCTTCGCCTTAGATGATTCTGACAAAAGAGCCTTTTTTTCAGGACATTTCATCTCCTCAAAACGTTTTAAGGCTTCCTCTTTTTCAAGCTCTTCCTTTATAAACGGCAGGTCTTCTTTAACAAGCTGCCTCATTCTCTTCTCTATGTTTTTTATTTCTTTGGCAGTCAGAGGTTTCGGTGTCTTTATTTCTGTAAAAAGACCTTTACTTAAAGCATTTTCGATATCCACTGCTACATTCCCCAGCACATCATCTATGGCTTTGAGATATAACAAAACTAAGCTGTTTTGATATATTAAATTGCCGTTTTGGTCACGCATATCGACAAATTCAACAACACAATCTCTGTGAATCCTATACTGCAGTTCCACCAATCTGTTATCAACTTTGGCTGCTAAAACTGTGTAAGGCAAATTTTTCTCATATTTTTTCCAAAGGTCCTCTATGGTAATTCCTTTTTCAATTTGAATTTCCTCTTTTAGGCTTCTTTTTTCTTTTATTAAAGTAATTTTCATCAAATTCCCCTTCTTGCCATAATATCAATTTATTGGTACTAACTATCATATCATAAATTATTCTTCTTTGGTGAAAATATATGTGAAAGGAGTGATTACTTTGAAAAAATTAATTCTCATATTGATGATTATCGGAGGAATTAACTGGGGACTTATTGGATTCTTTAATTTCAATCTGGTAGCAAGCATCTTCGGAGATTTAACTGCCATGGCAAGAATTATCTACGCTCTAGTGGGTCTTGCCTCATTATATGGTATTACCTTCTTATTTAAAAACGAACAACACGAATAAAAAGGGGGAACCTTTAACAGTTCCCCACCGGTTGGTCAGCAGATTGTTGCTCTACTTTTTCATCGTGTTGAGTTTCTTCCTTTGTGCTGAAATGATCCCAAAGAAGCTCTGCCAATTTTCTGGCTTCATCTTCCCTCAATGTTATGCCTTTGCTCATGTGCTCGTGCTCCGGATCCCAATCTCTTACATCATACTTGGAATTCCCACCGTTCCACTGAACGATGTTCAGTTCCTTCTTCCATCCTGTGGAAGAGGTGTTGATTACGCCCAGCTTTTTTTCGATTAAAAAAGTAAATTCCCCTTCTCTGTTTGTCATTAAATCTCCTTTCCTTCCCTTTGCTCTTTCATTTTAACACGGCAGGAAAGAGATGTCAATATTTTCCATTTTTCTTTATCTTTTATTTTCCATTACCCTCTTAATGGCATATACTACTTCTTTACACTTGCTTTCAGGGAGAGATGCCAGTGATACTCTTACCCCCTTGGCAAGAGGCACGGTAAAAATGCCCTCCTTTTCCAGCTCTCCTGAAATTTCATCGGGATTGCTGCAAGGTATGGTAGCAAAAAAGCCTCCATGAAAAGGAACCATTTCAAGGCCGACTTCCTCTGCCGCGCTAGTGAAAATATTTCCCCGATTAATGAGCATAGCCCTATGGTTTTTTCTTTCTTCTTTTACTTTATTTAAAAGCACCGGGTCCGCGTAAATTTTTTCAAGAATTACTTGCGGTGCTTTGGGACAATTTGACCAAGAACCTCTTGAAGAAAATTCACACACTGTCTTAAATTCTTCTGCAATTTCTTTGGTTTGTGCCATACATATCATAGCTCCGCATCTCATGCCGTACAAGGTATATGCCTTGGACAAGCTGTGAGCAACTATAGGCAAAACATGGCTGTCCAGTTTTTCCAAGTAAGGCAGGAACATTCTGCTGTCATTTTCATCATCGTCAGCAAAATCCACATAAGCTGCATCCACCAAGAGCGTTATCTTCTTGTTGTATGGCAAATTGTTCAAAGTTTCTATTATATTGACCCAATCGCCACGGGTAATTGCATATCCCGTAGGATTATGGGATGGGGTGTTTAGTATTATTACCAAGGTGTCCTGTTTTTCCAGCAACTCTTCTGTCTTTTCTTTGAAAGACATGGAGTCAAAGTTTCCTTCTTCCTTTAAGAAATTGAAGGTTTCTAATGTTCTCCCTTGCTCCTGGGCGATTGTATTATATGGCGCCCAAAACCAATCGGCGACCAAAACCTTATCTCCATAAGCGGAATAGTTGGAAATCGTATTTTTTATGGCTCCCGTTCCTCCGGGTGTTGCCACAGCTTC
>JAZNUK010000006.1:0-8939 GCA_045592265.1 Candidatus Fimisoma sp. | reverse complement strand
TGCCAATTCCGCCATATCCGCATATTCTTTTTCGACATTCCTACTATACACTATTCCCGGATAAAATTCAATAGGAAAATTCCATGATTTTATGAGTAATTTTTAAGATTGCTGCCGAGGTTTTCGGCTTTTCCCCCGATTTTCCACCATCATCATATTCCGCCGTAAAATATGCTCATTATGTTCCATATGCTCACTCCCGCCAGACCGTACTCCCCGACCAAAGCCAGTCTTGCCTGCCAGCTTCTCTCATCCTCAAACCATACAATATGTTCTACGCCATCGGGTGCTGTATATGTAAAAAACGGTGACTTAACTTCCTCGTCAAACTCTATCGGTACACCATAATACTCTGCCCTTGCCCAAGCCTGATAGTTACTAAGCTTTTCTGCTTTTGTCACACCCCTTACAAAGGGCAACGGCCAATCGTATCCATAGTTGCTCATACCCATAAGTATCTTTTGGGGTGGAATCTGAGAAATCCCATATTCTATGACCTTCCTAACATTGTTTATTGGCGATACGGCCATAGGTGGTCCGTAAGTGTACCCCCATTCATAGGTCATCAAAAGGCAGTAGTCCGCCGCTTCTCCCATGCCTGCATAATCATGTCCTTGATACAGCAAGCCCGTCTGAGAGGAACTGGTCTTAGGGGCAAGAGCTACTGTTGTCAAATACCCCTGCGACGACAATCTGAGGCGTGTCTCTCTAACCAATGCAACGTAATCATCGGCATATTGAGCAGAGATATATTCGAAATCAAAATCAACGCCTCCAAGATTCTTCTCCTTTATGTTCTGTTCAATATTGTTGATGAGATTTGCTTTTGCCCCGGGATTATTAAATATCTCCGCCGCTACCCCCTCGTTAAACATACCCTCTTCATCAAGTGGCGTAAGAACCATCATGGGACGAACTCCCACATCAAGGGCCATCCGGGTCAGCTTCCAATCTGCAAGATTTATCAAAGATCCGTCTTCCCGGAATCCGTAGCTGAAGTTGGACAGCCATGTGAGGCGCGGAAGCCACCAGTCCAAAACCTCGTCATCTATGAATGGGTACGCATATCCATTTACAATCATTGTAATCACCTTCCAATTAATCCTCTTCGAGATAATCATCTCCAGGACAATCGCTTCCAATTCAATCGCCTTGGAAATAATCTCCTTTAAAGTGGCATAAATTTTCTTAATTAAGACTATGCAAAGATTGAAGCCAAAAACACCTTTTCAACTAAATTTCACAATACCTTTTTAAAAAATAGTGGTATAATGTTCCTATGTAAGGAGGCGTTAACATGTCTACGAAATACGGTGGCTATATGGGAAAGGTTTTAAAAGTAAACCTTACCACCAAAGAAGCAACAGAATACCCCTGGTCGGACAGAGAGCGAAAATTGTATATAGGCGGCAAAACCATGGCTGCCAAAATTTTGGGTGATCATTTAAAATCTGATACGAACCCTTTTTCGGAAGAAAACCTTCTGGTAATCTCCACGGGGCCTTTAACGGGAACAGGTGCTCCCAGCTCTGCACGGTTTAACGTGTCTACCCTTTCGCCCCAAACCAAGATTCTCACATCTTCCAACTGTGGCGGAAACTTCGGATACTATTTAAAAAAAGCCGGTCTTGATGCTCTCATAATCGAGGGAAAAAGTGACGGACCACTGTGGCTGGATATACACAATGACAAAGTTACTTTCAACGACGGCAAGGACCTTTGGGGCCTTCACATTTCCTCCACTCAAGAAACTTTAGAGGAGAAGCTGACTGCTCAATACGGCAGAAAGATTAAAAACGGCAAGTTGGTCATAGGTCCTGCAGGAGAAAATTTAGTAAGCTATTCCTGCATTGTCAGCAACGAAAGAGTGGCAGGCAGAGGCGGCACAGGAGCCGTAATGGGATGGAAAAATCTCAAGGCAATAACAGTGTCAGGAAACCATCAAATTGAAGCCCACAGCCCCAAAAAGCTAAAGGCTCTCAATAAAAAATGGTTTGCTTATCTTCGCAAACATCCCCTCACAGGAGAACAACTTCCTAAACTGGGAACAGCCGGTCTCATGTCCATAATGCAGATGAGAGGTCTTTTGTCGTGCAAAAATTATAACTATGGTCATTATGATGAATATGAGAAAGTGTCCGGCGAAGAACTTGCGGAAAAATACAATATCGTCAACAAGGGTTGCTTGGGTTGTCCTATCAGATGTGCCAGAACGGTACAGGTGAACGGTAAAGCCGTAAAAGGGCCTGAGCTTGAGACCCTGGGTCTTCTCAGCGCCGGAATCCTCAATAGCGACATAGAGGTCGTCTTTAAATGGAACTATGAACTGGACGAACTGGGTATGGACACTATTTCTGCGGCAAGCACTCTGGCATACGCAATGGAGGCCAATGAAAAGGGTTTATGGAACAACGGTCTCAGTTTCGGTGAAACTGAGGAAGTGTCTAAAGTTTGGCATGACATAGCATATAGACAAGGTATCGGAGATGAACTTGCCAACGGCTCCCGTTGGCTGGCCGATAAATACGGCGGCAAGGAGTTTGCTATAAATTCCAAGGGCCTTGAATTGGCAGCTTACGAGCCCAGAAGGTCCGTGGGTCTTGGCCTGGGTTATGCCACTTCCAACAGAGGGGGTTGCCATCTCAATGGTGGTTACATGGTCCTCTTTGAGGGGCTCAGCCTAACAGTAAACCCCCAGACACCTAAGGCAAAAGCTGATTTAACGGTGATGCTCCAAGATCTTATGGAAACGGTATCGGCCATGGGCCAATGCCTATTTACCACTTACGCCTTTCTGCCTTCACCGGGAGTTAAATATCCCAATGCGTGGCTGACGGGCTTAATTTGCAAAATTCTCCCTTACGCCGGGGGCGCCGTAAGGTTGTTGAATCTGTTTCCGGGGGTGCTTCATTTTCATCTCCCTATAATATTCAATCAGTCAAAGGCATTGAAATATGCTACGGGCATGAATATAACCTTCGGTTCTTTCTTTAAAGCGGGCAAGAGGGCTTTTACTCTCGAAAGACATATAAATACAAGGTTTGGCATTCGCAGAAAGGACGACTCCCTTCCAAAGCGTCTCACAGATGTCCCTCAGGTGGAAGGGGATCCTTCTACCAAGGTTCCTTTGGAGAAGATGAAAACCGTATATTATCAGGCAAGAGGATGGACCCAAGACGGTGTGCCTACCCCTCATACTCTGAAAAAACTTAATTTAGACGGTCTCGCAAGTTATCAGGAAACTTACCAAGCCTTTAAAAGGAGGCAGAAAATATGATAAAAGTAAAGCTTTTCGGTCCGCTGCGACTGCGAACAGGTTTTAAAGAAATGGAAGTATATGCCTCAAACATTTCGGAGGTTTGCCTTCTCCTCTCCAGGGTTACCGGCTGGGGTCTTAAGGAATTCAAAGGTTGTGCTTTTTTTGTCAACGGTAAAGAAGTAAAAAAGTCTGCCAAGCTCAAAGAGGGCGATGAGTTGGTGCTACTGTCACCTCCGAAAGGCGGAAACTATAATAAGGAGATTCCAAATGTCACATAGAATAACGGAAAAATGCATAGGATGTCACCTGTGCGCAAAGAACTGCCCTGTAGGTGCCATATCCGGCAATATGAAAGAGCTACATATTATTGACGATGATTTGTGTATAGATTGCAGCCTCTGCGGAAGGCTTTGTCCCAAGGAAGCCATCGTAAATGAAGAAGCTGTGACAGTGGCTAAGGTTTCCAAGAGCGAATGGTTCAAACCAATTATATCCATTACAGACTGCGTGGGATGCTCCCTGTGTGTTGAGAACTGCCCTTCCGATTGTCTTCAAATCAGTTCGCCAAAATTTCACGGTGACATAAGGACAGTTGCAGAGCTTGTAAATCCAGACAAATGTATAGGCTGTGAAATTTGCCGCAAAGTTTGCCCTATAGATGCTATTGCCGATGCTGCTTGGGATTAAGGAGGATGTTAGAATGGGAAAAATTTATGCTAAAATATATCAAAGCGTTTTTAAGGTAGGTATGTATTTCATCCCTTGGGGAATGCCCAAAACCCTGGAAGGTGCCGGTTGCCTCGCAAAGCTTCCTGCCTTCATCAAGGAAAAAGGATTCTCAAAGGTTCTTGTAGTAACAGATAAGGTTCTCATGGAGTTGGGTCTTTTAAACAAAATGTTTGAGTCCATGGATGAATGCGGAGTTGAGTATGTGGTATACGATGGCGTTCAGCCCAACCCTACAGACATAAACGTTTCTGAAGGGCTCAAACTCTTTAAAGAAAATAACTGCCAAGCCATGGTAGCTTTTGGCGGCGGTTCTCCTATGGACTGCTGCAAAGGGATCGGTGCCATGGCCGTAAAGAAAAACAAAAAGGTAGAGCAGCTGCAAGGACTCTTTAAGGTCCTTCACAGAATACCGACTATTTTTGCAGTACCAACTACAGCCGGAACAGGCTCTGAAACTACCGTAGCAGCGGTTATAACCAATGCTGCCACCAAACACAAAGCTTCCATGAATGACACCAGTCTCATGCCTAAGTTTGCAGTGCTGGATCCGGAACTTACAATGGGGCTTCCTCCTAAGGTAACATCTACCACAGGAATGGATGCGCTGTGTCACGCAGTAGAGGCATATACTAACCACACGTATAATTCCCGTCTTGAAAACAAACTTGCAGAAGATGCCGTTCGTCTTATATACCACAACCTTTACAAGGCATATTGTGATGGCACTGATATTAACGCTCGTCAGAATATGCAAAAAGCCGCCTTCTATGCAGGTCGTGCTTTTACACGAGGCTGTGTAGGATATGTTCATGCTGTAGGTCATACCTTGGGTGGGCTGTATGGAACCCCTCACGGTCTTGCCATGTCAGTTATCCTTCCACATGTTATGAGGCAATTTGGCACTGCTGCCCATGAGCGGTTGGCAAGGCTGGCGGAAGTCTGTGGTATGACCGGCAGGAGCGACGCCGAAAAAGCAGAAAAATTCATTTGCTGGATTGAGGAAATGAAAGAAAAGATGAACATCCCAAAGGGAATAGATGTCATACAAGAACAGGACATTCCACAGATGATTAAATGGGCGATGAAAGAAGCCAATCCTCTTTATCCTACCCCAGTCTACTGGGAAGAAGAGGACTTCAAAAAACTCATTGATACAATTAGGGAATAGGCCCCTGAGCACAAAGTCATAAGTGAGTTATTGATTCCTGAACGTAAAAACATAGTCAAGTAGCAAACAAAAGAACCGGACGCCTTTCACTGGCCCCGGTTCTTTTTAACATTTTAAGTTGTTTTAAGGTTTCACTTTTATAATCTCACGCATAAGACGAATATAAGGGATTTTTATGCAAAGGGGACTTTTATGTAAAGAGGACATTATGGCAAAGGATATTTGTATCTTTAAGCGTACAGAAAAGAAATATATGGTTTCTGCATGCCAGCGTGAACAACTGCTGGAAGAAATAAAAGAGAAACTGACGACAGATAAACACGGCTCATATACAATTTGCAGCTTATACTTGGACACTCCCACACACTTGCTGATTCGCAACTCCATAGATGCAAAGAAATACAAAGAAAAGCTTAGATTAAGGAGCTACGGTACGCCTCAAGATGATAGTCGCATCTTCTTTGAACTTAAGAAAAAATTCGACGGGATTGTCTACAAAAGAAGAGTTTCCATGTCTCTCAATGAAGCAAAAAAATATATCCACCACGGAATCAAGCCTTTTGACTCACAGATTATGGCAGAAATAGATTATGCAATGCAGTACTATGGCAACCCCAAGCCTTCAATGGTGATTGCCTATGACAGGGAGGCCTTTTATGCAAAAGAAAACAAGAATCTCAGGTTGACTTTCGACTCCAACCTACGATACGGCTATGAGAATCCTTCTTTAAACCCTGCTTCTGCTGTCAACCGTCTGTTGGATACAGATACTTATATACTGGAGATTAAGAGTGATACTTCAATGCCACTATGGCTTACCTCAGCTCTTGACCGGCACAATATTCTGCCAACCTCCTTTTCCAAATACGGCACAGCATACAAAAAGATTTTATCAGAGAAAAAAAATAAAAGGAGAATTTGACAATGCAATCAATTTTTAATTCCGTAATAGGAGAAAGTTTTACAATACAAAGTTACTTAATATGCCTTGGAGGGGCTTTTATCTGCGGCATCATATCGGCCTTTGCCTCCTCGTACAAAGCCCATGTTTCAAAAAGCTTCGTTGTTTCCCTCATCCTCATGCCTGCTATAGTTTCTACGGTAATTACCATGGTAAACGGCAATATAGGTACGGGAGTGGCTGTCATGGGTGCTTTTTCCCTGGTTAGATTTCGTTCTGTTCCCGGTAAAGCCAAAGATATTGTTTCAATATTCATGGCTATGACTTCAGGTCTGGCCTGTGCTACAGGATATGTGGGTGTTGCACTTGTCTTTACTTTACTGGTTTGCCTTGTGATGATGATAGCGTCCGCCCTTCGCCTCGGTGATGAAAAATTTATGGATCTGCATATCACAGTTCCCGAATCCTTAAGCTTTGCTACCGCCTTTGATGAAGTTTTTGACGAATTTACAAAGGGCCATAAGCTGTTAAAGGCCAAAACCACCAATATGGGCAGCCTCTACAAGCTTTTTTATAAGGTTGAACTGAAAAAAGATGCCGGTCAACAAGAATTTATAGACAAACTCCGGTGTCGCAACGGTAACCTTGAAATAACCCTATGCCATTCTTTTGAGGGGAGCGATGAACTGTGAAAAAATTTAAGGTTATAATTTTATGCATAGCTTTGACGTTTGCCTTAGGTAGTTGCAACAAAAAAACTGCGACGGAAGATGCTCCCTCTTTAGATGATGTTACGGGAGAAATGGATTTTTCTTTTTCTGAGAGAGATCTAAATTGGAGCTATGACACAAAGAGCGCCAAGAAAATACAGTTGGCAAATGAAGATGTTGAAATTTCAAAGGAAGGGACATATGTTTTATCGGGCTCCTTAAAAGATAAAATGATTACTGTCGCCGCGGGAGAAACAGATAAGGTACAGTTGGTTTTCGATGGAGTAAATATAGATAACTCATCGGGCCCCGCCCTTTATATTAAATCTGCCGACAAGGTATTTGTTACAGCGGCAAAGGGTAGCATCAACAATTTTTCCGACGGTTCTTCCTATTCACTTACAGACGGAGACAGCACATTGGACGGTGCTATTTTCAGCAAAAGCGACCTCACCATCAATGGCGAAGGCACCTTGAATATTACAGGCAACTATAAACACGCTGTCGTTTCCAAGGACGATTTAATATCCATATCCTGCATCCTAAATGTTAAATCCCAAAATGTGGGACTAAACGGTAAAGACTGCGTGAAATTGAGAAACGGTACAATTACGATTTCTGCCGGTACGGATGGTGTCCGCTCAGATAATGCTGAGGATGCCACTCGCGGTTTTGTATATATGGAAGATGTGACCTTAGATGTAACTGCAACTAACGACGGCATTCAGGCAGAAACTGTACTGAAGAGCCAAAACTCCGCCATAAATATAGTGTCCGGTGGCGGTTACAATGCTTTTTTCTCCGATTCCACCGAATCTTACAAAGGACTGAAGGCAGGGTCTGATCTTCTAATCTCCCAAGGAAAATATAACATAAATTCCCTTGATGACACTATACACTCAAACAATACCATTACCATTGCCGAGGGAGAGTTGACACTTTCAAGTGGGGATGATGGCATTCATGCTGATACCGACCTATCCGTTACCGGCGGAAATATCACCATCAGCAACAGTTATGAAGGCTTAGAAGGCAGCAAAATCCTAATCTCAGGTGGAAATATAGATGTGACTGCTTCTGACGATGGTTTAAATGCTGCCGGAGGCAATGATGGTTCCCAAGGGGAACATCCTATGGGAGGACCTATGGGCGGTGACCACTTCTCGTCAGATGTAGGAGAAATCATTATATCCGGCGGTATGACAACTGTCAACGCATCAGGAGACGGTGTAGATTCCAATGGTACTATTACGGTGACGGGAGGAACCACCCTTGTCAGCGGTCCTACCAATGACGGTAATAGCGCCATTGACTGCGAGGGGGAAGCCTCAATAACAGGCGGAGTTTTCCTGGCACTGGGAAGTTCCGGTATGGCCCAAGGCATTACTTCTGCAGAAAATCAAGGGGCAATCCTATATGCCTTTGCACCTCAAGAAGGCGGATCTGCCTTTTCCGTATCAGATTCGTCAGGCAATGAAATAATTTCTTTTGCTCCCGTCAAGTCATATCAATGTGCTGTAATATCAACACCGGAAATACAAAGTGGAAATAGCTACACTTTGAAAATAGATGGTGAATCCATCGCCACAATCGAAATGACGTCTAATCTGTACAGCGCCGGTTCCATCGGCATGGGTATGGGTGGTCCGGGTGGCAGTCCGGGTGGCGGTCGCGGGGACATGATGGTTCCCGGCGGTAATATGGTAGGCGACGGTCCCGGGGGAGAAAAACCCGGAGGCGGCCAAATGCCCCCAGGCTGGTGAGTAGCTATCATCTGCAAATACCTTTACTGCAATTTCTCACCATTATTCGACATTTAAAGACTTTTTTTCCTCTTTTTTAACAAATATTTTCCTTCTTTTGTTATAGGTAATGTATATTTACAATTGCAAAAGGGAAACGCTTGTTTTATACTAAAGGGGGAAAAATGAATATAAACAATGAGTTGAAAAACTCAAACCTGCTGGATAGGTTTCTTTTCGCTGAAGCGACTGAAGATCCCGAGTTCCTTGAAATAGTTCTTGAAATTATTTTGAAAATACCACGGGGTTTACTGCAAGTCACTCATCCAGCAAGAAAATTCACCGGTTACAAGAAAAGGTTCAGTCCATAAAAGTAAAAGAAGATATTGCAAAATACACGGGGCTAAGTATTGAAGAAATAGAAGAATTA
>JAZNUK010000005.1:0-8975 GCA_045592265.1 Candidatus Fimisoma sp. | reverse complement strand
ATTATAGCTACTGCCCACTGGAAAGGGTTTCTCAACACAGCTTTCCCCATTTTCCAACCTGCATAGGCTATCAGTCCGGTGGATGCAGCCTTTATTCCTTCCAAAGCACCGCCTATATATGGATTTGTACCCACTTCCTCTAAGAACAATACCACCATAATTATGATTATAAACGACGGTAGTATCACCCCAAGAGTTGCCATTATCGCCCCCGGAATCCCCTTTTTGAAATATCCTACATAAGTTGCCATGTTTATGGCTACGACACCGGGAAGACCTTGACTAAGGGCAATGCAATCCAGCATTTCTTCTTGAGACAACCATTTGTATTGGTCGCATATTTTCTCTTGAAGAAGAGGTATCATAACGATTCCGCCACCGATGGTTACAATGCCTACTTTAAAAAAGCATAGGAAAAGATTTATATATAAGTTTTCCTTTAAAAATCTGCTCAATTTTTCCATCTAATCTGCCTATCTGCCGTGCTTTTCGGCATTTACAAGGGCTATAGCATCCTTTATTGCTTCTTCAGCAGACTTTTCTTCCTTCTCAGCCTCTCTCCTCAGCTTATACTCAACAATCCCTTCAGGTGCCCGTTTTCCTACGGTGATTCTTACCGGGATTCCTAATAGATCCGCATCTTTGAATTTAACTCCCGGTCTTTCGTTTCTATCGTCAAGAAGAACTTCTACACCTGCTTCAATCAACTGGCGATAAATATTTTCTGCCACTTGAGCCTGCTCTTCATCTTCCGGCTTTACAAGAGTTATTATTACGTGATAAGGTGCAACTGACATTGGCCATATTATACCGTTTTCATCGTGGTGTTGTTCTACCACCGCCGCTAATGTTCTCGTTACGCCGATTCCATAGCAACCCATCACGATAAGTTGGTCTTGTTGGTTTTCATCCTTGTAGATTGCGTTCATGGCCTGAGAATATTTTGTTCCCAGCTTAAACACCTGTCCTACCTCTATACCTCTGGCGTGTTTAACAGGCGCACCGCAAACAGGACAAGGGTCTCCTGCCTTGAGAAGCTTAATATCTGTAACGATATCTCCTCTGTAATCTCTTTCGTAATTCACATTCTTAATATGATAGTCCTCTTTATTTGCACCTGCACACAGATTTTTCAATCCCGGAAGTTCACTATCCACTACAATCTTGCAATTTTTAAGTCCTATCGGGCCTGTGAATCCGCCTACGCAACCGGTGATTGCAGACATTTTACTCTCGTCGGCAAACTCTATGGAGTGTTCCGGAACATCTAAGGCGTTTACAAGCTTAATCATATTCAGCTCTCTGTCGCCTCTTATGAAGGCAGCCACATATTCTTTTTCCTTACCCTCTTCATCATAGGTGACAAAAAGCAGCGCCTTTATTGTGCGGCTTTGATCCATTCCCAAGAAGTTGGCAACCTCTTCAATGGTTTTAGTTCCCGGAGTATTTACTTCTTCAAGTGGTAACATCTCCCCATTTTCCACCGGAGCGTCTACACATTCAGCTTTCTCCGTTGTTGCCGCCATATGGCATTTTTCACAATAGGCAATTTCACTTTCTCCAACTTCGGAAAGAGCCGTAAACTCATGTGAGTTGCTTCCCCCTATGGCACCGGTATCTGCCTCTACCGGTCTAAAGTTTAAGCCGCAACGAGTAAAAATGTTTTCATACGCCTTATACATTTCATCGTAGCTTCTATCGAGACCTTCATAATCTCTATCAAAAGAATAGGCATCCTTCATTATAAATTCTCTGCTTCTCATAAGCCCGAATCTAGGTCTTGCCTCGTCTCTGTATTTCGTCTGAATTTGATATAAATTTAAAGGCAGTTGTCTGTATGAGGAAACGTCGTTTCTAATAATGTCTGTAAAAATTTCCTCGTGAGTAGGACCCAGACAGAAGTCTCTTCCGTTTCTGTCTTTCACTCTCCAAAGCTCCGGCCCATAGGCGAACCATCTTCCTGATTCCTCCCACAGCTCAGAAGGCTGGATGGCGGACATATGAATTTCCTGACCTCCTGCCATATCCATCTCCTGGCGTATAATATCTTCAATCTTTCTTATTGAACGCCAACCAAAAGGCATGAATCCGTATATGCCGGAAGCAAGTTTTCTTATCATACCTGTACGAAGCAACAGAATATGACTCGGTATTTCTGCTTCTGCCGGAATTTCCCTTAGTGTTTTGATGTGCATCTTCGATAGTTTCATTTTCTTTCTCCTCTAACCTCTGTTTAATATGCATACTGCCTCTGCAGCAATTCCTTCTTCTCTTCCCACAAATCCCAATTTTTCTGTGGTAGTGGCTTTTACATTTATCAAACTTTTTTCCACTCCCATTGTTTGTGCCACGGTTTCTCTCATTTTTTCAATATAAGGAGCCATCTTAGGTCGTTGTGCCATTATAGTCATGTCCGCATTACCTAGATGCCAACCTTCCTCCCGCAGTTTGTTACATACTTCTTTCAGTAACAATATGCTGCTAATTCCTTTGTACGCATCATCGTTGTCGGGAAACAAGTTTCCGATATCCGGCATACCTGCCGCACCTAGAAGGGCGTCCATAAGAGCATGTACCGCCACATCGGCATCGGAATGTCCCTGCAAACCTTTCTCAAAAGGAATGGAAACTCCGCATATTACAAGCTGTCTGTCTTCTTCCAATCTATGGACATCATAACCATGTCCTATCCTAATCTCCAAAGGCAAATCCTCCTTTGTGGTAATCTTAATGTTTGCATAACTCCCTCGTGAAATTGCAACAGGTAATCCTAACCTATCCACAAGACCGGCATCGTCGGTTGCGTAAAACCCTTCTTTTGCAGCTTCTTCATGGGCCTTCTTTATAATATGGGTATCAAATCCTTGTGGAGTTTGCACGCTATAGAGCATTTCCCTGGCAATATTTCCAATCTCACTATGCCTTATAGTGTCTTTCACGGCAACAGCGGCCACTGCAGCCCCTGTGATATGGGTATCTTCCATCACATTTTTTATTATATCCATTGTTACAAAAGGTCTGGCACCATCATGGATTAAAACATATCCCTCTTCCGTAACTTTCAAAGCGTTGAACACTGAGTTTTGCCTTTCCTTCCCACCGGCTATAACTTTTTTCACCTTAAAGAAAGGCTCACATAGCCTTTGGCATAACGCCACGAAATCTTGGTCTGCAACAACCAAGATATCGTCTACAATTTCTGATTTTTCAAAGGGTTCAATGCTTTTTTCAAGTATGGTTTTGCCACCTATTGAAATAAACTGTTTTGGAACGGGACTCCCCATTCTTGTGCCCTTTCCCGCGGCAGTTATAATTGCTGTCACTTTTTTATCTTTATACATTCACCTTCTCCAAATACTTTGCCTGTTATTTTGTTACTTTGCCGAATATCATCCTTCCGGCAGCAGTCTGTAATACGCTGGTTACGAGAATGTCTACAGTATTGCCGATATATTTTCTTCCGTTTTCTACAACTATCATGGTTCCATCGTCAAGGTATGCAACTGCCTGGCTCGGGTCTTTTCCCTGCTTTATCAACGTAACTGTCATACTCTCACCGGGTATTACCATAGGCTTTAGTGCGTTGGCAAGCTCATTGATATTAAGCACCGGCACTTCTTGGATAGCCGCAACCTTGTTAAGATTAAAATCGTTGGTTACTACTTTTCCTTTCATTATTTGCGCCAGCTTCAACAGTTTTACATCTACTTCAGGGATATCTTTCAAGGACTTCTCTGAATCGGTGTTATATATTTCTATTCCATATTCCTGTTGAATTTTATTCAAAATATCAAGGCCTCTTCTCCCACGGGTTCTTTTCAGCCCATCGGACGAATCGGCAATATGCCTCAGCTCCACCAAAACAAATTCAGGAATCACTATAGGTCCTTCTAAAAACCCGGTTTTCATAATTTCCGAAATTCTTCCGTCTATTATTACGCTGGTATCAAGGATTTTAGGAACCTGAGTCTTCTTTCTATCCTTTGCATTATATGCGTATGCGTTTTCTTCCTGTCCTTGCATCATATTGCGTCGGTCTGCATTCCTCAGCAATTCTTCTCCCGTTTTACTTCCGACTACGGTGCCCAAAAATCCAAACAATATATAACTACACACTGTCACAGTTACATATATCCCCTTAGGCACAATATCCTGGTAAATTTTAGTTAGTAAAAAGGCTACAATGAGCCCTACAATAAGGCCTACAGTCCCGGAAAACAGATCATTTGCCGAAACTCCTTGCAAATCGTTACCTATGGTATTTGCCATCCTGTTCCCTTGACGGCTTATGCTCGGAGCAAGTCTATAAAAAATAATTCCAAAAATAATTGCAAAAATAACGGACATCCAAAATGCTTCGCCTTTGGACAGCCCCATATACCCCGGCACACCTTCTCCTGCCGCTTTAGCCATTGAGTTGATATAGGCAAAGCTGGCATATCCGATATAAGCACCAAAGATGGTCAAACCCCATCTAAAAACTTTCTTTACCATTGGCTTTTCCTCCTTTCCTCAAAATTTTCAGGTACATTTGAAAGTCTATGAAAAGGCAAATAAATTAAACAGCCTTTTCAACTATTAGAACAGCGTCTCTCTCTGAATAATCACAAGACAAAATTATCTCGCTTATGAGAATTTGTTTTGCGTTGGTCAACATTTTCTTCTCTCCCGCAGAAAGTCCTTTATCCCTATCAACCCTTATGAGATTTCTTACGACTTCCGCCACTTGCAGTATATCTCCGGTTTTTAATTTCTCCATGTTCTCTCTGCATCTTCTGTTCCAATTGGAATCCATTTGGGAGCTGTCTTGTGATAGCACATCTATGGCTTTTTCTATTAAATCTTTGCCAACTATCCCCCTTATTCCGACAGAATCTCCCGAATCCACCGGAATCATTACGTTCATATCGTTGCACGGCAACTTGAGAACATAGTATTGCTTAACTTGTCCCAAAATCTTTTTTTCTTCAATGTCTTGAATAACTCCTGCCCCATGCATTGGGTGGACAATCTTATCACCGACGGAAAACATTGCATACTCCTTCCATTACATACCTTATTTTAGTATAAAAGATTTTAACCTTAAGTGTCAAGACTGAATAAATTTTTTATAATATCATAGTCATTTTATGGTGTCAACATTTATTTTTCACAAAACCTTTTGTCTTTGTCCATGTTTATGTTAAAATATCTATGTTAAAATACGTTTATCAAATTAAACATTGAGGAGGACTCTATGTATAAATTACTTATAGTTGACGACGAAGCTAAAATTCGCGAAGTCATAAGGGAATATGCCGAGTTCAGCGGTTATGAAGTTACAGAAGCAGAGGATGGTATGAGTGCTTTGGGATTGTGCAAGCTAAACGATTACGACTTGATTATAATGGACATAATGATGCCAAAATTAGATGGATTTTCTGCTTGTAAGGAAATAAAAAAAATTAAGGATATACCGGTCATCATGCTATCCGCCAGAGGCGAAGAGTACGACAAACTCTTCGGTTTTGAGCTGGGAATTGATGATTATGTGGTCAAACCTTTCAGTCCAAAAGAGCTGATGGCTAGAATCAATGCTGTTCTTACAAGAAAAAACTCTTCTGCTTCCGGACAGATGACCGTCAGCAAATTTGGAGGTCTTGAAATTAATGTTCCGGCAAGGACGGTAATGGTGGACGGAGAAAAGGTTGAGTTAACGCCTAAAGAATATGAGCTTCTCTTCTACTTGATAGAGAACAAAAACATTGCATTATCAAGAGATAAACTTCTTTCAGATATATGGGGGTATGATTTCTTTGGGGATGACAGAACTATAGATACCCATATTAAAAACTTGAGAAACAATCTGGGGCCATACCGGGACTATATCGTAACTTTGAGAGGGGTAGGTTACAAATTTGAATACGAAGGTTAAATTTGAAAGCAACAGTATAAAACTACGCCTTTGGATTTATTTTGTATTCATAGGGGTAGGCGTAGTTGGATTGATATGGTTTCTCCATATTTTCTTTCTCAACAACTATTATGAGGAAATGAAGATATCAGAGGTTGACAGAGTCGCTTCGTCCATTTCACATGCGTACCAACGGGAAGATAAAAATCTTACCAATACTATACAAGAGCTTTCCATCAGCAATGATATTTACGTTATGATGGAGTCAAGTTCGGGCATCTTACTTTTTTCTCCCGAATCTGAAAGCCGCCTCCCCGTTTATAAATATCTGGAAGAAACTTCAAAATTAAAAAAACTGCTTATAGAATCTCCATCAAATTCCGTTTACTTTAAGATGAACACGGGAATTGATGAATATAGAACCCTGGCATATGGAAGAAAAATATCTACATCCAAAGAAAGCGTCGTTTGTTTATATATTTTTTCTCCCCTCTACCCCGTTTCTTCTACAGTTAACATCCTGCGAAATCAGCTTTTCTATGTTACTATAGTAACTCTGTGTTTCGCCTTCGTTTTGGCCCTGTATTTTGCCAACAGAATCTCAAGGCCCATAGAAGAGATAACCCGAACCGCAGAAAAGATGGGTAAAGGAAATTACGATGTCAAATTTGAAGCCAACTCTTATTCGGAAATTAACCATCTGGCAGATACATTAAACACCGCTGCCTATGAATTGGGAATGGCTGACAATAGACTTAAAGACTTAATTGCCAATGTTTCTCACGATTTAAAGACGCCCCTTACCATGATAAAATCTTATGCGGAAATGATTCATGATCTTTCGGGAGACAATCCGGAAAAGCGCTCTCTTCATTTGCAAGTGATTATTGATGAATCCGACAGATTAAGCCAGCTCGTAAGCGATATGGCCACCATATCCGCTATGCAAACTCACGAAACCGTATTGGAACGCACCACCTTTGACTTGGCATTGGCAACAAGCTCAATTCTATCTTCCTACGATATATTATCGGAGCAGGATGGTTACCAGTTTAATGTCTTGGCACCAAAACAAGCTTTGGTTTTCGGTGATGAAAACAAGATTAAACAAGTCATTTCAAATTTAGTGAATAATGCTATAAAGTATTGCGGAGAAGACAAGAGTATAAGTGTCACCATACGAAAACTCGGCAAGAAATACAGACTGGAAGTGGCGGACAAAGGACCGGGAATCCCGCAAGAGGAGCTTCCTCATGTTTGGGACAGGTATTACCGGATCAGCAATAACTACAAACGCTCAAGAGAAGGTTCCGGCCTTGGTCTTTCCATCGTCAAGGAAATTTTGACTTTGCATCACACAAACTATGGTGTAACCAGCAAACTTGGCAGAGGCACAGTTTTTTGGTTTGAGCTTCCTTTGATGAAAAAGACGGAAAAGCAGGAGGCAAATACGCACAAAACTCCTTCTTCCAAATCCATACCGCTTGAACCCTCTTCCAAATCCATACCGCTCGAGCCTTCTTCCAAATCCATACCGCTTGAACCTGCCGCTATTGAAGACATGGAAGAATAAGAAAACGTTGTATACAGAAGCCTTAAAAATTTCTAATGGCTTCTGTTATTTTTTTTACTCCTAAAATTATACAACCCTCGGGTTTGCACTGTAATTTATCCGCATTGGACTTAGGCATGATTATCCTGTCATAACCCATTCTCACAGCCTCTTTAACTATTTTGTCTGCATATCTGACAGTCCTCACATCTCCCGTAAGACCTATCTCGCCCATTGCCAACGTTTTGCCTTTGGAGGAGATGCCTTTGTATGAGGAGTATACAGCCAGGGCCACCGCTAAATCTACAGAGGTTCCCTCCGGTCTAAGCCCTCCCACAATGTTCACATACACATCCTGGTTTAAGAGGTTAAGCCCGGCTTTTTTCTCCAAAACCGCGAGAATCATACTCAACCTTGTATTATCTGTTCCTACTGCCGTTCTTCTGGCAAATCCCACATTGGCCGTAGAAACTAACGCTTGCACTTCAAACATCACGGGTCTGCTGCCCTCATAAATTGCGGCAGTAACAGATCCTTCTGAATCTTCGCCCTTGTTTTCAAGAAAAGTTCCGGATATGTCCGCAACTTCCTTTAGTCCCGCTTCTTCCATGGCAAACGCTCCAATCTCGCTGGTTGTTCCAAATCGATTTTTAAAAGACCTGAGTATTCTAAACTCTTGATCCCTCTCACCGGCAAAATTCAAAACACAATCTACCAGATGCTCAACGGTTTTAGGCCCTGCCAAATCCCCGTTTTTAGTTACATGTGCAACTATAAATATTGCTATGTTATCTCTTTTACCCAGAGTCATCAGTCTGTTACCGCAGGTGCGCACTTGAGATATACTACCCGGTGCAGAATCAACTTCCCTACTGTATATGGTCTGAATCGAGTCTATTATTAGAAAATCAGGAGCTATGTCTTCACATGCTGCCTCTACGTTCTCCAAATTGGTTTCCGGCAACACAAACAACGTTTCCGGCAAATCGCCGCAAACCCTGTCTGCCCTCATTTTTATCTGCTCATCTGACTCCTCGCCGGATACATACAACACTTTCTGGCCCCCTCTGGCAATGTTGGCTGCTGTTTGTATTATGATGGTAGACTTGCCTATTCCCGGCTCTCCGGATATAAGTACAAGGGAGCCCCTAACCAATCCTCCTCCCAAAACTCTGTTCAGTTCGCCAATCCCGGTGTCTATTCTCTTGTGCTCAGAGGTGCCTACTTCCTTAAGCTTTGTGGCCTTGACAGGACTCTCGTTGCGGCAACGGCTATCGGCTCGGTCTGATAGGGGAATCACCTTTTCCTCTGCAAATGAATTCCAAGCCCCGCATATGCACTGTCCCATCCAAGTGGGGCTCTCATAGCCACATTCTTGGCACACAAATGTAGTTTTTACTTTCTTTGCCATAATCTCTCCTTCTCACCCTTTTCCTTTTGCGAACATTTGTTCTATTTTATCACCTCCCTTGTACAAATGCAATACATTGAGGTAAATATCGTTTTATTTTTTATATTTTTGGCCCACCC
>JAZNUK010000004.1:0-11683 GCA_045592265.1 Candidatus Fimisoma sp. | reverse complement strand
GGGGTGTATTTGCAAGAAAAAGGCTGGGGGTGTATTTGCAAGAAAAAGGGTGGGGGGCAATATCCTTGCAAAGAGGAAGGTCCTGTTGTAAAATATAGGCAATTATGAAGAGAAAGGTCCACACGGGCTGCAGGAGGACATGATTTGAACAAGTTGAACAAAGTATTGCAGATTATTTTTTTGGTGCTAATGGTAGCAGGGTCATTTGTGGAAGCCCTTTGGGCAGGAGCGCTCCTTTTTGTCTTTGTAATGTGGATGTTTTCCGTAGCTTCATTTGCTACCAAGTTTATATCTGTGGAAAAAATGGCTATGAAGAGGACATATGTAGATGTTCTAATAAATACCATTCTCCTTATCATGTTAAGGGTAGAGGCTGGAATTTTTCCATCGGGAAATGCACAATATGTTTTTTGTGCCGTTACCGTTTCCTTAAATTTGCTTAACATGTTATTGGTTAAAGAAAAATATTATTCGGGGAAGCAAGAAGAATTTATTGTCTTTGAGAATATGGGAAGAGAAACGCTGCATAAAAAAGACGGGGGACTGATATTATATGAGATTCTTTCGTTTGTGTTGATGATTAGTGTCATCATACCTATAGAGCTTTTTTGCCTGAAAAAAGCACCTCTCCTTATTTGTATTGCAATAGTTGGATTGATTTGCTTTCTTCACTATCTCTGTTGGAAAAGATGGCTTTTCTATCGTTACAGAGAAGCAAGCAAAAATATTATATCGATGGTAATGCCCATGGTGGGATTTGTCATTCTATTCTTTGGAGAAATTTTGGGGGAAACGGAATTTTTTCAGGAAACGAGCCTTTCACAGACGTTTGGTTGGATAGGAATAGTGTGTGTCTTTTTTAACGGTCCATTATGTTCATTACTGTCAAAATCCATAGACCGGCAGATAAAAGAAATGAAAGAGGCAGAAGAGAAGGCGGCGGACGAAAAAGAGACACAAGGCAAAGAGGCAGATGGAGAAGTAGTAGACAGAGAAGAAGTAATAGATGGAGAAGAAGTTTTAGACAGAGAAGAAGTCGTAGATAGAGAAGAAATAGTAGGTGGAGAAGAGCTGTAGCTAGACAAGAAGTCATAAATTTTGAATGCCGGTAAAGGAGCCGTTATGAGAGAGAAAACATTGCGAGCCATAGCTTTGGTAATTTCACTGTTATGTTAGGTTATATGGCTTCGTATTTTATGGGCTGGCCATCTTCAAAGAACACGGTATATCCTCTGGCAGGGGCAGGTATCCATTTCCAAAAATCTTCCTTTGGGATACCCATAAGGAGACACATACATACGGCAATTACTCCTCCGTGGCACACTACTATAGATGCAGGAGGTTGCAGCATGGAATCATCAGAAGAGCCTTTTGAAGGCTCTTTTAAATTGTGATAACTTAAAAGTTCTGTGAGGCCGCCTGAAACTCTTTCATAAAAACTTACAGCAGAGTCACCACCCGGGTATACGAAGGTACCGGTTTTGTCGTTGATCCATGTGTCGTAGCCGTCCATATACTGCAATTCTTCAAAGGTCTTACACTCCCACGCACCAAAATTCATCTCCCGGAAGGAAGGGAGAACTCTGTAGGGTGAGTTACCGTATATAGCGCTAAAAGTCTCGTTGGCACGAAGCATTCCGGAAGTGTAGCAATCGCTGCTACCAAGGGGCGGATAGATGTTGTCATTCTTAAAGGATTCTATTTCTTCAAAACCAACATCTACAAGAGGCATATCGGTAGCACCGTAATACCACTTGTTTTGAATACCCTCTGTAATTCCGTGACGAATAAAATGAATATAAGATAACATAATTCTACTGTAGTCTCCTTGTTATAGTATGGTTACCGATGCGTGGTGATGTTGCCGGCTTTCGGTGCTCTATTTAATCCTTTGACCTATGCCGCAGAAGACTCTGTAAACTTCTTCTGCTTCTCTTGAAAGATAGACCATGGTTCTGCCCACCATCTCGCGCCACTCTCTCAAATCAGGTTCCATGGGCACTATGCCCTGGGAAATATCATTAACTATAAAAATCTTTTCTTTTAAAAGATCTTCAGCGGAGGCCAGATATTCTTTCGCTTCCACTCCCTCGCGAACACATTTGAACACAAAGTTTTCCATATTGCAAAGAACTTTTTTTGAGAGATCAAGAGAATCTTTCTCATTACATATGAAAATATCTGAATCATTAACCTGAAAGGTTTCTTTTGCAAAATCAAGCTTCCCCTGATATGCGCCACCAAAAATCAGTATCATATATAGTGTCCTCCTTTTAAAGCACAAGCATACCGAAAATTCCAATGAATTCTGCCCAAACTATTCCAAAACCTGCGATATCTCCACTCATACCGCCCAAGTTTTTTCTTCCGTAAAAAATTGAAGCAACTGCCCCCAAAGCTGTAGCCCCTACTATAACCAGTGTAGGAACCAAATTTGTAGCGAGGAAAAGTCCGCCACCACAGAATAAAAGCAGTTGAAGAACAGTCAAAAGGACTGCCTTTTTCTTTTGGGCTTTGTTGTCTGCGCCGGCACCTTGGGAGTATTGACTATGGCCTATAGGCTTGCAACACAAAACGTGGATTCCGGCCACTCCTCTGCTGACAACGGGGATGAGAATCAGGTCTACAAAGTCCATACCACCGCTGAGAGCAGTGGATATACATGCGTAATATCCCAGAATCATAAAGCATACGCTTACTATGGAAAAGGCACCGCAGTGAGAATCCTTCAATATTTCTTGCCTCTTTTCAAGGGGCTTTCTGGACATTATGGCGTCGCAGCAGTCCATGAAACCGTCAAGGTGCATATAGCCGCAAAAGGCAAAGAGGAGAAACGTAAGTAGAAATGCCATCACAAGAAAAGGCACTCCCAGCCATACCATCAGAAGGCATATTCCTGCCCAAAGACCACCTAAAATCAATCCTATAGTGGGGAGAAATCCCAGCATATAATTTTTTAAATCATCGTCCCATTTTTTACACGGGCAAGGAACCGTAAGGAAATTACCCCATGCCATGAATAATCCGGTAAAAATTTTCATATATCCCCCTATTTTAAAAATACTATTTGAACACTTTATGTTCTTTGATGAAGCCGTAAGAAACTTCTATGACTTGCGGGCAAAGTCGGGCGAGAGTTCTATCAAGAAGCGCAAGCCCTTTGCGGTATGCTTCCGTCAAATCATCATAAAAAGCAGCATCTGAATATATATAATCTGACACAAAGACCGTATTTCCCGTAAGTGAAGCAAATTGAGACAATTCTTCGGCAAGCCTCATGGGAGCTTCAAGGTCCACAGTGCCATCGGCTTTGAACATTTCATTGGAAAGGAGGGCAGTAACACTGTCAAAAAGAAAGACGCCCTCGGAGCTTACATCCTTCCCGGAAAGTGTTTTGTCGGAGAGACATTCTAAAATGTGGGTACCTTGCTCGATGGTGTCAAAGCCCCAGCCATCTCGCTCTGACAAGTGCCGCCGTATTCTGGCCTCATCTTCATGGTCCACGGGAATCATGGTAGCAAGATAATATAAAGGTAGATTCTGTTCCCGAGCCATGCGGCGCGCCAACTGCTGAGCATAATATGATTTACCATTTTTGCAGCCACCGCTGATAAAGTAATTCAATATAAATCCTCCTGAAATCTGATATAAAATCTTTTGCGATTTAGTACAAAATTGAACTAGAAGAAGTTGCCCTTTTCACCTTCGGCAAGATAGTCAGCATCTATTGCCCCCTCATCGAAAGTGGCCATTTCATTCATGGTGGCGCAAGCCGTCTCAATAATATTAAAACTTATAGGGCATCCGCTGCCTTCACCAAGGCGCATACCTAAATCAAAGTACGGTTTGATACCGATGGCATCTACGGCAATTTTATATCCCTGCTCTTTTGACAGATGGGAGCCGAACATATAGTTCACCGCATTAGGTGCAAGACGAACCGCCGCCAGTGCAGCTACGGCAGAAATATATCCATCGATGACAACGGGTAGTCTGTAATATGCAGCGCCGATAAAAGCGCCTGCCATGGCACATATATCAAAGCCGCCTATAGTTGCCAAAGTATCTATAATATCTTTGTCCTTGCATCTTGAGACAGCTTGATCTACAATGCGAATTTTTTTCATCAACCCTTCATCGTTTAATCCGCCACCCCGGCCTACAACCTGATCACCGGTGGCTCCGGTTAAAGCAGAGAGTATACAGGCGCTGGTAGTAGTATTACCTATACCCATCTCTCCTACTCCGAAGATATTGTAATTGCAATCTTTAATTGCCTTGGCAGCATCCACGCCGCACAGGATTGCCGTTAGAGCCTGTTCTCTGGTCATGGCAGGTTCCTTGGCAAGGTTTTTGGTGCCGTTGGCAAGGCGTTTGTTGTATATTTTTCTCGTTAATCTGCCGCCGTCAGTCATAGAGTCTGTATAGAGACTTTCAGGAATGGTAAGTTTGACACCGATATCCACTACGAGAAGGTCTATGCCAAAGTGCTTTGCCATGGAGCTCACTCCTGTGAGCCTTCTGGTAAAGTTTATGGTCTGAGACAAGGTAACAGACTGTGGGGCAGAGGCGACACCTTCTTCTACCACTCCGTTATCGGCCGACATAATCACGATGGCACGGTCTGTGACATGGTTGTGAACCTGGCCGGTAATTCCGGCAAGCTGAATAGAAATGTCCTCAAGGGTGCCCAGGGCCCCAGTAGGTTTTGCGAGAATTTTCTGGCGTGCCTTTGCTTTCTCTATAGCTACGGCATCAAGGCCACCTTTTTCTTCAATTTCAGATAATATTTCCTTTAAACGATTTTCCATAACAACTCCTCTTTACCTAATGTTTTTTATTTAATATTTTTATAAATTTTTATATATGCTTGTCATGTGTGCTTGTTATGTAAGCCTGTTATATATGCTTGTCATGTAAGCCTTTTATAGATATCCGTATTTCTGCAACCACAGTACACAGCCTCGGCAGTCCCTGGCCTCGATGGTAAAGGTTACATTAGGGGGGCATACTTCCTCAATTGTTTCCAGTATGCGGTGAATATCCATAGAGCCGGATTCAAAGTCCCCGTGAGTATCTCCGGTCCCCGGGTTGTTGTGCAGATGAAAATGACCTATATAAGGTGCAAGTTCTCGAATCCATAACTCTACCGGGATGTCTTCGTCGGTAGCAGCGTTGGCGTGACCGATGTCAAGACACAGTTTAATACGAGGGTCTGCGATTTGTTCCATCATTTTTGCCATCATGTAGGGCTCATCCTCAAGGACGTTTTCCACATAAATCGAAAAATCTTCAGGCTTGTCTTTCATGAACTCCTGCCAAAAGGCAGCACCTTTTTCCGCCTGCCAGTTTTTAAAATATATGAAAGGCATCCATCCGCTGTGAACCACCATCCCCTTAGCGGGAAATTCTTTGCAAACCTGATAGGCTTCCTCCATTCGCGCCATAGCCATACTGCGAGCACGATGGTCAATGGCAGCAGGATGAATTTCCGTAAAAGGGCCGTGTATGATGGCCGAGGGAAATGCCACATGGTCAAAGTCGCGTTTCATAGCCGTCAAAAGCTTTTCTCTGTTTTTTTCGTCCAGAGCTTCCGAGATACAAGTGTTATTAAATTCAATGCCAAGGTTGTAAGTCTTTGCTACTTCTATTGCATTGTTTTGAAATGTAGCAATGTACAGTTTGTTCTTTAAATTTAACATTTTATAATTTCCTCCGGATGAGGGTTTAATTAAGGTGCAAGTATATGTTGTTTGTTTCAATGAGCGGCTCATTGCCACACTGCCGGAATAGCAACGGGCTTATTATAACACAAAAAACTCCAAAAAAAAAGACAGCCGGTGATGAGGCCATGTTGCAAGAGTGAAAAATTTTTGCTAAAATGATGTTGTATTTGGTCTATAAAATCAATTGATAGATAAAAAGAGGTAAGACAGTTATGAGTAAGAAAATGCAGAGCAACATTCTGTTGCTGATTACAGCTTTTATTTGGGGTTCGGCATTCGTTGCGCAGAAAAGCGGAATGGAATACATAGAACCTTTCACATTCAATGGAATTCGTACTTTCATAGGCGGTTTGGTTTTGATACCCGTAATCCTTATTATGAACAGAGGTAAGGCCGCGGAGGAAACCCTTTCTCAAGGAGAAAAGAAACAACAGAACAAGCTTCTTGTGATAGGAGGCGTATGTTGCGGAACGGTGCTCTTTATCGCCAGTTCGTTGCAGCAGTTTGGTGTAATGTACACAACTGCCGGCAAAGCGGGATTTATAACAACTTTGTATGTTGTAATGGTGCCTGTCATCAGTATTCTAATCGGTAAAAAAATAAGGCCGATTATGTGGTTGTGCGTTATCATGGGAGCAGTGGGACTTTATCTCCTTTGTATGACAGATGCTTCTTTCAAGCTGACATTCGGAGATACTTTGGTACTTCTTTGTGCAGTTGCGTTTTCCGTACACATTATGGTTGTGGATCATTTTTCTCCAAAGATGGATGGCGTTAAGCTTTCATGTATTCAATTTATAACGGCAGGCACATTGGGTCTGGTAGGAATGATAATATTCGAAAATCCGAATTTAGATGCTATTCTTCAATGTTGGTTACCTATATTATATGCCGGTGTTTTATCTTCAGGCGTGGGTTATACCTTGCAGGTTGTGGCACAGAAACACGCAGAGCCTACGGTAGCATCATTGTTGATGAGTCTTGAGTCGGTATTTGCAGTTATTGCAGGAGCTATTTTGCTTCACGAAGTTATGTCACCGAGAGAACTCTTTGGATGTGTTGTAATTTTCGCAGCAGTAATCATAGCACAGTTACCGTCCAAAGAAGAAAGAATGGAAAAGAGGCTGAAGAACAATGCTAACTAGAGAAGAAGCTTTAGAGCTATTGAAGAAATACAATAAGGAAGAGTTTCATATCCACCATGGTAAAATGGTGGAGGGAACCATGCGGTACTTTGCAGAGAAGCTGGGCTACGGTGAAGAGGTTGACTTTTGGGGAATGGTAGGCCTTCTCCACGATATCGACTTTGAAATGTGGCCTGATGAACATTGCAAAAAAGCACCGGAACTCTTGAGAGAAGCAGGGATTGACGAAAGGATGATTCATGCCATCGTATCCCACGGATATGGCCTTTGTGCTGATGTTAAACCTGAACATGAAATGGAAAAAGTGCTGTTTGCATGTGATGAACTTACGGGGCTTATTGGGGCAGCGGCCCTCATGAGACCTTCCAAGAGTTGCAAGGACATGGAGTTAAAATCCCTTAAGAAGAAGTTTAAGGACAAAAAATTTGCCGCAGGATGTGACAGGGACGTGATTATAGATGGTGCCCAAATGCTGGGATGGGAGCTGGATGAACTGCTCAACGAAACCCTGGAGGCAATGAAAATTTGTGAAGATGCGTAACAATCCTCTTGATAAAGCGTGAATTTAAGAAAAAACTTTCGCACATCGGTTCTCTGTAAACTGAGGTTGCGGAAGTTTTTTCGTTGTCCGGGAAATACTAAATGTGCTGCGGAAAAAGGGAAGAGTCTGGGCGGGAGAAGAACCTGGTAGCTTATGTAGCTTACATAGTTTGAGAAAATAAGCTACACAAGCTACAATCGCATTTAAAAAAGAGGTGTCTGTATGGATCCGGTGAGAATTAGGTACATGAAAGAATGGATTGCCCAGTTGCCAAAGGGGAACATTACCTATAAATCACTCCGAGGCAAAAAGTATGCTTATCTACAATGGACTGAGAATGGTAAGCAGAGAAGCCGACGGGTAAAAGATGTTGAATTTCGCTTTGGTCCCATTACAAAACGATGTGTCATTTACCGTGGGGATGATGTAGTTTTGGAGAATGGCATTGTTTACAAGAATATTGAAAATTATTTAAAGTCTCTATAATTTAGGAACGGGTAGTGCTACTGAGTGCTACCTGTTTTTTTGTGGTGCAATATAATTGAACAGGGTGTATCCGTATTTTTTCGCTCTCAAAAATAAAAAATAAAGAGAGACGAGGAGGAATAAGAAATGCCAGATAACAAAAAAATTTACGGTTATGCCAGAGTTTCCAGCGCAGACCAAAACGAGGCAAGACAAATAATACAATTACGGGAAAAGGGGGTTAAGGACGAGGATATTTTCTTGGACAAGAAATCGGGAGTAAACTTTGACCGTCCTGCATACAAGGAAATGACAGAGAAATTAAAGGCGGGAGATATGCTTTATGTATCAAGCATAGACCGTCTTGGCAGAGATTACGACGAGATACTCAAGCAGTGGAGCATATTGACCACAGACATAGGAATTGACATATGTGTAATAGATATGCCACTTCTTGACACGACCCAGCTTAACGGCTTGTTGAAAGATTTTATCACCAGCATAGTGCTTCAGATTTTTTCCTTTGTGGCGCAGATGGAGAGAGACAATATACGAAAAAGGCAGAGGGAAGGAATAGATGCAGCAAAGGTACGGGGAGTGAAATTCGGAAGACCGGAAATCCCCCTGACAGAGGAGTTCTTGTCAAATTTGCAAAAGTACAGGGAAGGAAAAATTTCCATTGAAGAGGTTCTCAGCAATGTGGGAATGAGTAGATCTACCTTCTATCGCAAGATAAAAAAGTATGAGTTAAAGCAGAGTTCGGAGCAGGAAATTTAAGGCAAGAAAGAAGGCGAGCCTGAGGCAAAAAACACAAACAAAAAATCCCAGAAAGTGTACTTAAGGATACCCCTTAGAGATGTTTTATTTAATGTCACTTTTGCACAAAGAACCACCATTAATTGACAACACCAGCACCGCGTGGGGGGTAAAATCGTTGATTTTCTCCCATATTTTGTCGAATATGTAGGGTTATCGTATTGACTTTCTCATATGACAGTGTTAAAATATTGGCAATTACTGGTTCCCAGAAAGTACACTTTATGAGACCAACGAACAAAGGGAAGAAAAAATGCGATACACTTTCGTCAAACAACTGGATGTAACAGACTGTGCCGCAGCGTGCATGGCAATGGTCTGTATGCATTACGGCAAAGATACCACCATTACACAGCTTAGGGACATTATGGGAACGGACATCAAGGGGACCAACCTGATAGGTCTGTCTAAATGTGCCAAGGAGCTGGGATTTTTAAATCAGGCAATAAGAGTTGACAGGGAGGGATTCCTAAGTGACTATACCCTCCCTGCCATCGCCAATGTGATAACTAAAGAGGGGCTCTCCCACTTCGTGGTTGTCTTTAAGATTACAAAAAAACACGTCATAATAGGAGATCCTGCCAAAGACCTTGAAAAAGTAGACATCGATACTTTCTATAAAAAATTTACGGGGGCAATGCTTCTTCTAAAGCCAACTCCCGCCTTTGAAGGGGGAAAGCAAAAAACGGGAAAGATGTTTGATCGATACGTCAAACTGCTGTTACCCCAGAAAAAACTTTTCATCTATGCAATCCTTGCATCTTTTCTTTTGACAGCCCTTGGAATTCTTTCATCACTGTTTAACAACATCATATACGACGAGATTCTGCCCTACAGCCAAAAAGGCGTTCTGAAAATCATGCTGCTGGTATTTCTGGTGGTAATGCTTACTCAGACTTCCATCGGTTTTGTGCGGCAGTGGATTCTCATGCACTTATCCATCAAGATAGATATACCTCTCATGCTTGGGTACTTTGAGCATATATACAAACTGCCAATGAAGTTTTTCGCCAGCAGAAAGACGGGAGACATTACAACAAGATTTTCCGATGCTTTTACCATCAAGGACATCTTTACCAGTATAGCCCTGTCTTTGATTATGGATATTTCCATGGCACTTATAAGCGGAGTCATACTCTTTCAGATGAATCAAAAACTCTTCTCCATCATTTTGTTTATGACTATAGTAAGCATACTCTTGGTTTTCATCTTCAAACAGCCCTACAAGAAGATTAACGAAGAACAGATGCAGCAGGCATCGGTTTTGAATTCGGAAATCATAGAGGGGCTAAGGGGCTTTGAAACCATCAAGGGCAATGCCAACGAGGAAGTGGAGCTTGAGAACATAGAGAAGGAATATATAAAATCGCTGAAGATAAGCTATAAAGAGGGAATGTTATCAAATATTCAGGGGTCCATCTCCGACATCATATCGGGAATAGGCAATTTAGTTCTCTTGTATGTAGGGATATCTCAGGTAATAGACGGGAACCTGACTTTGGGAAGCTATATGGCATTCACCACCTTGGCAGGGTATTTTATGGAACCTATAGGAAACCTAGTGGGATTACAGCTTCAGATACAGGAGGCCAACATATCCATGCGGAGACTTTCGGAAATCATGGACTACGAAAGGGAAGCAGGTATGGAGGAGCAGACCAATGGCTACAGCACATATCAGGAGTTTAAAGGGCTTGAGGGTGATATTGAGTTTTCCAATGTGACTTTCAAGTACGGAAACCGCAAACCTGCACTAAAGGGTGTCAGCTTTACTATACCGAGGGGTAAAAAGGTTGCGCTGGTAGGTGCAAGCGGCAGCGGCAAGTCTACCGTGGCAAAGCTTCTCCTCAAGTATTACGAGGTAGAGGAAGGGTCCATAACCATTGACGGGGTTGACATAGGAGAGTATGCCAATGACTCCCTTAGAAGGAAGATTTCTTATGTTCCGCAAAACATAGAGCTCTTTTCCAAGAGCATATACGACAACATCAGGGTCAGCAAGCAGAACGCCACTTTGGAAGAAGTGAAGGAGGCGGCAAAGGCTGCAGATGCACATGACTTTATCAAAAGATTGCCTATGCAATACTACACATTTTTGGAGGAAGCGGGCAACGGGCTCTCCGGAGGCGAAAAACAACGCATCGCCCTTGCCAGAGCTTTCCTTAAGGAAAATGAGTTTTACATAATGGACGAAAGCACCAGCAATCTGGACTTCGCAACGGAGAATATAATCTTTGACATGATTTACAACAAGTTCCGCAAGAAGACCATGTTGATTATAGCCCATAGGCTTGCCACCGTTAAGAACTGCGACTTGATAATAGTCATGGACAAAGGGGAAATCATTGAGCAGGGAAGCCACCATGAGCTTATGGCCATGGAGGGACAGTATTACCGGCTCTGGGAAATGCAACAGGGGAATTTTAAGATAGATGAGAATGAGGCAGCAGGGGATAGCTGCCGAGCAGTGGGTGAGGAGACGGAAGAGGATTCCGACGGGGTAATCAGCTACACATAAGGTAGATGTAAAAAGCTTTTACATAAATTAAAAAGGGCGAAAGTGGTTGCAAACACCTTCGCAAGAATTTATACTTTAAGGAGGAAACAAATTATGGAAATGTGTTATCAAGGAACATTGGCAATGCCAAAGAGCTATGCGGTAATGGACCAGGACGAAATGATGTACGTTGAGGGTGGAGCGTCATATACTGCATATCGAGGAATAGCAGCATGGACAAAACTTTCAGTAATGCTCGCAGCAGTTGGAGGATATGTTGCAAGTGGAACGAAGCTAATGAAATGGTCCTTAAATTTTTCAGGAGTACCCGCAGTAGCACTTTTACTCGCCTTTGCGGGCTTAGCAGTTTCACTTGTGGGAGTTGTTCAGGCCGCAGAGCTTGGTGCAGCGCTAGCGTTAACGATAAGGGATGGCGGATTTAGAGCAAAATCACTTGAATTTTTTAAATGGGGATACACATCGGTAAAAGCTT
>JAZNUK010000003.1:0-3550 GCA_045592265.1 Candidatus Fimisoma sp. | reverse complement strand
AAGGGCAGAGAGAATTATTTCCTGTAGAAATAGATATAACTTTAAAAAAAGATTCCGGTAAATTTATAAAGGTGGACGGAGTTAATATAAATAAGACTTCAGAATTAATGGAAAAAATTTATATAGTTATTTTTTCACCTGAAGATTTAAAAATAGTAAAAGATGAGCCGGAAAAAAGAAGAAAATTTATAGATAAAGAGCTTAGTATATTAAAACCTGCTTACTACAACAATCTTAGCAATTATAAAAAAGTTTTATTACAGAGAAATACATATTTGAAAGAATATAATATAGAACCTTCAATTCTTGATATATGGGATATGCAGTTGTCTCGCTATGGAGAAGCAGTAATAAAAATAAGAGAAAATTTTATAGAAAAATTATGTGAAATAAGTAAAAAAATACATAGTGAAATAACTCAAGGAAAAGAAAATTTAGAAATTAAATACAGTCCCAATATAGAAAATGAAGAAAAGCTTGAAGAAAAAATATATGATATATTAAAAAATTCAAGAGAAAATGATATAAGATTAAGAACAACAACCAAGGGCCCTCATAGAGACGATATTGAATTCTATATAAATGATATAAATGTAAGGAATTTTGGTTCTCAAGGACAACAACGTACTGCTGCATTGTCACTTAAACTTGCAGAAATAGATCTTATAAAAGAAGAGACAGGAGAAAATGCAATATTACTTCTTGATGATGTAATGTCTGAGCTGGATTCAACAAGACAAGAATTTTTGGTCAAAACATTGTCAGATATACAAATGTTTATAACCACAACAGAAATAAACGATAATCTAAAAAATGCCGTAAAAAAAGGAAAAATATACAAAGTAGAAAAAGGAAAAATAAAGCTTTAAAAAATAATGTTACTTTTAGTACATATATATAATATTTTTTAGAGCTTTTTTGTATTCTATTTTCGTTTTTAAAAGGGGTTTTATTAAAAATTTAATATTTATCATTAAAAGATATATTTATTTTGAAAAATTACCATATTTGTGCTATACTAATACTTATTAAAAAACAAGAAAAAGGTGGAAAAATGAGTTTATTGGAAGAAAAGACAAATGGTCAATATGATGCCGCCCAAATACAAGTTTTGGAAGGGCTTGAGGCTGTAAGAAAAAGACCGGGAATGTATATAGGAAGTACAGGAGCCAAAGGACTTCATCATTTAGTATATGAAGTTGTGGATAACTCTGTGGATGAGGCTCTTGCAGGATATTGTAAAACTATCCATGTTACTATATGTAAGGATAATTCCATTACTGTAGAAGATGACGGAAGAGGAATGCCTGTTGATAAGCATCCTAAAATGGGAATACCTGCAGTAGAAGTTATTCATACGGTTCTTCATGCCGGAGGTAAATTTGGCGGTGGAGGATATAAAGTATCCGGAGAACTTCACGGAGTAGGTGCCTCTGTAGTTAATGCACTTTCTACTCATATGGAAGTAGAGATTAAGAGAAACGGAAAAATATATAAGCAATGTTATGAGAGAGGTAAAACAGTAACACCTCTTGAAGTAATAGGAGAATCAAAGAAGACAGGTTCAAAAACATCATTTTGGCCGGATCCTGAAATTTTTGAGACAACAATTTTTGACTACGGAACACTTCAGCATAGGTTAAGAGAAATGGCATTCCTTAATAAAGGAATAAAAATTATATTCAAGGATGAAAGAGAAGGACAAAAAAAGAATGAAACCTTCTATTATGAAGGTGGCATAAAGGAATTTGTAAAATTCCAAAACGAAAATAAAGATGCCATTCATCCGGATATCATATATTTTGAAGTTAAAAAAGCAACTTGTGAAGTTGAAGTTGCAATGCAATACACCGACAGCTACAGCGAATTAGTTCTTGGATATGCAAACAACATCAATACAACTGACGGTGGTACTCACATCGTAGGATTCAAAAGTGCTTTAACAAGAATTTTTAATGACTACGGCAAAAAGGCGAAAATACTCAAAGAAAACGATGATCCGTTAAGCGGAGAAGATGTAAGAGAGGGACTCACTGCTGTAATTTCCGTAAAGCTGGCAGAACCTCAATTTGAAGGACAAACCAAAGCAAAATTGGGAAATCCGGATATGAGAGGATTTGTAGAAACTTCCACTAACGAACATTTGACAGCATTTCTTGAAGAAAACCCTGCTCAGGCAAAGGTTATTCTTGAAAAATGTATAAAGGCAGCAAGAGCAAGAGAGGCAGCAAGAAAAGCCCGTGATCTTACAAGGAGAAAAGGCGCCCTTGACAGCTTTTCGCTTCCGGGAAAATTGGCAGATTGTTCAGATAAAGATCCTGCAAACTGCGAAATATTCTTAGTCGAAGGTGACTCCGCCGGAGGAAGTGCCAAAGACGGAAGAGACAGAAAACGCCAGGCAATTCTTCCTTTGAGGGGAAAAATTCTTAATGTAGAAAAAGCCAGACTGGACAGAATACTCGGTTCAGACGAAATTAAAAACATGATAACAGCCTTCGGTTGCGGAATCGGAGACGATTTTAATGTTGATAAACTAAGATACCACAAAATAATAATAATGACCGATGCCGATGTAGACGGAGCACACATAAGAACATTGTTATTAACATTCTTCTATAGATTTATGAGACCTCTTATAGAAGGAGGTTATGTATACGCAGCACAGCCACCTCTTTATCAAGTTAAAAAAGGTAAAGACGTATACTATACCTATAGTGAAGAAGAACAGACAAAATTGATGAAGTCCATTGAAGAAAAACCCGGAAAAGCGGATATCCAGCGTTACAAAGGTCTTGGAGAAATGGATGCTGAGCAACTTTGGGATACAACAATGGATTTTGAGCATAGAACACTGATTCAGATAACCATTGAAGACAGTGCGGCGGCAGATCAGACTTTCTCAACACTTATGGGAGATAAGGTACCTCCTAGAAAGAAGTTTATCGAAGAAAACGCAGTATACGCTAATTTGGATATTTAAGAAAGGAGGGGTAAAAAGTGGCTACATTTTTAGAAGATCAAAAGCTTATTCAGCATGAAATAAATAAAGAAATGCAAGATTCTTATATCGACTACGCCATGAGTGTAATCGTAGGAAGAGCCCTTCCTGATGTAAGAGACGGATTAAAACCTGTTCACAGAAGAATTCTTTACGGCATGGCAGGTCTTGGTGTAACTCCGGACAAGCCTCATAAGAAATCTGCTCGTATAGTCGGTGAAGTAATGGGTAAATATCACCCTCACGGTGACTCATCAATATACGATGCCATGGTAAGATTAGCTCAGCCGTTTAATATACGTTATACGCTAGTTGACGGTCACGGAAACTTTGGATCCGTTGACGGAGACGGCGCAGCGGCAATGCGTTATACAGAAGCCAGAATGACACCTTTGGCTTTGCAGATGTTAAGAGATCTGGAAAAAGAAACGGTAGACTTTATACCTAACTTTGACGGAGAAGAGAAAGAACCTACTGTTCTTCCTTCAAGATTCCCTAATCTTCTGGTAAACGGTTCCAACGGTATAGCCGTTGGTATGGCTACATCTATAC
>JAZNUK010000002.1:0-5415 GCA_045592265.1 Candidatus Fimisoma sp. | reverse complement strand
AATGTAAGGGTGCTGGGTCAATTCGATACTCTTCACGGATTTTCCGGATACACCTTATATACTTTCATAGCGGAAATTAAGCCGGAAGATTTTGGGAAAATGAAGATTAACTTTGACGAAGTTGAAGAGGTTTTCACTGTTCCACTGTCTTTTTTTCTCTCCAATGAGCCCGATGTTTATTGTTTGGATGTGGTATCAAAGACGGAAGCTTTTCCTTTTGAAGAAGCCGGAATATCGCCGGACTACAATTGGAGAAAAGGAAAAAACATAGTACCTGTGTATCACTACAGAGACAAGGTTATATGGGGAATGACAGGGAGAATAGTCAGGAGGCTTACGGAAGAATTCATGTAATATCACGGGATTTCTATATAGAAACACCGGTATATAAACAGAAGACTTTGCCGCATGGGCGGGATTCAACCGGATGCATAAAAAAAGAAAAAAATAATATAAAAATAGTATTGACAAATAATTAACGATAGGTTATTATGTAGAAAATGATAAAAATTTAACGAATAGATAAATCAGCCCCCCCTCAAAACCATTTCCTATGGTTTAAACATACACAATCACGGGAAACCCCCTATTTCAGAGAAGTAGGGGAATTTCCTTTTTTGCGGAAATTTTCTTGTTGTTTTTAACAGCAGTAGCGGTTATGAAATGAGTCTTTTCTGTATATATAATATGAGAAATATAAGGGGAGGTAATCAATGGACAGAGAAAAAATGGCGAAAAGACTGGAAAAACTGAAGGGAAAGGTGGGCCTCTATTACAAAAACCTAAAAACAGGAGAGGAATACGGATATAACGAAGAAGAAATGTTTTTAGCGGCGAGTATGATAAAGCTGCCCCTTTTCATGTGTATGGAAAAGCTCATAGCTGAAGGTACACTCAAGGGCAGTGACAAACTTACCGTTAGAGAATGTGATAAACAACCTAGCTGCGGTGCCCTGCTTTCCTTGACGGGAGAATTTGATGTAGACATAGACAGTCTGACAAGGCTTATGATAACCATAAGTGATAACACCGCTACCAATATGCTCATAAACCACCTTGGAATGAAAACTGTGAAAGAGCATTTTGCATGGCTGGGACTTGAGAAGACCTCAATCAACAGATTGCTGTTTAACGATGCGGCATCAGCCGAAGGCATAGAAAACTATATCTGTCCCAAGGAAATAGGGAAACTATTGGAGATGATTTATAGAGGGCGGTTTATAAGTCCCGAAATTTCCAAGAAGATAGAGGAAGTTTTGCTCCTTCAACAGATAAGGCATAAGATACCCGGCTATATCGGAAGGAAGAAAAAGATAGCAAACAAGACAGGAGAAAGCGGCGATACTACCCACGATGGAGCTATCGTCTTTGCAAAGACACCTTTCATATTGGTGATAACCTCCGACGATACTGATGTACCTGAGACGGAAACTTTCATACGGCAAGTTGCCCTGGAACTGTATGTTGAAAACGGAGGAGATCCGGAGGGCCTATGCCTATGAAATTTACTAAGATGGAAGGTGCGGGAAATGATTTCATAATTATAAACAATATTGATGAACAGATTCCCCGGGAAGCTCAAGGAAAATTGGCAAAGGAACTGTGCCACAGACGATTCTCCATCGGAGCCGACGGGATAATGTTTGTTGAACCTCCTGAAAAAGATGGCGACTTTAAAATGGCATTTTACAATGCTGACGGAACTCCGGGTGAAATGTGCGGCAACGGTGCCAGGTGTCTTGCCAGGTATGGTTACGACCACTGTTTGGCAGGAGAATATCAAAATATAGAGACTCCTGCCGGTATTATAGAAGGACATAGGGAATCGAAAAATCTGTATACGATACGTCTTAATCCTCCTTCTCTTATTAAACTTAATGTAAAAGTTCAGGTGGAAAACCACTCATATATGTGTGACTACATTGAGCTTGGCAATCCGGGGATTCCCCATGCCGTAACAGAGGCAGACAGTGAAATTGATATGAAAGAGCTGGGAGCAAAAATAAGAAGTCATCCGGCTTTTCCAAAGGGAGCTAACGTGAATTTTTATAAAATTACGGGCCGAGAAGAAATATATTTGATGACCTACGAAAGAGGAGTAGAGGATTTCACAATGGCATGCGGTACAGGGGCCGCATCTGCGGTGCTGGCTCTGAAGCAAAGGGGTAAACTACGAGGGGAAAAGGTGACTGTAAAGACACCGGGAGGACAGCTTCAAATTCTTGCCGCAGCGGCACATAGTGGGACAGGAACAGAAAAGGACAAAGGAATGTTTAAAGGAGAAATTTTATTGTTGAGAGGTGAAGCAAACATGGTAGCGGAGGGAATCATTTCCAAGATGTGAAAAGCCCATACGTTTAAAATATAAAAGGGTGTATATTAAAAATGTGACAATCGTACACATTCTTGTTGACAGCTTTTTTTAGGATGATATAATTTCAATGTTGTCTAAAAATCGGGAAGAAATGGACACTAAGTAAAATATTTTTTTGAGATACAGTAACGGAAAAGGAGAAAAAAGGAATGTTTTTAAGCAGTCTGCTTAGCGGGTGGAACAGAATTAGCTTAGTTAAGCAAATTATTATCGGATTAGTCATTGGTATAGTGTTGGCACTGGTAGCCCCGGAGCAACTGGCAGGAGTCACAATCCTAGGGGATCTATTTGTAGGTGCGTTAAAAGCCGTAGCTCCCGTTCTGGTATTTTTTCTGGTAATGGCAGCTATTTGCCGGCACAGGACAGGTCAGAAGACCAACATGACGTCTGTTATAGGCTTATATCTTGTAGGAACTTTTGCAGCAGGAACTCTTGCGGTAATAGCAAGTTTTATATTCAAGCTTGAGCTGGTATTGCCTCGGGGAAGCGGTAGCGATATAGTGCCGCCTGAAGGGATTGCGGCGGTATTGAAGTCACTGTTGTTCAATGTGGTATCAAATCCCGTAACTGCAATAGCAAATGCCAATTATATAGGAATACTTACATGGGCAATAATCTTCGGTATAGCATTAAGACACGCCTCAGACACTACTAAAGACTTCCTTGCAGATATTTCTGAAGCCGTATCACAGGCCGTAAGATGGGTAATAAAGTTTGCTCCTTTGGGAGTAATGGGACTTGTGTTTAATTCCATAGCCACAAGCGGTCTTTCAACCCTTTTGGGATATGCAAAGCTTATTGCGCTTCTGGTTGGAACCATGGCGGTGGATGCCCTCGTCATAAACCCTATCATAGTCTATATAAATACCCGTGAAAATCCCTATCCACTGGTGTTTAAATGCCTTAAAGACAGCGGCATAACGGCCTTCTTCACCAGAAGCTCTGCAGCTAATATTCCTGTAAATATGAGGCTTTGTGAAGAATTAGGCCTTGATAAGGACACCTATTCCATATCCATTCCACTGGGTGCTACAATTAACATGGGAGGCGCAGCCATAACCATTTCAATCCTTACCCTTGCTGCCACCAACACATTGGGAATTGAAGTGGACATGATAAGTGCAATCATACTGTGCATTCTTTCGGCTATCAGTGCCTGCGGTGCTTCCGGTGTTGCCGGCGGCTCACTGTTACTCATCCCGCTGGCTTGTTCCCTCTTCGGAATACCTAATGACATAGCTATGCAAGTGGTTGGAGTAGGGTTTATTGTAGGCGTTATCCAGGATTCCTGCGAGACTGCGATTAACTCGTCCACAGACGTATTGTTTACGGCTACGGCAGACATGGCGGCAAGAAGAAAAAACAGGTAAAGCCGCAGATAAAATTATAGGATAAACTGTAGGTAAAAACTCTTCATTATCATGGCTTTTTCCTTGACAATGAAATTGTAATATTGGTATAATGGTAGTACAGTGAACAGCTTTTTGTGACTGACGGAAATGCGGAGAACCGCAAGGAAGCAGAAAGCTTGGATTGCCGGCCGTCTGGGTGTATTTGTTCCTTGCCTTGAGGGATAAATGCACCCTTTTTTAGTTGAGAAGAAGGCAAAAGACAGGAAAGCTTTTCCTGTTTAAAAGATTGAAAAGAGTCAATAATTTCGGAGGAAAAAAACATGAAGAAAATCGGAATCGTAATGGGTTCGGACAGCGACCTTCCCGTAGCTGAAAAAGCAATCAACACTCTCAGGGAATTGGAAGTGCCCTATGAGGTTCATGTATACTCTGCCCACAGAACACCTGTGGAAGCCGGAGAGTTTTCACGCACCGCAAGAGAAAAGGGATTTGGTGCAATCATAGCTTTTGCAGGGAAAGCCGCCCACCTGGCAGGAGCCATAGCGGCCAATACTACCCTGCCTGTAATTGGAGTACCTGTAAAATCATCTAACCTAGACGGCATTGACGCCCTCTTGTCAACTGTACAGATGCCTTCGGGAATACCCGTAGCCACAGTTGCCATAGACGGAAGTGTTAATGCCGCTTTGCTTTCATGCCAGATGTTGGCAATCGAAGATAAGGATTTGGCAGAAAGACTTAAGGCAAAACGAGAAGCAGATGCCAGAAAGGTTCTGGAAAAAGATGCGGCAATTTCCGCAAGGTTTTAAACCGGAAGCCGCAAAGATATTTTGGTAAAGATGATGTGAAAAACATCTTAATGGAGACGATGTGAAAACATCTTAATGAAAATAATGTGAAAAATATTTTAATGAAAAAAAGGAGATAAAAAAATGGAAATGAAACACGTTTACACCGGAAAGACAAAAGACGTATATGCACTGGAAAACGGCAATTATCTGCTTAAGTTTAAAGATGATTGCACAGGAAAAGACGGAGTATTTGACCCGGGCGAGAATGCAGTCGGCCTTACCATTGACGGTGTAGGTGATGTTAACCTTCGTATGTCAATTTACTTCTTTGAAAAGGTAAATGCTGCCGGAATCAGAACTCACTTCGTAAATGCAGACCTTACCAAGACCACCATGGAAGTTTTACCTGCAAAGGTATTCGGAAAGGGACTTGAAGTTATCTGTCGCCATAAAGCAGTGGGAAGTTTCTTCCGCCGCTACGGTGAATACATTGAAGAGGGCGCAGATTTACCTGCATATGTTGAGACGACCTTCAAGAATGACGAAAAGGGAGATCCGTTGGTAACAAAGGACGCCCTTGTTGCTCTTGGCGTTATGACAGAACAGCAGTATGAAGATATCAAGGTGATGACTCAGAAGATTACACAAATTGTGGCAGATGATTTAAAGGAGAAGGGTCTCATTCTCTACGACATCAAGTTTGAATTCGGTTACGATGCCCAAGGAAACGTAATGCTCATAGATGAAATTGCATCCGGTAACATGAGAGTCTACAAAGACGGCAAGTACATCGACCCGATGACACTTTCAGAACTTTTCTTTGCTTAGTTAAGATTCAATTTTACCAAAGATACCAAGGAGGACATAATGGGCGGATTTTTTGGCGTCACCTCTAAAA
>JAZNUK010000001.1:0-4070 GCA_045592265.1 Candidatus Fimisoma sp. | reverse complement strand
GGAAACGGATGTATTCGTACAAATCCTTGAAATCTATTTTACATTGACCGTCCAGAATTGCCACGGGAACTGTAGCGTTAAAATCGAACTGCATGTTATAGTTGTCATGTTCAAAATCAAAGACAGTAACTTCTTTTTTGTTTGGGTCAATCATCCAGTATTCCCTTACACCTGCATCCATGTACTTGTTTAGCTTTATAATCATATCCTTACGTTTGGTAGATGGTGACAGCACCTCTACCACAAAGTCAGGGGCACCATAAACGCATCGCTTTATGACGATGTCACGATTGCAGACTATTACAACATCCGGCTGAACCATGGTCTTGTTATCCCTGTTAAGCTGTACATCCAGAGGAGAAATCATTGGGAGACAGCCTCCTTTTTTTGATGTTATGTGGTTAAATAGCTGCGCGTGTATATAACCGGCAATGAGTTGATGGATAGAGGTGGGGGCGGTCATGTAATAGATTACACCATCTATTAGTTCAGCCCTCACATCGTCGGGGAGATTATAATAATCCTCAAGGGTATACTCTCCTTGTTTTTTTGCCACATATGGAGCGGCGGTTTCAGCCCCACGGTCTCCTCGACAAAAATAATCAGGTTGCTCATAATAGGGTACTTGAAGAACCTTCTCAAGAGCACATAAGGTTTCGTATCTTGGAGATGTTGTGGCACCGCTGAAGATTTTCTGAACGGTACCAAGGGGAACTCCTGAAAGCTGGGCTACCAATGCGTTAGAATATCCAAGCTCCTGTTTTATCCTTTTTAATTCCTGTACGTTCATGTTCACCTCCGTTATTTGTTTTACACATAATAACATATATAGGATAAAAAAACAACCGTTTTAGGATAAAAATATCCTAAAAGGGTTTTGACTTACTAAAAAAAGAAGTTAAATGGAAACAAAATGGTTCTGTCATCACGGGAGTATTTGTGATATAATGAAGAAAATAACGGACAAAACCCTATAATTGTTTAGGAGGAGCTATGGGAGAGATTAAGCAACGCGATTATATGTTTGACACCTTCAGAGGGCTGTTGATGCTTTCTATACCGATGTCGCATTTTACTAAAATGTCAGGAAATCTGTATTCCTCTTTGTATCTTGGCGGAGGTTTTCCGCAGGATTCATTAGGCGGCTTTGTATACATAACCATCAATGTTTTTGTGATGCAGGCCTTTATGTTCCTGTCAGGATATTTTTCAAAGAAGCCTGAGCGAGCAAGGGAAACGGCCTTCGGCACTTTTATGTGGCCATATCTGGTATTTACGGTATTTTATTTCTGCATAAGATATTGTTTCTTCGGCAATGCACACTTGAAGATATTGACACCGCCTTTTGCCTTGTGGTTCTTGTTTGCCTTATTCTTTTACCGCTTTTTCCTAAAGGATATGGTGAAATATCAATGGTTGCTGCCAACGAGCATATTGCTTTTCCTTTTAGCCGGTCAGGTGGCAGAATGGGACGACTTCATGTGTCTTGGAAGAGCAGTTTCCTACTTCCCATTCTTTTTACTGGGATACTATTGCTCTAAGGAAAGGTTAGCATGGCTGCAACAACTGCGCAAAAAACCGGTTGTGCTGGTAATATGGGGAATCGTATTAGTTGCAATATCCGTTCTCCTGTGTAAGTACGGTCCTAATGTAGGCTGGTATCTGCTGAGAGAATCAGTACATAGTTTCAGAATGGAATGGTGGCAGGATACTTTGGGCAGAATGGGAATATTCTTACTGGCAAGTGCGTGGATAGTGTTCATGATAAATGTTCTTCCATCGACACCTAACTTTATATCCTTTGTTGGTGTAAATACTATGCCTGTGTATGTTTTCCACTTAACACTGAGATATGTTATACAGTTCTACGGTTTGTATGTGGGATTCATTTCATGCTTGGTGGTTGCTTGGTTTGCAATTCTGTCTCTCATACATAAAAAGTACGGAAATGTTATGGTATATGCCGGAGCTATAGTGATTTCCATAGCCGCCTTTGTAGCATTCTTCTCATCAGGATGCCTTGAGCCGTTGTACGGTCTCTGTCCGGAAAACAAGATTTTCTACTATTTATTGGTATACGGGGGAGCCCTAATTTGCGGAGTATCTTTCGTAGCTCCGTTCTGGATTAAACTTTACGATTTAATAGTGGATGGACCGAGTCGTTTACCTTACCTTGTAAAATGGTTAAAAGGACCAAATTATGTGGAAGAGAACAATGTTGAAGAAAAGAAAGAAGCCTAGTTTTAATTTAATTATTGTGGCTTTGATTTTGAGCCTTACTTGCACCCTTTTTGCATCATGCCAAAAGGGTGTAACTTCTTATGAATATATAGGCGAAGAGTTTTTTATAGAGAGCGGTGGCGGAACATATATTCATGGAGAAATAGTTGTGCCTGATACGGAAGAACCATACCCGCTTGTCTTTATGGCCCATGGATTTAAAGGGACCATGAACAGCGGAGGCGCGGCGGATTTATCACGGCTGCTTGCCGCTAAGGGAATAGGTGCTGTAAGAATTGATTTTGACAATTATGCTGCAGCAGATCTACAATCTGGCAGAGTGGGAAGTTACACCCTTACCCAGATGTCTCAAGATGCTGTCAGGACAATTGAATATACCTTGGAAAATTACCCTATAGATAAGGAGAAGCTGGGTATTTACGGACGCAGTATGGGAGGCCGACTTGCTATGATAATGGCAAATGAAGATATAGGCCGGCTGGATTTCAAAGCCATGGCGTTGATAGCTCCTGCCGGAAATGATAATGCCATGGTCTACTATATGGGGGGAGAGGAATCATGGGAAGCCATGAAAAAGAAGGCTGAACAAGAGGGATTTTGCCAAAAGCAAGGATTGAAATTATCAGCGGATTGGTTTAGGGATTTTGAAAAGTATAATCCTGCTGAGACAGGAGAGAAGTTTGGTGAAAAGCCTGTTTTCCTCTGCTACAATACTTTGGACAAGGTGGTTCTCCCCGAGACCAGTCTTGAATGTGCCTTGGCGTATGAAAACATAGAGATTATGGAAGTTACTACAGAAGACGGGCACGGATACGAGATGGGATTTAAAAAGTCCCAGCTAAAAGATGAGATAATGGATAATGTAGTTGACTTTTTTGAAGAAAATTTAAAATAGGTTCCATAGGTGCAGATTGGCAAGAATGCCGTCTGCCCTTTTTGTTTTGTATTCTTTACCTGAGGGTGGTAAATACTAATGATAGTATGTATTAATGACATTGAGTATAAATGTCGTCATACGCCAATGACGCTATATACTGAAGAGGATATTAAACAAACTTGGGGATAAAGAGATATGAAAGAAATGTTAAAAGAGAATAAAAATACTGAGAGAGAATCTCAGGCGGAAAAGGTTGATGTAATCGTTGTAGGAGCAGGCATGGCAGGACTTCTCATTGGCTATTATCTGCAACGGGAAGGAAAAAAGGTGTTGATTCTTGAGGCCAAGGAAGTGGCTTCAGGACAGACATGGAGAACAACGGCCAAGATAACAAGTCAACATGGGTTGAAGTATGCTAAACTGATAAATGATGTAGGGATGAAAAAAGCTCGTCTTTATGCTCGCGCTAACGAAGACGCCGTAAGGGAGTACGAAAATCTCATAAAACAGGAGAACATTGACTGCGATTTTGAGAGAGCCCATTCCTACTTATATACCATTTCTCAGCCCCAACTACTGGAAAAGGAAGCCAGGGCTGTGCAATACCTTGATATTGACGGGTTAGTTGTAGAGAAAACAAGACTGCCGTTTAAAATAAGCAAAGCTTTGTGTTTCACCAACCAAGCAGAATTCAGTCCTTTGAAATTTATTGCTGCCTTAAAAGGAAAACTTAAAATAATGGAGAACACCAAGGTTACGAAAATTAAGGGGCAAAAGGTGTATGCAGGAGACAGAGTTTTTATTGCGAAGGATATAGTAGTTGCAACTCACTACCCCATAAAGAATGTTCCCGGCTTCTATTTTTTGAGACAACATCAAGAACGTAGCTATGTCATGGCACTGTCGGGAGGAGAAATGGTCAAAGGAATGTATTACGGCATAGATAAGGAGG